>CAYSBQ010000208.1:0-4880 GCA_964429315.1 uncultured Desulfobacterales bacterium
TGAAAGTATATGATATTATAAATATTATGTCAAGTAAAACAAGTTAGCGCTTATGCGGCACAGCCCTGTATCCCCATAAGTGCTAAGTTGTTTTTGCGCCGGATGGACTGTGGAAGGTTAATGAAAGGCATGCTATTTGCAAACTCAAGAGTCAGTTCTCTCAGCACTGTACGGCCTGAAGTCGTAAAGATTTTACACGATATCACAAAATGAAAAACACCTCTATCTCACAAAACATCACCACGTTTCGAAGACAGACTGAAGCCACCAATGGGTTTACCCTCATTGAAATGGCCATAGTCCTGGTCATTATGGGAATTGTCATCTCCATTGTCGCTTCCGTACTGCCTTCCCTTATTCAATCCGCCAAAGCAAAAAAAGCCCAGGCAATCTTGAAAAAGGCGGACCATGCCTTGCAAGGCTATAGTATCATCAACCATCGGCTACCCTGTGCCGATACCGGCACTGATGGAAATGAGGACACCGGTATATATGCAGGGAATCTCCCCTTTCGCACACTGGGGCTTTCTAGTGGGACGGATGCCTGGGAAAATGCCATCAAGTATGCCGTCTACGCGGATTTAACTACAACAACCGGCAGCAATTTTTGTACGACTCTAAATGGCATTACCTCTTACAACAATATCTCTAAGATGCACATAACGGATGAGAATACCGGAGAGATAACGAACGAGGCCTACGTCGTTGTTAGCGGCGGGGCCAAGGATCTGGACGGCGATAACGCCGACGGCTTCTTCGATGGGTTTAATGAAGGAAGCGACGTACAATTTGACGATACTAACAAGATTGAGTTTCACGGCAATCCTGTAAACACTCGCTATGATGATCTGATGAGGGCCTATTCTCTAACTGAGCTTGTTCAGACAAACTGCACGAGCCATACCGCCGGAGATGATGACACGACCACGGAAACCTGTGATAACGGAACAGATGATGATGGCGACGGTTACATTGATTGCGATGATCAGGACTGCTACGGCGTTAGTCCATGCGGCCCGGGCGGGGCCAATGTGGTGATCACTACATCAAGCATACCACCCGGGAAGTTAAACGATGACTACTCCGTTACCTTCCAGGCCACGGGAGGCACAACCCCCTATGAGTGGGAACTGACCAGTGACGGTGGATTTACGGACTTTTTTCTCCATACATATACCGGCAAGCTCTCCGGTACCATGGACCGGTGCCCCGGGATTTACAGCATTGGAGTCAAAGTGGAAGATTCCACACTTTCAGCAGACGGAGGACCTAAGACGGCTACAGGATCCTTTGATCTTGAAGTGACAACCGATCTCTCGGTTTCCCGAACGAGCGGGTCCGGCACAAACATTACCTGGAATAGTCTAACGCAACAGGAAACCTTCACAACGAACAACAGCCATCTTGGAGACATTGGTTGGACGCTCAGCGCGGGTGGCGCGACCGGCTTTACAGTGACTTCCACAGGAAGTGATACATGCGTCGTCAAGAAGAACGGCTCAACAATTGCCAACACATACACCTTTACTCTGACAGCCACGGACTCAAGCTGCTCCGGCAATACCGCCCAGCTCACCTTCCACGTCACGGTCGAAAATAACGCCATCGGCGCTCCCTACTCTGTAGACCTTATAGCCGAGTGGCGCATGGACGAGTGCAGTTGGGATGGGACGGAAGGGGAGGTTTTAGATTCGGAAGGTACACATCATGGAACGGCACAAAATAGTGCGGATACTATCGGCTCGGGCAAGGTATGCAGCGCCGCCTCCTTTACGGCTGCTAGCCATGGCATCGAGATTCCTGACAATAGCTCAATCGATTTTACCGGTACCGACTGGTCTGTTTGCTTCTGGTACAAGATGATGGAAAATTCTTCCGGCGGATGGGATCAGATATTTATCAAGGGAAACGGCTCAAGAAGGAACTATGCCATGTGGCTAAGGCCAAGTTCCGGAAAAATCCATTTCCGTGTTGACCCCTCAAATCAGGGCCTTGATTCCAACGCCGCAATGAGTTCCGGGACATGGTATTTTATCACAGGCGTTTATGATTCCGGTACTCTAAAGCTCTATATTAACGCCACACTCGACAATAGTGCATCCGGCATCTCCATGAATACGAACAGTGACAACGATGACTCCCTCTACATAGGAAAAAGCCCCGGCTATAACACCATCGACTCCAAGGTAGATGAGTTTATGCTCTATTCCAAGGCCCTGAGTGAAGATGAAATAACTACTCTCTATACCCTAACGCATACCTGTTCAGGAACGTGTTATACAGACCCCGTTGCTGTATATTACATGGACGAGAGCACTTGGAATGTCGGAGACGCTGATGTCGCTGATTCGTCAGGAAACGGGTACAACGGGACTCCCAATGGAAGTGCCGCGATCAATACGACTGACAGTCAGATTGGCTACGCAGGTGAATTTTCCAACAGCGATAGTTATATTGCCATAGCTGGCCTTCCCGTCTCCACAACATCCGGCGATCAGACAACGGTTACATTCTGGATGAAATGGCTTGGGGGAAACAGCGAGATGCCGATCGGCTGGACCTCATATGACCTTTGGTTCTCCAGCGACTACTTTGGTTTTAATACGGGCGGTGGGGATATCTATGGCATAAGCAATGCTTCATCAACACTTGAAGACGAATGGCATTATATAGCCGCCGTGTTTACCAATAGTGGCACAGCCCAAAATGTACTTTTCATTGATGGCGAGGAACAGTCCTTAAGTCTACTCCAGGGCAGTCAGAACAATAGCACAGTGGGATCGAATTTCCGCATAAGCGGTTGGACGAACAGCTCCGGCTATCGTTTCAACGGCCTCATTGACGAACTCAGGATATATGACAGGGGATTGTCTACCAGCGAAGTTGCCATTGATAAGGATTTAACTCACTAATGCAGCTTTTACGTGGGAGAACAAAAATAGCGATTTCCGCCTTGCCACAGTGGAAGGATAGAAAACGGGCCGGGTTCACTCTCATTGAGATGGCCATAGTCCTGGTCATTGTGGGCATTATCATTTCCATCGTTGCAACGGTGCTTCCATCCCTTGTTCGGTCTGCCAAGATCAAGAAGGCTCAGGCTACCTTGGAAGATGCAGACCGTGCTCTACGAGGCTACAGCATGGCCAACTATCGACTGCCCTACGCCGATAGCGGCACTGATGGCACTGAAGATACCGGCGTGTATGTGGGCAATCTCCCCTATGACACCTTGGGCCTACCTTCAGGCAATGATCCATGGGGAAACAGCATAAAATATGGTGTGTATGAAGATTTAACTGCAACAACCAGCAGCAATCTTTGCACAACACTAGATAGCATCACTTCTTACAAAGATTCATCAAAAGTCCACACGACCAATCAGAGCACGTCGCAGATAACTAATCATGCCTTCATTGTTCTTAGCGGTGGCGCCAAGGATCTGGACGGCGATAATGCTGACGGCTTCTTCGATGGGTTTAATGAAGGAACCGATACCCAGCTTGACGATACGACCAAGATTGAGTTTCACGGAGATCCTGCCTCCAGCCGCTATGACGATTTAATGAGGGCCTTTTCCATAAACCAGCTACTTGACAAAGATTGTACGAGCACTAGCAGTAGTAGTATCACATCGGAAACCTGTGATAACGGCACGGACGACGACGGTGATGGATACGTCGACTGCGAAGATCAGGACTGTTACGGCGTTGCACTCTGCGATTCAGGAACCGATGTTGTTATCACAACTACAAGTATATCTTCGGGTATTGTAAACAGCGACTACTCGGTGACCTTCCAGGCCACCGGCGGTACAACTCCTTACGAATGGAGCCTGGACGACGATGGTGGGTTTACAGACTTCTTTCTGCACACCTATACTGGTCAGTTGTCCGGTACACTTAGTCAGTGTCCAGGCACTTACACCCTTGATGTCAGCATTGAGGACTCTACCCTGGCGGCTGACGACGGACCAAAGACAGATACAGGATCGTTCAGCCTGGAGGTCACATCGAGCCTGGTTGTGTCGCGAACGAGCGGCGCGGGTACGGACTTGGTATGGAGCGATCCCACGCAAGAGGAAACTTTCCGGGCCACAGGCGGCCATCTTGGAGATATAGACTGGACTCTCAGCACAGGTGGTGCAACAGGTTTTATGGTTTCTACCAACGGATCAGATACGTGTACAATTGCCAAAAATGGTACAACCACGGCCGGCACATACACCTTTACGTTGACAGCCACAGACTCGGCCTGTGCCGGCAGTACAACCCAAATCATACTCAGTGTAACCGTGGAGGCTGCGGCTGGCGGAACACCTCTTAGTGTCTACCTGGTAGGGCACTGGAAGCTGGATGAGAGCAGTGGGACCACAGCTGAAGATTCCAGCACTGAGGGCAATCACGGAACGCTCGTTAGCATGGATCCCTCAACCGATTGGGTCACGGGCAAAATTGACAATGCCCTTGATTTTGATGGGAGCGATGACTACGTGAACGTGGGGAACAGTTCGGGCCTAACGCCTGAAAATATTACTATCTCTGCATGGGCAAAGGCATCCCGTTTGGATACATGGGACGGCATTGTCACGAATAAACAGGGGGCAGGTGACGGAATCAATCTGCAGATGGGAACAGCCCAGAGAATAGCGGCTCTGGTGGGCGACGGCAGTTCATATTCCTATATTCGATCAGATACCGTGCCACAAGTGAACAGGTGGTATCACATTGCGGTCACCCATAACGCAACGGACAACAAGAATATTATTTATGTAAACGGGATCAATGAGAAAGAAGGCGTTCGAGCTTTGGCATACACACCGGCTGTTGATACGATCATTGGGAGGTTTTACCGTAATTCTCTTCCATTCAATGGCACCATCG
>CAYSBQ010000209.1:0-581 GCA_964429315.1 uncultured Desulfobacterales bacterium
AGATTGACCCACTGATGGCTACATTCAACGCGGTTACGCTCATGGCTCTTAACCCGGAGGGCCGGAATAGAGGTTCTGTTTATGACAACATGACGGAAGAAGAAATACTTGAGCGAATGTCGGTATAACACCCATAAAAAAGGATTTAACAATGGCGAGACCAAGTAAAAAACTCAAAATAGTTGAAACTCAAGCGGACGAAATTGAATGCAGCCTCCCGATGAAAGACCTTTTCAGGGTTGACGAAGTTGCAAGGTATTTTGATGTGACAGAAGCCACAATACGGCTATGGTCAGACCACGGCAAGCTGGCTGCCGAGAAATATGCTCACAAAGCCATGCGGATAACAAGGGTTTCGATTGTGGCCCTCAGAAGGTCGTCAATGATGAATCAAGGTTGAATCCGCGCATAATGTTTCCCATTTATAACCATATGCAAGCATTTTGACAGTATAAAACACAACATATTGACACAAAACATACTTTCTGTATTGATATGCCCAAACGGAGACTATCCTTTTGGGCATTTTTGCATGGGCTAAAAGAAAATTAAGAAACCTGGGCGTTAATGATCCAAAGGCG
>CAYSBQ010000209.1:591-4844 GCA_964429315.1 uncultured Desulfobacterales bacterium
AAACCAAAGCAGGGGTTTTATGTGGGCGTAATACAGAAGATCCGCAAGTTTTTTAATCTTTCCTTGTCTGACCCGAAGGCGTGGAATACGTCTTTATGGAATCTTATCGGCGCTCAGTCATCGTCCGGTGAGAACGTCACCGAGACAACCGCGCTAACCTATTCAGCAGTTTTCAACGCTGTAACGCTCATTTCAGGCACCATTTCGTCATTGCCTCTGCATCTTATGCAGCGAAAGGGCAGGGACAATGAAATAGCGTATAGCGACCCCTCCTATCGTGTTTTACATTCCCGCGCCAATCCATACATGAACGCCAAGAACGTCCGCGACTGCTTTATGTCTCACATTTTGACATGGGGCAACGGGTACGCAGAAAAGGTTTACGATGGCGCTGGCAATCTTGCGGAGCTATGGCCGATTGTCCCAAATCGTGTATATCCCGAAATGATTGAGGGCAAACTGCTTTATCGAATAACCATGCCGAGTGGTGAGCAGATATACTTGCCGCGTGAAAACATACTCCACTTGCATGGGCTTGGGTTCGATGGCTTTGTCGGGTATTCGGTTGTCAATATGGCGAGAAAGTCAATCGGGCTTGGCATGGCAATGGAAACATTTGGAGAAATGTACTTTAAAAACGGCATTAATCCGAGCGCTGTCGTCACCCATCCGAATCAGGTAAACGCTGAGACCGCCAAGGCCATGAAAAAAGCCCTGTCAGAGTCTTATGCCGGACTTGGAAATAGCCGCAGACTGATGCTGCTTGAAGAGGGCATGGACATAAAAAGCATATCCATAAACCCGGAAGATAGCCAGTTTCTTGAGTCAAGACAGTTCCAGATTCCAGAGATTGCCAGGTGGTTTAACCTCCCCCCGCACAAGCTCAAGGATCTGACAAAATCGTCTTTTAGTAATATTGAGTCAGAGCAGATTTCCTTTTTGATCGACTCAATCTTGCCGTGGCTGGTTGAACTTGAACAGTCATACAACATGCAGCTCATTTCAGACCGGCAGATAAAGGCCGGGTTTTATTACAAGCATGTATTTGAGGGGCTTCTGAGGGCAAACTCAAAAGACCGGGCCGAGTATTACAAACTTATGATCGGAACCGGGGCAATGACACCCAATAGAGCCATTATGCTTGAGGGCGGCAATCCAAGTTCAGATCCTCTTATGGATGAGAACTGGATGCCAACGGGGTTGATACCCGTCAGCCGGTTTGGAGAGTATCTTTCTAAAAACAATACGCCACAGGTTACAAAAGAACCACCGCAAAACAATCTAAAACTGATTGCAAACAAGGAGAAATAACGTGCTTACCGTCAGAAAGATAGGCGAGAGGCGAATAAGTGACCGCCATGAGCCACAAAACAAGGCAGGGGAAGCGACTGTTTATCTCTATTCAGACATCGGCGGGTGGTTCGGGGCCGACCATCAGGAATGGATAAAAGAGTTCAATGCCATTGATGCCGGGACAATCCACCTCAGAATAGACTCATCCGGGGGTGATATTTTCGCTGCCAGGGCCATGAAAACGGCAATCATGCAGCACAAAGCCAATGTTATCGCCCACATTGACGGACTTGCGGCTTCGGCAGCGTCATTTCTGGCAATGGGCGCAAACGAGGTTGAGATTGTCGATGGTGGATTTTTAATGATCCATAACGCCATGAGCTTTTTAGATATTCTCGGTTATTTCAATGCAAAAGAGCTTGACGGGTTGATTAAAGACCTGGGCAAAGAGAAAAACCTGCATGAAAAAATAAACGATTCAATTGCGGACGATTACGCCAAAAGAAGCGGAAAAGACAGGTCTGCCATACTTGCCTGGATGGAAGCTGAAACGTGGTTTACCGCAAAAGAAGCTGTCGAGAACGGCCTTGCAGACCGAGTTTATGACGGAGAGCTGCTGGAAGGGAATTATGATCTGTCAATTTTTGCAAAAACACCCGATTCAATCAAGGACCGGGTGAGTAAAACATCAAAAAGAACGCTCGAAAAAGCCCTGCGGGACGCTTGTCTTTCGAGAGCAGAGGCAAAAAAGATCCTTGCGGAAGGATTCTCTGACGATCAGCGGGACGCTGAGACCGAAGAGGCACCACCGCCGGAAAAAACCGATCAGCGGGACGCTGCACCGGAAAAACCGAAAAAGGACCGTGTATCCGACTTATTGACCAGGGCCGAAATTGTGGCCCCCATCAGTTTAACCGCAGGAGGAAAACTAAAAATGAAGACCATGACACAATACCGTGAAGACATCAGAAACCTGATGAAAAAGGCCGCCGACATTGACGCAAAGTGTGTCAATGAAGCCCGCGAGATTACCGAAGCGGAACTGGCGCTCAAAAATGAACTTTTGGACACCGTTGAAGACCTGAACAAGATTGTCGCATCAATGCAGCGACAGGACAGGATTCAGCGGTCACTCGAAGAGCCTGAGAAACCAAAGACCGCCCCGGCTCCGCAGAACAAATCCAACACCAGCCGCCGGGAAGACAGAGAGCAGTTTTCGAGCTTCGGTGAGCAAATGTCAGCCGTTATGCGGGCCGGAATGCCCGGTGGACAGGTTGACCCGCGCCTTTTCAACGCCGCGACCGGTCTGGGCGAGTCGGTTTCCAGTGACGGCGGGTTTCTGGTTCAGCAGGACTTTTCATCCGTTCTGCTTGAGGAAGTGTTCAATACCGGGGTTCTTGCCTCAAGGTGTAACCGGATTCCGATCAGCGGAAACTCAAACGGGATTAAGATTCCGGGCTTTGATGAAACCAGTCGTGCCTCTACCAGATTCGGTGGGGTGGTAGCCTACTGGAAAGACGAAGCTGCCCAGAAAACCGCCAGCAAGCCCAAATTCCGCATGATTGAGCTGAATCTTAAAAAACTGATCGGGCTTTGCTATGCAACCGATGAGCTGATTCAGGACGCTGCCGCCCTCGAAAGTTACATTCAGCGGTCGTTTGTGAGCGAGTTCGGCTTCCAGGTTGATGATGCAATCATAAACGGGACCGGGGCCGGGACACCTCTCGGAATACTGCAATCAGGGTGCTTGGTATCGGTTGGGAAAGAGACCGGACAGGACGCTGCGACAATCCTGGCAGAGAACGTTATCAAGATGTATTCCAGAATGTTCGCCTCCAGCCTTTCATCCGCTGAGTGGTATATCAACCAGAATATTCTGCCCCAGCTTCTGACCATGAGCGTGGCGGTTGGTACTGGTGGAATCCCGGTTTATCTGCCGCCCGGAAATACCCTTGTGAACGCCCCCGGCGGGGCATTGCTTGGCAGGCCGGTAACTCCGATTGAGCAGGCCGCGACCCTCGGAACCCAGGGCGACATCATCTTTGCCGACCTGAAAAACGGGTACATCATGGCCGAAAAAGGCGGGATTCAGAGCGACATGAGCATCCATGTTCAGTTCATCTACGACGAGAGCGTGTTCCGGTTTGTTCTCAGGGTGGACGGACAGCCTGTAAGGGCCTCGGCATTAACGCCATACAAGGGCGGCTCCGGTGCAACACAGAGCCATTTCATCACCCTGGATACCAGAGCATAACGAAAAGTCGCAAAAAACGCGAATAGGAGGACAGTAAAATGAGACCATTGATTGAAACAATCCATCCGGTACACTGCGGCAACAGCTCTTTCATTGCCAAAAACGAGGATATCTTTGAAAATTCACCGGCCACCGATGTGATCAACCTGCACAACGCTCAAGGTGTTGTGTTCGTTATCGCAATGAACACCAATGGCGGGTCGGGAGCTGCAACCATCACCATCGAGGCTTGCAGCAATGCAGCGGCAAGCTACACCACGGCAATCGTTTTCCGGTATCAGGCAATCGCCACGACCGATATTCCTGGTACACTGACCGCCGCAACAACCTCCGGCGTTACATCGGTTGGCACTGCCAATACGATGCTCTGGATTGAGGTTGATGCTGCCACGGTAGCCGCTGCCACGGTCAATAGTGCGGTAGGGAGCAAGTTTGTACGCTTGAAAGCCACTGAGACCCAGAGCGATGCGGTTGACGGCGCTATCATGGGCTTTCTTTTCGGCCTTCGATATTCACCGCTGACGGCCACGCAGATTAGCTAACAAAACACCGGGGCGGCTTGTGTCGCCCCGGATAAAGGAGTTTGTTATGCCGTTAAGACACGATGAATTAGAAGAGGTCAACGCAATTGTCAGAGAGGCGGTCGCGGGAATTAAAGGATCGGTTGAGGCAAAGGACGTTGAAAAGATGATAACCGATTCTTTAA
>CAYSBQ010000210.1:0-4770 GCA_964429315.1 uncultured Desulfobacterales bacterium
CGCACTCAACTTGCGTTCGTCATCTTTTGGATAGACCACAAAGATTGTTTTCTGATCTCCGGCCAGGTTGCGCTGCCACGGCGCAGAGATATGATTACGATAGCGAATTGCCAGTTCTTCAATCCGTCCCATGTATCAAATGCCTTTCATCTTCCGTAAATAGACGGGTAAACGAAACCTCCACGACCCCGCCTGCCTGGCTTAAATCCAAAAACCCTAATCTTTTGGCATCAGTCGCCAGAGAGATCAGTTCCTCCTGGGGTGTATCGAGCACTTTTGCCCAAAGCGTATTGAATAAACCGTTGCCACGAGCCCCAAGAATGTAACCCAAAACAAGGGCGTAGGTTGTGACAATAGGTGTCGGGTTTGCCTTCTGCCGATATTTCCGCACGCGGCCTGTCAGGTGCCCGGACTGTGTCCAGGAGGATGACGTATTGCGCACGACCGTATCAAGCGTACCGTTATTTAACCTGTTCTGGACACTCTGACGAAGCGCATCCGTTAATTTCTGGCGCATGAGCTCTTCACCGGTATTCATCTGAAGGATCGAGGGCGATGTAATCCTTAAAAGGGGGTCTCTCGCTAAAGCGGTTAATAAAGCAAGCAGAGGACGACCAGTTTCATCAAACTGCCAAAGATTGCGCAAAACACGGAAAAGCGGGACAGACGGATCGAGTCCATAAAGCTCGCTCAGGCGTTGACAGGTTAGCTTTCGCGTGGAAACAGTCTTCTTTCCAAGACGATTTTGATCAATGATGGCAGATACATAGGTTTCACGCGAGGTGTTTTGCTCCTGGTCTTCAAACAATAAATCCAGTTCTTTGAACATGATGGTTCTGCTGGTGTGCGTGCCTTTATCCCCGACTCGAAATCCCGCCTTAATCCAAGGCTGAGAAGCTTCTGAATCCCGCAAGAGGGCATTTTCTTTGAGTATTGGATCTTGTTTCATTTCAACCTTTCTTTTTAGCCTGCCGGTTTGCAGGCTAAATATACTTTGGTTTAAATGTACGTGTCAAGGGAAAAATAGCAAGTCGTTTGCACAGACAAACCTCCGCCACCCCGACCGGGCGAACAAGCATTTTTTTATTCTTATGTGACTTTTTATGGGACAAAAACGGAAAAACTTTTCCCACCTTTGGGGTGTAGTTCTCTTTGGCACAACCCACATTAGCATCCCAACCGTATGAAATAACTGTTTATACCGTCCATCAAGATACTTGGCATCATGGTTGCTAGTAAGAGAAATGACGGGAGTTACGGAAACACTCTAAAGGAAGGGGGCGTGGAACGAAATGACGAATCGGATAATCGAGCTAACAAATGATACCATGGTCCTGCATGCTGACTCACCAAGAACCGTTGGAGCAAACTTGGACCTTGAGATTAAGCTACCAGAAGGTGTACTGGCGGGTTCCTTCATCGTTAGCGGGACTATTACTAGCTGTGAATTTATCAACAATAACGGCTCAAGTCATTATATGCTTGAGCTGCAATTAGGAGAGCTATCCGAGGTAAACACAACGATCCTGACAGCTTATAGGGGCTTTCTAGAAAGAGAAAAACTCCTTAACGAAACAAAGGTCGATCTAGTGGCCATCCGAGAAGCCTTTGACGCCCTTGGAAGTAATCTCAGACAATTGCGCGAAACCGCCGAAGAACTAAGGGATAATATTAGAGGTACCTTAGAACTGTTGAAAAGAAAGGCTGGGGGGGAAACAACGGTTCATTAGCCCTCTGTGTCCTTAGGCCATTCTTTGATCGAGTTGATCATTAATCATTAGTACAACTCTTTCTCGCGCTGATGGACTGCAAACGAAGTCGTTAAGCATTCGATGGGTTTTGTGTTGTATTCAAGGTACTAACGTAGGAGCATAATGGGGTATGTGACCAACCGCGCAACTCAGAAGATAGCTAAAAAGGCCGCCGGATATGACGGTATTTGAGTGACGAGCCCTAAGAAGGTGCGGTGTTGCCGACTGGCTTAGTTCATCCAGTAAGGCACCCATTGTTCCGATTATCAAGTGGCCGGTCTCTTTACTATACTGGCAAGCTTCACATCCCTTTCAGACAAATCAAATAGATGCTTGATCACCTCTGTTGGTCTTACCTGCAGCCCGGAGGAAAAATCGAGTGTCATCTCAAAGACTTTGGAAGAGATAAGTTGCAGCTTGGTAATCAGTTTTTTAAGGTCTATCGTCTTAATTTGGCCTTTTTGAGTAGTCTTAGTAATAATGCTTTCCGAATAATCTAAAAACCTTTCAAGTTTTTTTCTTGAAAAGCTCCCAGTCCTTAAGGTTACGGTATAATTATAGGCGTAAAAACGATCTCTCTCTGATTTCTTGGAGCCGGGTTTACACCCGTAAATTCGCAGGCCTTCCGGCAATTGCATGTTAACACCCTTTTCAAGAGTGACAACTTTGATATGCGGGGGCACCTCTATAAAAAAGTGTTCTTCTTTGCTTTCAACACCAACGGGAAGCGCAGTTTTAAAAGAGATCTTTGGTACAGGATGAAACCCGGACGAGAATCGCAAGGGGATTTGGGCTCGCCTGAAGGCCCGTTCTAGGATCTTGGCAAGTTCAAGATGTCCAAAATACCTTGCAGGACCTTCTTTAGCATACGAAACTCGCAAGCTCCTGTACGTTATTTCGTCCAAAACCTTCTTCTTATAAGATGAAGCCTCTGTAAAGCTGTCGTCTGTAAATGTTACCGGTTTTAGACGATTAAAGTCACAAACGCCACAATCACTACATTCACCATGGCGACAATCTGGCGTCGTGTTTGCTGAAAAGGCCTTTTCCCGCTCTACTTTTAAAAAATCACTGGAAACACCCGAATGTATGTGATCCCAAGGAAGGGGTTCCGATACCGCTCGGCTTCGGGTATAAAGATGAATGTCTACCCCGGAAGCTTCTATAGCCGCCTGCCAACGAGCAAAGTCAAAATGATCGCTCCAGGCATCGAACCGGCAACTCATTTCATGCGCAGCAACCAGTAATCGGCTCAGGCTCCTGTCGCCTCTCGCCCACAAGCCTTCAAGAAGACTCATCTTGGGGTTTTGCCATTTAAAGCGAATACCACGTCCTTTAAGTTCGTTTTTAAGCATAAAGATCTTCTCTTGACTTTCCTTTAATGGGACTTGGGAACACCATTGAAACGGGGTGTGTGACTTGGGGACAAAGGTAGAAACACTTACTGTAATATCTTTTCTCCCCTTACCGGCCTCACAAAGTTTCTTGAGCCGTCTAACAAGTTCCACTATGGCAGCCAAATCAGAATTTGTTTCCGTAGGAAGACCGATCATAAAGTAGAGTTTAATCCGTTGCCATCCTAACGCAAAGGTGTCTTCGACGGTCTTTAAGAGGTCTTGCTCAGTAATGTTTTTATTGATCACATCGCGCAAGCGCTGGCTCCCAGCCTCTGGCGCTATTGTAAAGCCGGTCTTTCTGACCCGCTTTATCTGGGTCATGAGAGGCGGAGTCAAACTCCCGACCCGAAGAGAAGGCAGAGAAATAGCTATCTTTTCCGGCTCGCACCTGTTCATTAATCTCGTCATAAGCCCCAGCAGTGCGCCATAATCGCCGGTACTTAGCGAAAGGAGTGATACATCTTCATAGCCAGTATTGACCAAGGCCCTTTTTGCCAGAGAGAGTAGGCCCTCGGGACTGCGTTCCCGCACGGGACGATAAATTATACCGGCTTGGCAGAAACGGCACCCTCCCGAGCATCCCCGGCAGATTTCAAGGCTTAAACGATCGTGGATCGGTTTGCCAAAGGGAACCAGGGGCCGGTCAGGATATGAAACATTGTTTAGATCGGGAACTACCGCTTTTTGTATGCTTGTGTAATTGCTAAATTGAGGAGTCAGCGCCTGAATGCCCCTTGAATCGTTGCTAACCTGAAAAAAAGAAGGTACATAGACTCCCTGCAGTTGTGACCACTCTTTGAGAAGCGTTTGGCGATCGCTGTCACCGTTTTTCCACTCCAACCATTTCTCCGACAGCAACTCGATAACCTCCTCACCGTCGCCTATAACCACAACATCAAAAAAATTGGCCAAAGGCTCGGGGTTGAAGGCACAGGGACCACCAGCTATAATCAATGGGTGAGAATCATCACGGTCTTTGGAAAAAAATGGAATGTCAGAAAGACTCAATATATTCAAAATATTGGTAAAAGTAAGCTCATACAGTAAACTGAAGCCAAGGATATCAAAATTTAAAAGCGCTGTGCCTGATTCAAGGGAGCGTAAGCATCTACCACTACCCCGGAGTTCTGCTTCCAGGTCAACGCCTGGGGCGAAAACCCTTTCGGCCGATATCTCTTTTTTGCTATTAAGTATGTGGTATAATATTTGAGTTCCTTGGTAAGACATCCCAACTTCGTAGAGTTCGGGGAAAACCAAAGCAAAGTGGAGCCGCACATGTTTTGGGTCCTTCTTTATTGCGTTGATTTCAGACCCAAGGTAATGGCTTGGCTGCCTCACTAGGGGTAATATGTCATCTAAGTACTTATGATCCATAGTTTCCCTCTGAATACGAGAAAAGGTTTGAGAGCACTCATTCTTTTTTGGTGTGGTAAACACTCCACGGTCTATCCGATATTAATAAATTATAACCGTTTCCGGATTTAAAGGTTCAGGGTTTGCGTTTTTATCACCATGCGTTGTTTTGTAAACGTTTTGTAGTGGAAAACAGCCTGACTCCACACCTCTAACCCCGAACCTGTGAACACTTACGATAAATTATTGCCTAGCAGGTGAGTGATGGC
>CAYSBQ010000211.1:0-4725 GCA_964429315.1 uncultured Desulfobacterales bacterium
CCGATTTCCCCATAGCACCTAACAGTAAGCAAAAACCAAAAAGTTCGTAAGGATTGATTGCATAGCCGGCCAACATAAATGTAGGTAGTGATACCGTTGGCAATGCCGTTAGTATGACATTAAAGTCAAGGCTGCCGAATAAAAGAAAGCAATAAACAACTCTTTTTCATGATTACCTTCCCCTTGAATGAGTCGTTCGAAGTTAAATATTATGTTAAGATGTATCATAACCGGCTGATAAGTCAACTCAATTAGCAAGCCAATAATTCAGACCGATTATGGCCATTTTCGTCAACGTTTATTAAATAAATAAATGGTTATGAAAATTATCAAAATTTCTAATGGGCTAACGATGAATTACCTTGTAATTTTGCCGTCATAATTCAAATATCCAATAATTGTCAAAAACATCATCGAAGTGAATAATTAAGGAGCTATTAAATGACCATGATGACCCCTGAACAATATGAAGCAAGCCTTAGAGACTTGAACCTGGTGGTGTATATGTTCGGCAAGCGACTGGAAAATGTGGTAGATGATCCCATCATCCGGCCATCCATGCTGGCGGTTGCCAAAACCTATGAGATGGCGCACCTCCCCGAGCACGTGGATATCATGACCGCCGTCTCCCATATCAGCGGGGATAAAATCAACCGCTTCACCCACATCCACCAGAGTATCGACGACCTGGTCAAAAAAAGTAAAATGGGCCGGCTTATGGGCCGGGAAACCGGGTGTTGCTTTCAGCGCTGTGTGGGAATGGATGCCCTGAACGCCCTTTCCATTGTCACCTACAATATGGATCAAGCCGGTCAAAGCACGTACAACCAGCGCTTTTTAAGCTATTTAAAATATGTTCAGGAAAATGATCTCACCTGCGACGGCGCCATGACCGACCCCAAAGGCGACCGCAGCCTGCCCCCGCACAAGCAACCTGATCCGGATCTTTACCTGCACGTGGTCGAGGAAAGAGAAGACGGCATCGTCGTCAGGGGCGCCAAGGCCCATCAGACCGGCGCCGTTAATTCCCATGAAATCATCGTTATGCCCACCATGGCCATGAGCGAAGCAGACCGGGACTATGCGGTCTCCTTTGCACTGCCGTCCGATGCCCAAGGCATCTTATACATCATGGGACGTCAGTCCTGCGATACCCGTAAGCTGGAAAAAGGCAAGCTGGATCAAGGCAATATTCTATTTGGCGGACACGAGGCCCTGGTTGTTTTCGACAATGTCTTTGTCCCCTGGGACAGGGTGTTCATGTATAAGGACTACGAATTTGCCGGACAACTGGTTGAAAAGTTTGCCGCCTACCACCGCCAGAGCTATGCCTGTAAAGTCGGCGTGGGAGACATCCTGATCGGTGCGTCTCAAACCGCTGCGGAATATAACAACGTTGCCAAAGCGTCTCATATCAAAGACAAGATCATCGAAATGAACCATTTGAACGAAACCCTTTATTGCGGGTGTATTGCGTGTGCCTCCGAGGGCAGCCAGGAACCCAGCGGCACCTATTCCGTGAACACCTTGCTGGCCAACATCCATAAACAGAATGTAACGCGCTTTCCCTATGAAATCTCGCGCATGGCCCAGGACATCGCCGGTGGGTTGATGGTGACCATGCCATCCGAGATGGATTTAACGGCACCGGAAACCGGCAAGTGGACAGGGAAATACTTTAGGGCCAATGGTGAGGTACCGACGCTGAACCGGATGCGTATTTTACGATTGATCGAAAACTTGACCCTGGGAACGGCGGCCGTGGGCTACCTGACCGAATCCATGCATGGCGCCGGATCTCCCCAGGCACAAAGAATCATGATTTCACGGCTCGTCGATATGATGCAAAAGACGAGAGCGGCCAAGAAGCTGTGCGGCATCGACGATCATCCCCGATCATAATTCTATTGGACACGACATTGTCGATCCCGCGCGGCAGGTTTAATTTTCCGCCAATACAAGCGAATCGGGTTGACCGCTTATTTTTGCATGAATCGATCGACCCATAAAAATTGTCTTGCCGTCGGCTGTGTAGGATATTTTATCCTCCGTTCTCAATTCCACCTCCCTCGAACCGGTACCGGCCGCCCGGGCCAGATCCCGCGCCATGCGGGTTATTTCTTTTTTCGAAAATGCATCGGCATCCTTGAATCTTTTAAAACGTCTGGCGCCTGGCAACCCATCTATGAGAAAACCCCCTTCCTGGTTGGGAATAATTCGCAGATGTCTTTTGATCAGGACATTGCTTGTGATAGCGCCGATGGCGTTGGCCACATCCGCGTTCTCCGGCAACAGGGTCTCAACATCGAGACTTTTTGCAATCTTTGGAAGAAAATAGTGTATGGGTGCACCGATACCGACCACCGGCCGTTTCAATTTGATTCGAACCGCATACTGGTCGTTTCCACCATTTAGCATATTGTCTATCAGCGTCCTGCAGACGGGATTGGTCGTCAGGGATTCAGGGTCGGTCTCTTCACTCAATTGCCGTTTCAATATTTCCAGAATCAGGCGCTCGACTGCCATTTCGAGGAGCTGTTCAGCCATCTCCGGAACCTCCATTTTTGTCACTATGGCAAACATCCGAGCGAAAACCTCCGCTGCTTCCCTGCTCCATCGATCGAACCGGCCCGTCACGTGTAACATATCGGTGAGTGTCAGGCCGCAGCGCTGTATGACATAATGCTCCTCCAAACGCTGCAGATGGAGGCCCCTTGCAAACAGGACACCGGTTCGATGGATCAACTCATCAATGGCGTGTGGCCGGGAGCGCAAAAGTCCTAGGATGGTTTCTTCCTGAGGGGTGAGGTCCAGGGCGTCTGCCGTGCCGGTAAGCGCAAGGATCTGCATATCTTGCGTGGTAACGGTATATTTATCTAGATGCCGGCTCAGAGCCTCCAAGGCCCTGTTCGTTCCGGGATATAATTCGCCCAGCCATGCGATGGGGGCTACCCTCCTGGGGCCGATTGAAAAACGCCCCTCTTTCCATGTAATAAGACTATCCCCGCCAAGACCGGTAGTGCGAATATCCAACGCTTTCACATGGGTTTTATGCCCGCCCACGTCGGATCCGGTTTCACAAATCTTTACGTTACCATCCGCCAATGCCGCGGTATCCGTTGTGGTGCCTCCCATATCCACAACGATGGCATCTTTTAATTCGGTCAAGTGTCTGGCGCCGGCCACGCTTGCGGCCGGGCCGGATAATATGGTCTCCACAGGCCGATCTTTGGCCAAGCCGGCACTCATCAACGCGCCATCTCCTTTTACGACAACGATGGGCGCCGCAATTCCCAGCTTCTGGATGGTTTTCTCTAAATCCAGAATCAAACCGGTCAGATTAGGAATTATTCTGGCGTTCAGCATTGCAGTATAGGCCCGTGTTTTAAAGTTGAGAATGCTTGAAAGCTCGTGCCCGCATGTAACGACCAGCCCGGTTTCCGCCCGAATGATCTCTTTCACCTTGAGTTCATGCTCCGGGTTGATTGCACCGGCATATCCCGATACCGCGAATGCTTTGACCGAGTTTTCCCGAACCATTCGGTGTACGACGCTTCGAATTTCCAATTCGTCCACAGGTTCGATCTCTATTCCGTTGATCTCCAGCTGCCCATGGACGAGTGCCTTGGGTTCATAAGCGACATCCCCCTTTTCCATGTTGCCGTAGGGCGGCATGATAATCATACCGACTTTCTGCCCATTTCCTTCAACGATGGCATTGGTGGCAAGTGTGGTCGACAGGGCCACCAGCTCCACCTGCTTTAGCAAATTTGGATCCAGACCGGCCAGTGCCTCTCCGATACCAATGCTGAAATCCCATTTCGTGGTCAGTGCTTTGCACTTGCAGAGGGTTTTGCGTTGCTCAAGATCATAGATCACGGTATCTGTGTATGTTCCCCCGGCATCGATTCCCAGTCCGATTTTCGTCAATCCGGCCGTCGCTTTATGCACTTGGTCATCCTTCACCACCGTGATCATGGGTTCATTGCTCGGCGTTGACCCCTTTGTCCAAATCGGCTTGGCAGACAGGCTGGATTCGACTGCATCGAATTCGATCACATGCCGGGGTGGAACCATCAGAATCTCATCCGTAGACGTCTCGGTGGTCAGGAGTTTTATTAACAGGGACGGATCCCCATTCAATTTTTCGAATTTCCAGCCATAAGCCTTTGCCATATCCCGTGCGTATGCTTCATATTTTGAAGAAACTTTGACCCCGGTTTCTATAAAGGCAGCCCGTTGGTAATTGTTCTTCCAGGTATTCAAAAACCGGAATGTTTCTTTGGCCGCTTTTTCGCCATATGTATTCACCAGTTCGTCATAGTTCAGTTTTTGGTCTTCATAGAACGCAGAATTTTTGTGCTGGGAGGAGGGTTCTATCTTTTCTTCATACCACCCGGCCGAAAGATAAAAGGTACCGGGATAGCGCTTAAATTCCTTTTTGTAGATTGCATCGCCGCCAAGAAACAAGGCGATGCAGTCATGGACCTTGGGAATGACCAAAGGAAAGCCCCGAGATTGTATGCCGACGGTTCCCCGTCCGCATACGCCATATCCGATGACGATGCGTTCGCACCTTTGGGACGCTGATATCTGGTCGATTGCGGTCTGCAATTTTTCCCGAAGCAGATCCGGTCTTGCATGAAGCCCCGCTTCCAGGAATTTTGTTTCAATCTCAAATCCCATCTGCCTTGCCACCCGCTTCAGGTCGAGTGCAAGTACCGC
>CAYSBQ010000212.1:0-4698 GCA_964429315.1 uncultured Desulfobacterales bacterium
GATATGGCAATACTTCTGATGCGAAAAAGGCGGAAGAGGAATTTTGCAAGATGATGAGGGAGTTTAGGTTTTTGCCTAATTCTCCGACACTCATGAATGCAGGCCGGAGCCTTGGCCAATTAGCCGCATGTTTTGTTCTTCCTGTTGAAGATAGCATGGAGGGAATCTTCGATTCCTTAAAAAATGCCGCGCTTATACATAAGTCGGGGGGGGGGGACGGGGTTCTCCTTTTCCAGACTGAGAGCAAAGCACAGCCGTGTTGGGACAACGGGGGGGGTTGCTTCCGGGCCCGTCTCTTTTATGCGTATCTTTAACACTGCCACAGAACAGGTCAAACAGGGTGGGACCCGCAGAGGGGCGAATATGGCTATTCTGAGAGTTGATCACCCGGATATCATGGAGTTTATCTATTGCAAGAGCAACAGCAATGAACTGAACAATTTTAATATTTCCGTAGGTGTTACCGAGACATTTATGGAAACCGTAAAGAATGAAGATACCTATGCTCTTATAGAACCAAGGAACGGAAAAGAGGTGGGGAAGTTAAATGCTGCCGAAGTCTACCAGGCCTTGGTAAAGCAAGCCTGGCGGAATGGGGACCCTGGTATAGTGTTTTTAGACCGACTTAACAAAGATAATCCTACACCCGGCTTGGGGGAGATAGAAAGCACTAACCCGTGCGGAGAACAACCTTTGCTTCCAATGGAGGCGTGCAATCTTGGGTCGATCAATTTGGCGAAGTTTGTGCACGTCAATGGTAAGGGCTTAGTGATTGATTACGAGGCCTTAAAGGAAGTTGTTTGGCAGGCTGTTCGGTTTTTGGATAATACCATTGATATGTCTAAATATCCCCTTCCCGAAATTGGTGAAATGGTAAAAGGCAACCGTAAAATCGGCCTTGGTGTTATGGGTTTTGCAGACATGTTGTATCGGTTACAGATTCCATATAATAGCGAGAAGGCCCTTGAGATCGCCGAGGAGGTGATGTGTTTCATCCAGAAGGAATCACATGAGGCCTCTAAAGACTTGGCCGAAAAACGGGGGGTTTTCAAGAATTTTGACAAAAGCATTTTTCGTGAGCGCGAAGGTCAAACTTATCGCAACGCTACCACCACTACAATTGCTCCTACCGGCACATTGAGTATCATTGCCGGATGTTCCAGCGGAATTGAACCGTTATTTGCCCTGAGCTTTGTCAGGACTGTCATGGATAATGATAAACTTCTTGAGGTGAATCCGTATTTTGAGCAAGTGGCTAAGGAAAGGGGTTTTTATAGCCCGGAGTTGATGAATGCGATAGCTGGGAAGGGGAGTGTCCGGAATATAGAAGGAATACCTGAAGATGTAAAAGAGGTGTTTGTGACAGCCCACGATGTCTCACCTGAATGGCACATTCGTATGCAGAGTGCCTTTCAGAAATATACCGACAATGCTGTCTCAAAGACGGTCAATCTGCCCCGGGATGCGACAGTGGACGATGTTTTAAAAATTTATGATCTTGCCTATAAACTTGGTTGTAAGGGCGTTACAATATACAGGGATGGAAGCAAGGAGAACCAGGTTCTTTCTTTTAACCAAAAGGAGACCAAAAACGCCCGCTTCGTGGCCAGAGCCAAGGAAAGGCCTGAGACCTTGGATGGTTTTACTTCCAGGATAGTCACAGGTATGGGCAAGCTTTATGTGACGGTAACAGAATATGAAGGCAAGCCTTTTGAGGTCTTTGCCATAATCGGAAAGTCAGGTAAATCAACAACGGCAAAGACGGAAGCCATTGGCCGTCTTATATCTCTTGCCTTTAGATCCGGAGTGAAGGTGGAGCAGGTTGTTAAACAGCTAAAGGGCATTGGTGGTGAGCATCCTGTATTTCAAAATGGTGGTTTGGTTATGTCTATACCTGACGCTATTTCACGTATCCTGGAGGAAAGGTACATGAAAGATGCTTCTTACAAGGGAGGTGTCAAGCATGAAAATAGCCTATTGGGAGAAATCTGCCCGGAATGTGGTCAGACCGTAAGTTTTGAGGAAGGCTGCATGCTCTGTCACTTCTGTGGGTTTACGAAATGTTGTTAGGGCTGAAGCCCTTTGCACTTACATGTGAAACCCACCTGCTCTGAAGGTGACGTCGAAGCATAGAGGTTCTTCATCCCGCAGTATCTCTATGGTTCCATTGTCCCCTGGATTCTTGAAGCTGATAAAGAAGGTGAGGTCAAATGATGTTTCGATAGGTTTGGAGTCCAAGGTCTTTATTATGTCTCCCTTCTTTAGCCCTGCCTCTTGAGCTACCGAATCCTTGCCTATTCCCAATATTTTTACTCCCTCTTCCGTATCCTGAACCATGATCCCCAGATAAACCTTCTCATCTGTAAGGTCCTCATAGCCGACAGCCCATGCAAAATCTCCTAATTGTAGCGGAACTTCAGGCTGGGAGACATGCATAAGTTTATGTTTTCCCGCAGGGGGAGGCTCTACTGCTATTGGAAGGACAATACTGTAAGACAACGGAAGCCGCCTGAAGACCCTTCTGGGAATACCAAAACCGTGTTCAATATGCTGGCTTCCCGCAAAGACAACCAGTTGCTTGTCAAGACCAACTTTACTTGTAAGGTATTCGTAAATACTTGAGGCCATAGATTCATCCCACAGGACCTGAACCTTGTAGAAATCTTCAAAGTCCTGTTTGGATCCCGGATGTTCGTCGAAGATAGCCTTGATATGGGAATGGTGGTAGGGGTCTTCAACATCCATTTCAGGAAGGCCTTGTTCATTTTTTTCGTTAGCAGATTGTGATCCCTTTACCTTTTCCATCCATTCGTCAGAGGAACGCAGGGCCAAGAGAGGAATATGGTGTTCACGGATATATCTAAGTATATCTAGATAGTATTCAAAGTCATTGCTCCAATCGCCCACCCATGTTCTGACAAACTCCTTTTCCTCCAGCTTTCCGGAGGTCCACTGATCAGCGATGTCCTGAGAGGGCCTTTTTAGCATCTCAATGCCTACAGTTATTTTTCCCGGATTCAGTTTGCAAAGCGCCTTTAAGATTTCCAACTGGACTTGATGTGCACAAACGTTGTCGTGAGATTCGCCCACATAGATGATTCTGGAGTTATCAATCATGCTTATCATCTGTTCCTTTGTCAGCTTAACGCCGGTAGGAAGATGGATGATGTCACCTTTTTCAAAAGAAGAGATTTTCCTATAGGGTGATTGCCAGTTGAATCTGGGGCCTGCACAAGACATACAAAACCCTCCCAGCGCAATGATGACTATAAAGGTTTTTAAAGATATGGATTTCATAAAAGCCTCACGATGTTTCCCCTGACTTCAGGGGCAATTTTGTGTTCCAGAAAGTACAACATAACTCCAGAACTGTCAAATGAGGTATTTGAAGGATCCTTTATCTGGATTTCGCCCATCTTTTTTGCTAGCATAGCGCCCATCCGTGAATCGTCAAAAATAGACGGACACTGGCGTAAGTTTCCAATTGAAGCTTTTGCTTCCCGGTAAGGAAGTTCACTATCTTTTATAGCTTCCTTCCAGCCCGTTAAAAGAGCAGGCATTCCAGGAAGCAGGCCGGTCAGAGATGAGCAGTTATTTCTCTGAGCAAGGCCGCACAAAGGTTTACGCCGAGGCGCACCGTGGTACGCCGCAGGCGTGCTGTTCTCAAGCCCAAGGCGCAAAACCTGTGGAGAACGCAGCTCAGGGGAAAAAGGGCCATTTCTGGATGGGAACCATTACAGGTAAATTGAAAGCATACAAAAAAGGGGGAAGGGTGTCACAAGAAACGCGGTGTTGTGCTAAATGTGATTTCTGGAAACAACGTCCAGGAGTGAACAATGAAGGCTTTTGTCGGAAAAACGCCCCTTTTCCCAAGACCCAGACCCCCCGGACGACGCTGTATGTGACATGGCCGATTATGTCGGCAGATGACTGGTGTGGCGAGTTTCGACCGAATACAAAGGGAAAAGAAGCTGAATTCTAACGGAAGAGGGTAGAGATGAAAAAGCCGATTGAAAACTATTGGAAGATTCGTTTGCAGGACTTAAAGAAGGTGCTCGAAGGGAATAATTTTGAGGTCTTTTTAGCAGAAAGCGCTTGCGAGGCAAAAGATGTTGTCCTTAATGAGATCCTTCCCAAAGCCGGCGCAAAGACTGTTTCCTGGGGTGGATCACTGACGTTTACCTCTTCAGGGCTCTATGAAGTGATCAGAGATAACACGGACCTGGAGGTTTTGGATACATTTGACAAAAAGATTTCTGATAATGAAAAATCTGAATTGCGAAAGAAGGCGCTCCTTGTAGATATCTTTATAACCGGGACAAATGCCATTACTGAAACAGGCAAGCTTGTAAACCTTGATATGATTGGTAACCGGGTTGCGGCAATCACATTCGGTCCGAAGGCAGTGGTGATTATGGCAGGCCGAAATAAGATTGTTCCTGATATTGAACATGCGATGTTACGGATCAAAAACTATACAGCTCCTGTCAATACAATGCGCCTGGACAAAAAGACCCCCTGTATCAAGACATCTTACTGTGAAGACTGCAAAAGTCCGGAGCGCATTTGCAATACCTGGACTATCACGGAGAAATCATTTCCGAAAGGCAGGGTAAAGATTGTCTTGATAAACGAGGATATGGGGTTTTGAGGTAGTATTCACCAGAGGGAACTAGGGGACGGGTATTGGTATATTGA
>CAYSBQ010000213.1:0-4666 GCA_964429315.1 uncultured Desulfobacterales bacterium
TCCATTTCGTTCCTATCCCCTAGCCGTTCACACCTGTCCTGACATTTGCCTGTATTTTGTCACTGTTGCTCAATACCTGCCAAAGCGGATTCTTTCAATCACAGTTAACTGATTTATTTCGCTAACATTAGTTAGAAACGAATTCGATCTTAGGCAACCTTAATCCCAAAAGAAGAAAAGGGCTCAAGTCTACGTTTGACTCTTATAGCAAGCGGGCCGTATCCTAACCACCCCTGTTGCTATCTTCAACTGCTTCTTCCTTGTCTTTGAAGCTCTCGCGCACGTGGCTTTTTCGGAAGCCTTTCGGAAGAGTTTGCTTCCTCGGTTGCTGGCCAACAGGGTTCTTAAGGCGATTCTTGCGAATTAAGGCCTTGCGCTTTGTATCGCCATATTTCCCGAATCTACCGCCCATGGGTTTGCCCTCTACTCTATGTATCTGTGGGCTCTTTGAGAGATTTTCTTCTTCTCATTCACTCTCCAATTCTCCGATTCTCCTGTTTCCCCTCTCAGTATCTCCCCTTTCCCTTCCGTATATCTCTCCGCCATGGGTGTTGGCGAACGCGGATACAGTTTTAAATGCGGACTTTGGAACCGCCGATCGAGCTTCCTTGCACTCAAGGTTCATGATTCAACGTTCATCGACGCCTCTGGCAGCGCTGAGGCCGGTTTGATCGAAAGAGAAACATTTTCTTGATCGAGTTTCATACAAGGGTTAGGGACAAGGACAAAATTGAAGACCCAAATTCCACTACATACTTTCCTTTACAACTTTCTTTCTGACCAATGTTCCTATTCCCTCCAGGCATTTGATGGCAAATGTCTTCTTACACCTGATGACGAACGCCATGAGTCCAGCTTTCAATACCCCCCGTAAGGGTCTTGACATTTTTGAATCCTTTCATGGCGAGAATACGGTTTCCCAAATATGACCGCATGCCGACGGCACAATACAGGATTGTTTCTCTTTCCCTGTCGAGTTCATCAATCCGGTCTCTAAGCTCATCAATCGGGATGTGCACGGCGCCTGGAATTATTCCTGTCTCTTTGAGCTCCTTGCCGGTTCGGGTATCCAGAAGGGCAAAATCGTCTCCCTTTTTCATTTTTGCTTGAAGTTCCGCCGGCGTAATGGGCTCCCAATCCCCTTCGTGGTAATCTTGCCCCACCGCCCCCACATAGATGATGGGATCTCGGGCAGCTGAATAGGGTGGAGCATAAGCCAGGTCCAACTGAAGAAGCTCATCGATGGACATGCCGTTGTAAATAGCCGTTGCCATGACATCAAGGCGTTTATCCACACCACTTTTCCCGATGATTTGCACCCCCAGGAGTCGCCGACTGACACGGTCCGATATGGTCTTGATGCGAACTGTTTCGGAACCCGGATAATATCCGGCATGGTCGCTTGACAAAACGTACGTGACCAGGGGAGAAAACCCCTCCTCGACGGCTTCTCTTTCCGTAATCCCCGTCTTTCCCACGGCCAGATCAAACACCTTGACGATAACGGTGCCCGTAAATCCCTTGATGGCGATGCGCCTGCCCATGGCATTTGCCCCAGCAGCCCTGCCTTGCTTGTTGGCCGCCGAACCCATAGGAACAAGTACAGGTTTGCCCGTCACCACATTCACACTTTCCACACAATCCCCTGCGGCAAAGATGTCCGGGTCTTTAGTCTGCATGAATTCGTCTACGGCAATGCCGCCGCTCGGGCCTACGGCAAGGCCCGCCTCTCGGGCCAAGGCCACGTTGGGCCGGATACCTACGGCCATGATCACAAGGTCCGCCGGGATCTCTCGGTCTCTATCCGTTTTCACGAAGCCCTTGCCATTTTTTTGCCCAATACTGGAAACCCCTTCGGCAAGGTAAAGGTCCACCCCTTTTTCACCCAGGTGCTGGTGCACCACGACGGCCATCTCTGGGTCCAAAAAGGTAAGCACCTGAGACATGAGTTCTACGACAGAAACCTTCGCCCCTCCCACAACAAAGCTTTCCGCGGCTTCCATGCCCACCAGCCCACCGCCCACCACAACGACATGCTTGGGCTCACTGTGTTTTGTATAGTCAAATATGCGATCCGTATCCTCCAGTGTTTTTAAAGCGGAAACAAAAGGCAGATCCACACCAGGAACCGGAGGAACAATGGCAGATGCACCGGTTGCGACGATGAGTTTGTCGTATCCCTCCTCTCCACTGGCACCGGTAGCCAAATCCGTAAAATGGATCTTACGGGCACGTCGGTCAATCCGCTGTACATCATGGCCGGTCCGCACGTCTATGTTGAAACGTCTTTTAAAAAACTCACTGGTGGTAATCAACAGGTCGTCTCTTTTGGCAATAACACCGGAAAGATAATAGGGCAAACCACAAGTGGCATAGGAAATGTCTTGCCCCTTCTCAAATATGACGATCTCGGCATCTTCATTACACCTTCTAGCCTTGGCGGCCGATGAAGCACCGGCGGCAACCCCTCCTATGACGATCAACTTCACTCTTCTCATGTTCTTACGGCCTTAAAGAAATAAGGATGATGCTTGCCAAAAAAAGGCAACTCCACGACTCTGTTTAGCTCCAATAATAACCGGTTTAGTGCGATGTCAGCTGCATGGCATGACCCGGCCATATTTCACAGCCTCTCTCTTGATACCCTTATAACCCCAATTCATCGCTTATTTCCTGCATTGCGGTAATCGCGATATCGAAAAATTCACTCAGTTGAATCCCTGTATTTTCTATTTCCGCCATGAACGACCGATTGCAATTTCGTGCGAATGCCTTGCTCTTATACTTCTTTTTCAATGACTTTACTTTTATACTGGCAAGCTTCTTGTCAGGAGTCATCAAGGCCGAAGCAGATATCAATCCTGTTACAGTTTCCGCAGCAACGAGTGCATGCTCTATGTTTCTTGTTCTCTTTTTGTTTAATACATTTCCTCCACCGCATTCACTCCCCCACGCATGAGAGCAGATGATCTCTATAGCCTCATCCGAAACACCGGCATCGCTTAAGATGCCTCTGGCATAGACGCAATGATTGGCCGGGTCATCCTTTGTCTGTTCAAAATCTATATCGTGGAGCAATCCCAGGATTGCCCATTGCTCTTCGTCCTGACCAAAGTGTCCGGCCAATCCCCGCATGATCACCTCGGATGCCCTGCAGTGCTTGTGGATACTGGGCTCCTTGATATATGTTTCAAACAGGGTTTTAGCCTGATCATAAGACAGGTTTGTATTTACAGGCTCAAAGTGCGTATCGATCATCTTTGTATCCTTCCTTTAACCCTTATCAGACCGTACACTTTCAGAACGAACGTATCCCTTGTTTTCGATAAGTTAAGTAAAATTCTTATGGAGAAACGCAAGGAGTTCTTGATGCCACAGGTCTGGTTGATCCAAATAACACGGATGGCTGGCGTTATCAAAGATCCGGAGTTCCGCTCCGGGAATTCTCTGGTGCAATAGGCGTGCGTGCGCCAGTGGGGATACCGTGTCGTTACTGCCCCAAAGGATCAGACAAGGAATCCGGATCTTATCCAATTGCTCGCTTCTTTCTCGCACTCCCACGGCCCCGATCAACACTAGCCCTCCGACAAACTCCGGGTATTTTAGAGCAACGTCCAAAATAATCCTGCCGCTCATTGATGGTCCAACAAGCACGGGGCTGGAAAGCTTTTGATCCTGGATGAACGCTTGCAGAACCGTTTCGTAAGCCACAGTGCATCTCGGAGATTTGCCAAATCCTGGCAGATCAATGGCGTGTGGCCTGTAGCCTGCGTCATCCAAGCGGCCTAAGGTTGTGAGTTCCTTCCAGGTCGCAGCTTGGAATTTCGCTCCGTGCAAGAGGAGGATGTCGTGACCTTGAGTATTCTTGGTCTGCAGGCTATAAATCGTGCACTGTCCTACACTGACATTTCCGGATATAATCTCCGCCACACTTCTCTCCTACACTGCGCAATTCAGTCAATGTCATCAAAACATTCAAAGTCCTCAATATACCAAATTTCGACTTTAAGATATTCATACACATTGAATACAATGGAACAGATGGAACTGTTCTGTGTCACACCTGCTCTTGAATATGTTTTTCCGTTCATTACCTCGGGAAGTTACTTGATAAAAGGCACCAGAGTAAGTTATTTTAAGTGAACGAACCCAATCCGTTCCTTTCTGCTAACAGAGTCAATTATTAGAAACCTTATAGACTTTCACCATACAATTTGAAGAATGAAGACCTGACTCAATTGTCTGCCCAGCTTTGCCCTACGCTTCATAGACTTCACGTATCAACCGCTGAAACCACGGAGGCTTCTGCAGTAATATAAGAATCAAGATCAAGCCAACAATCGGCACAGGGATAACCGCATCAATGACAGACAGGACTGCAAGCACGATGAGAGATTGTGTCTTAAATGTCATAATACCTCCACAATTCCATAATCTCAAGAAAGAGTAAAAGAGATCCCAACAATCAACTCGCTGTCTTTGATGTATGTGAAATGTTGAAACCCCAATGGTTCTCCAGCGGCTTCTATTTCCTATCAATCCTTTGCTGTAAAAATTCAAGGATAGGAGTACGTCTGAGATTTTCCTTTGCGGCATCGTCAATTTTTGACATAACCCTAACGTTGCAAAAGCCGAGGGTGCTGCAGATGCAAGGCGTCAAGGGTGA
>CAYSBQ010000214.1:0-4626 GCA_964429315.1 uncultured Desulfobacterales bacterium
AAAGGCATTGTAGAGGATGAGGATTTGAGCCGGTATATTTTATAAGAAAATAAAGGATCCAAGGATCCAAGGATCCAAGGATCCAAGGGTTCAAGGGGTCAAGGTTGAAAGGTTCCAGGTTGAAGGCTGGAGGCTGGAGAGTTCAAAGGTTCCCCGCGCAGGGTTTGCTGCTTGGCTACCCATTATTGAAACCTGCCCCCTGACACAGGCAACCGACCACTGACCACGGACTAATGACTAATGACAACCAATGTTGCTGACATATTGATTGAGGCCCTTCCTTATATTCGCCGTTTTTCCGGCCAGACTATTGTTATTAAATATGGTGGCCATGCTATGGTGGATGAAGGTCTTAAGCAGGACTTTGCCAGAGATATTACCTTGTTGAAATTAATCGGTTTTCATCCCGTGGTTGTTCACGGCGGGGGACCACAGATAGGATCTGTTTTAGACAAGATGGGGATTAGCTCTCGTTTTGTAGATGGTATGCGTGTAACTGATGAGCCTATTATGGATGTGGTTGAAATGGTCCTTGTGGGGAATGTCAATAAGGAGATAGTGGCTCAGATCAGTCGGCATGGGGGTAATGCAGTAGGCCTGAGCGGCAAGGACGGGGGGTTGATACTTGCAAAGAAGATGCAGCATCTTGTTCGGTCGCAATCAACGCAAGACAAACCTCCTGAATTAATAGACATTGGCATGGTAGGCGAGGTTGTAAGTGTAAATCCTGATATCATACGAACCGTAGAGGCAGGAGGCTTCATACCCATCATTGCCCCGGTAGGGTCAGGTGCGGCGGGGGAAACATATAACATAAATGCAGACTGGGTGGCCGGCAAGATTGCCATTTCGCTCAAAGCGATAAAACTAATCCTTCTTACAGACGTAGAGGGGGTTATGGATGAGAGTGGTTCTCTTATATCGTCCATTACTGTGGACGGAGCGGAGGCCTTGTTGGAGGGAGAAACCATCTCTGGTGGTATGATTCCCAAGATGCAATGTGCCCTTGAGGCTGTTAGGGAGGGTGTGAAGAGGGTTCATATTATTGACGGCCGAAAACCACATGCAGTCCTCCTTGAGCTTTTTACAGACAGGGGGATAGGAACGCAGGTTAGTGGATAACGGTTGCCGGTTGTCTGTGGTCAGTGGTCAGTGAGCAGTCAGAGGGGGAATGAAGGGGACCGGACTTAAAATGCAAATGGAGAACAAGTGACCGGCAAGGAGACAATACAAAAAGCAGATCGAGTTATAGCTGCAACCTACGGCAGGTTTCCGATTGTAATTACGGAGGGCAAGGGGTGCACGCTTAAAGACGCGGAAGGTCGCAGTTATAAGGATTTTGTAGCAGGAATTGCAGTATGCAATTTGGGACATGCCCACGAAGGTGTTGCGAAGGCTGTTTCAGACCAGATGCGCCGTTTGGTACATGTATCAAACCTTTATTATACTGAACCGCAAACCGAGTTGGCAGAGCGGCTTGTAGAGCATTCCTTTGCCGACCGGGTCTTTTTCTGCAACAGCGGCGCGGAAGCAAATGAAGCCGCGATAAAGCTGGCGCGGAAATGTCTTAAGGATCGTGGTTTTCCGCAACGATTCAGGTTTATTACCATGGAAGGCTCATTTCATGGCCGAACTATGGCAACGTTGTCAGCTACGGGCCAGGCCAAGATCAAAAAGGGGTTTGATCCGCTCTTGGACGGGTTTGATATTGTACCTTTTAATGATCTCAATGCAGTTCGTGAGGCTATTACACCCAATACATGTGCAGTTATGCTGGAGCCGATCCAGGGTGAGGGTGGAGTTCAGTGTCCAGCTCCCGGTTATCTTGAGGGCTTGCGCGATTTATGCGACAAAGAAGGGTTGCTTCTGATATTTGACGAAGTGCAAACCGGAATGGGAAGGACAGGAAAGCTTTTTGCCTATGAACACTTTGGGTTGACTCCCGATATTATGACATTGGCAAAGGCCATTGCCAATGGACTTCCCATGGGGGCCATGCTTGCCAAAGAAGAAGTGGCCAAGGCGTTTACTCCTGGATCTCATGCCTCTACCTTTGGAGGGACCCCGCTGGTTGCCACTGCAGCCCTGACTGTTGTGAAGGCCCTCTTGGATGAAGGAGTGGTAGAGCATTGTCAAGAAATGGGGCAATATTTCAGGAGCAAACTCTTGGGTTTGAAATCGAAGCATTCGGTTATTCGCGATGTCCGTGGAGAAGGGCTTTTGATCGGTCTTGATCTGGGATGTAATGGCAGTGATATTGTAAATGGTTGTATGGAGCGGGGTTTTTTGGTTAATTGCACACAGGGACATATATTGCGGTTTATCCCTCCACTGATTGTTGAGAAAGAAGACATCGATGGACTTGTTGAATGTCTAGATATTCTGTTTCAGAATAGTAAGTAACGTACAGAATAGCGGAAAAAGAGATGAAGAAAGACCTTCTGACACTCAGAGATTTGAGCAGCGATGATTTTGACGGCTTGTTTATCCGCTCCTTTGAGTTAAAGAAACGCTTAGGTTTAGGGATCACGGACCAACCACTTCAGGGAAAGACCATCGGGCTTATCTTTGACAAGGCATCAACGCGAACAAGGGTTTCCTTCGAAGTCGCCATGATTCAATTAGGTGGGGCCTCATTATTTTTAAGCGCCAAAGATACCCAACTGATTCGAAACGAGCCTGTTTCAGATACAGCACGAGTCCTTTCCCGATATTTGGATGGCTTGGTTGTTCGGACATATTCTCAGGATCTTTTAAATGAGTTGGCGGCAGAGGCTTCTATCCCTGTGATTAACGGTCTGACCGATCTTTACCATCCTTGTCAGGTATTGAGTGATCTGATGACCATATTGGAAAAAAAAGAGCGGGTAAGTGAACTAAAGATCGTATGGGTGGGTGATGGTAACAATGTAGCCCACTCCTGGCTGAATGCAGCGGCCATATTGGGGCTTAATCTTGTTATTTCATCTCCTGAAGGTTATCTTCCTCAAGAGCGGATCTTGGGGCTTGCAAAACAGAATGCGGGAGATTCTATTTGTGTTATTTCTGATCCTAAAGAGGCTGTTCGTGGGGCGGATGTGATATATACGGATGTGTGGGCGAGCATGGGACAAGAGAGTGAATCGGCCCATCGTAAGAAGATCTTTAAGCCGTATCAGGTTGATGAGGCATTGATTAGTTTGGCTAAAAAAGATGTCATAGTCATGCACTGTCTTCCGGCTCACAGGGATGAAGAGATTACAGCGGATGTGCTGGAAGGCGGACATTCAGTCGTATTGGACCAGGCAGAAAACAAGCTTCACATGCATAAGGCGGTTTTGGAGAAGTATATTAGTCATTAGGCAACTGAAAAAGGAGTGATTTTTTGTCAAAGGGAATCAAGAAGATCGTTTTAGCCTACTCAGGTGGACTCGACACTTCAGTCATCCTTAAATGGTTAACGGAAACTTATGAATGTCCGGTGATAGCCTTCGTGGCTGATATTGGGCAAGGAGAAGAACTGGATGGGCTTGAACGAAAGGCGTTAAAGGCTGGCGCCCAAAAGGCTGTTATTGAGGATTTGTCAGAGAGTTTTGTCAAGGATTATGTCTTCCCTGCTTTTCGTGCCAATGCCATATATGAAGGCAATTATTTGCTTGGAACGTCCCTGGCGCGGCCGCTGATCGCTAAGCGGCAGGTCGAGATTGCACAAATGGAGGGATGTGATGCAGTCAGCCATGGTGCTACCGGCAAGGGAAATGACCAAGTACGTTTTGAATTGGCTTACTTAGCATTATTCCCTGATGTCAAGATTATTGCTCCGTGGCGCCTGTGGGAGCTAAATTCCAGGCAGTCATTGATGGACTATGCCGGTTCTCATGGGATTTCGGTGCCAACAACGCCGAAAAAGCCTTACAGTACGGACCGAAACTTGCTTCACGTTAGCTACGAAGGTGGTATTCTTGAGGACCCATGGGAAAGCCCTCCAGATGATATGTTTAGGCTTACCGTATCTCCACAGAAAGCCCCGGATAAATCGGAGATTGTTGAGATCTCTTTTGAGTGTGGAGATCCGATGGCTATTGACGATAAGAGACTTTCTCCCGCGAAACTCCTTGGCAGATTAAATGTGTTAGGAGGGAGAAACGGCATAGGGCGGGTAGATCTTGTAGAAAATCGATTTGTAGGAATGAAATCTCGGGGAGTCTATGAAACACCGGGGGGAACGATTTTGAGGGCAGCACACATGGCTATGGAATCGATCACAATGGATCGTGAAGTCATGCACCTTCGAGATGCGATGATTCCTAAATATGCTGAACTTGTCTACAATGGATTCTGGTTTTCACCTGAGAGAAAAGTCTTGCAGACCATGGTTAATGAAACGCAAAAAGATGTCTCGGGCACTGTACGTCTGGAACTTTATAAAGGGAATTGCCGAGTAATAGGGAGAAAATCTGATAAGTCCATATACAGAAGCGATTTTGCAACCTTTGAGAACGATCAAGTCTATCATCAGCAGGACGCAGAAGGTTTTATACGACTGAATGCCTTGAGGCTTCGAATCCAGGCATTAATGAAGACGACTTCGTAAAAAGTCCATCTGCGGCGTTGCGCTTCATCTTTCGTCATTGCGACGTACGATAA
>CAYSBQ010000215.1:0-4621 GCA_964429315.1 uncultured Desulfobacterales bacterium
ATTTCGAGGAGTTTGCGAATGAGGTATCGGCCAAAGATGGGCTGAAGCTGAGATGCCAAAATGTGAAGTTATTTTTGCGCGAGCCCTTGGCTTGCCATTATTGGCGGCTCACGCCTTAAGAACATCTCCCGGGCATACTCCATGGTTTTTTCTGTGATCCTTGCTCCCCCCAGCATCCTGGCCAATTCTTGTATCCTGGCTTCACCCTCCAATGACTTAATAGTTGTTCGAGTACGCCCTCCGCGAATACCTTTTTCGATCCTAAAATGGTTGCTCCCAAAACAGGCAATCTGAGGTAGGTGGGTAATACATATAACCTGATGAAACCGGGCCAGTGATTCCAGCTTCTTCCCAACCATCTCAGATACACCACCACCAATGCCTGCGTCAACCTCATCAAAAATGAGTGTCTCAACGGCATCCTTCGTGGCAAGCATAGATTTCAAGGCAAGCACAATCCTGGACAGTTCCCCACCTGAGGCAATATGGGCAAGTGATCTAAGCTCCTCACCTACATTTGGAGCAATAAGAAACTCAACACGGTCTATCCCTGTTGCCTCCATTCCCATGCTGTCTAAAACAAGATGTGGATCAGTATCTTCACCAACTGGAACTTGTTTGAAGCTAACCTCAAAGCGCGTCTTTGCCATCCCTAGAGTTGCCAGTTCTTTTTGAGCGGATTGGGCTAAATGAACAGCCGCCTTACGCCTTTTGTCGGAAAGCTCACGACAAAGCCCCCCCAATTGTTTGTGGACTCCGGAAAGTTCTGTCTCCGTCTGATCTACCTTTCCCGGCAAAGAGGTTACCTGCTCAAGTTCCTCTTCAACTTCACAACCATAGGCAAGTATCGATTCAATAGATCCACCATACTTGCGTTTAAGCTTTTCCAAGGTATATAAACGTGATTCGATAACCTCTAAACGGTGAGTATCAAAGACTAAACCCTGCAAATAATCTTGCAGCCAACCGGCAACATCCTCCATATCAAAGGCTGCTGCTTCAAGCCTTTTTGTAACATCTGACAAGGTTTGGTCAATGTTGCATAGTGCCTGAAGTTCCTTACTGATACCGGCAAGGCGTTCAACCACCGCCCCATCTATGCCGTAGAGCAAATTCACACACTTGCCGACGGTCTCATACAAACGTTCAGCATGTCTTAGTCGCTCCCTTTCCAGCTCGAGCTTATCATCTTCTCCTAAAAAAACCTCAGATTGTTTTATCTCACGAACCTGAAACTCAAGAAGCTCACGACGTTCGGCCTGTTCGCTTTCTTTGCCCTTTAGCTCAGCCAGATGTCTTATCAGTGGAAGTACCTTCTTATAACAATCGGAAACCTTATTGCAAAGTCTACTAGTCCCCCCAAACTGATCTAACAGGTAAAGGTGTCCTTCCGATTTCAACAGACCCTGATAGGCATGTTGGCCTGATATACTTGCAAGATGTACGTTAATCTCAGCGAGCATGTGGCCAGTAGCCAGCCTGCCGTTGATATAGATCTTGTGCCGACCATTTTTGTGAATTATCCGACGAATCAGCAACCCTTCTGCCAGATCAAAGCCCTGTGCTTGGGCAACTTTTGATGCACCGCTTTCATAAGGGACCTCGAATAGGGCCTCCAGCTCCGCCATCTCTTCAGAGCTTCTAATCATCTCCGCAGAAGCCCGTCCTCCCATAATCAGATTCACCGCATTTAGCAGAATCGATTTGCCGGCGCCTGTCTCCCCGGTCAATACGCTCAAGCCACCCCGAAAGCTGACCGACAGATCGTCAATAATCGCAAAGTTTTTTATGGCGAGTTCGCGAAGCATTTGGCAGTTTTTTAGTTCTTGATAATTCTCTCAAAAATCTCATCCAACGCACGACTCGCCACAGCATCTTCAGGCAATTCCATAGTAGGACGTCCTTCGGCATCGTAGCGACAAATTATTTCATCTTCCGGCACGCACCCTGCCAGATCTAATCCTGATTCTTCCACGGCATCCTTAACAGCAGCCGACAAACCGTCTTTTACCCGATTTACAATCACATACTCCCTCTCGACATCCACCTTCAATTCCCGAACCAGATCCCGGATCCTCTTTGCCGCCTGTATACCCCGCTGCGTCGGATCGGATATAATCAGCAAGATATCGGCCTTTCGAACTACCAAACGACTAATATGCTCCATGCCGGCCTCATTATCCATGACTATAACCTTGTAGTTATCGCATAATCTCTCCATGTATTTGGATAAGAGCGTATTTGCATGGCAATAACAGCCGGCGCCTTCGGGCCGGCCCATCACAATCAGGTCATAGTTTTTACTCTCAACAAGGGCCTCCTCAATCTTGTATTCCATGTAGAGATCTCTGGTCATACCGGTCGGCACCCCGCTCTTCATCCCTTCTCTGGCCTCACCCAAAGTCGATCTTACTTTAACACCGAGGACCTCATTTAAGTTCGCATTGGAATCGGCGTCAACAGCCAACAACGGCTTCAGGCCTCTTTTCAAGAGAAATCTGATAAACAATCCTGCAATGGTGGTCTTACCCGTGCCACCCTTACCTGCCATGGCGATAGTCATACTCATTGCGCTCCCCTTTCCCTTTTGGCTACCTGACGGCTCTTTTCAAGATATTTACTCACATTATTAAAAAAACGGCTCTCTGTATGGGGAAGAAAAAGGGCTCCCATATATTTATCCATAAACGACTGGTTATCGCTTAATTCAACATTTGTCATCATCTTTGCGACACGCTCCACCTCTTTTAGCATCCCTTTATAAAGGCAAGCCAACCGTGCTCCCATTATGGAACCATTTCCGATAAAGTGGAATTTCTCGACGGGAAGATCAGGAAAAAGGCCAATTAATTTTCCCTTTTCAAGATTAATATAGCGGCCGAAGGCCCCGGCAATAACTATCTTCTCAATATCTTCTAAGGAAAATGAAAGACTGCTAAGAAGTGTCTGGCAACCGGCAAACAGGGCGCCCTTGGCACGAACGAGGTTTTCTATATCCACTTCAGTAATAACAATGTCCTGCCCTGTGGCGGAATCCTTGGCCCAAACCAAGACATATTCGCCTCCGGATCCTCCAGATCTTACACGTTCAGAAGACAGATTCTGTTCAAACTTGCCATTCTGGTCAATAACACAGGCAGAAAGCAACTCTGCAAGAATACTGATCAATCCGGACCCGCATATGCCACGGGCCCCTGATTTCCCCACGGTCACCACCATTGGTTCCAAGGTTATAGGATTTATATGAAATCCTTCAATAGCTCCGATATCAGCCCTCATTCCATGTCTAATACCTCCTCCTTCAAAGGCAGGTCCCATGGAACAAGCAGCACAAGCAAGTAATTCTTTATTTCCCAAAACAATCTCGCCGTTAGTCCCAATATCAATATAGAGTGTCAGCTCTTCTCCCTGGGATATGCCGGCCCCAAATATTCCGGAAACGATGTCGCCCCCAACATAGCTTGCCACCGAAGGGAATGTGTAAAGTCGCACACCATCGGGAAGGTCGATACCAATATCCGTTGCCCGCTCAAGTGGCATAAAGCCGGCCGCAGGCACATAAGGAGCTTCCCTTATGTAGCGCGGTTCCACACCTAAAAGGAGGTGCGTCATAGTGGTATTTCCAGCTGCACAAACAACTGAGATATTTTCCTTCGAATTTCCGGTTTCCTCCAAAAGCTTGTCAATAAGTTGGTTGATGGAAGCGACAACTAAGGTTTGCAATTTTTTCAGTCCATCACCTTTTTGTGCAAACACAATACGGGTAATAACATCGTCACCGTACTTGATCTGATTGTTGTATACTGACTTTTCCGCTCCTACCTTGGCTGTGTTAAGATCCACAAGCTGTGCACTCACAGTTGTTGTCCCAACATCCAAGGCAACCGCCAAATTTTTATCACTTGTATCTCCGCCTTCCACGCGCACGAGCCTTGGCAAGGTCTTTTTCTCACTCGGAGATAGACCCAATCCTTGTGCCGGATCAGACATTACAGTGCCTGTAACAGACCAGTCGTTATCTCTTAGAATCTTCGGCAATACCCTAAGACATCGCATTTCCGTAGAGACAGCTTTTATGCCATGCTGCTTTTTCAGCCCCGACAAAAACCGTGACAGGTCACTTACATTCTCCCCCAATGTGGGCTTGTTAAGCCTGAGTGGCACTTTTCTCACAATAGGATCGAGCTTCCAATCGGCAGCTAAAAGTATCGGTTCAAGTTCAGAAATCGTTCGCTCGGCTTTTCCCATATCCAGCTCCTGAGCTACGAAACCTTCAGCACCTCTTGACTCAGGAGGAATCTGGATTAAACAGTCTGAAACGACCGACGTACTACATGCCAGACGCCATCCCTCATTGAATTCATCCGCTGTGATGTTTTCATTCTCCCGGCTGTCAACATCGCCTGTTTCCAATATTACACGGCACTTTCCACATACCCCCTGCCCGCCACACGAGGCATTTATGTGCACCCCGGCGGCAAGGGCCGCATCCAACAGGTTGGTACCCTTGTCAACACGAATGGAAACATTGCTCGGTTTAAATGTAATTGTGTATTTCATAGAGGTAGTTTCAAAATGTTCAATTTTGTCCAAGGTCAAGGAAGGCGAAAATTTTAACCAC
>CAYSBQ010000216.1:0-4594 GCA_964429315.1 uncultured Desulfobacterales bacterium
TTTTTTTCGCATGCCTTGATCTTGAACAAAAATCCTTATTTATGGATGACCACTATCTATAATCTTTCCAACAACCTCTCGTGAATGTTGTCGAAGCCGCCATTTGACATAACCAGAAGCACATCACCTGGTCTTGTGTTACTAACAAGGTAATCAATAATTGCATCGGTATCATCAAAATAATAGGCCTTTTTTCCCCGTTTCTTGAGGGCTTCTACCAGCTTTTCCGACGAGAAGCGCTCATCAACGGGTATCTTTTCCAAGAGCGGTGGCTTTCTAATACAAACTAGATCTGCCATGTCAAAGGCCTCAGCATATCTATCCTGAAACACGTTTCGTCTGCTCGAATTGGTTCGAGGTTCAAAAATAGCAATAACCCTATCTCCTGAATAAAAAGAATCGACCGCAGCGATGGTCTCCCTGACCTCTGTGGGATGATGGGCAAAGTCATCTATTACGATAACCCCCGCCTTCTTTCCGCAAACCTCTTGGCGCCGTTTAACACCCGTAAAGGTTTCAAGCCCCTGTGAAATGATCTCTACCGGAATCCTCAAATCATCACTTACTGCAATAACCGCTAGGACGTTCATTAAATTATGGCGGCCTATAAGAGAGGTCTTGAAACTACCAAATGACCTGCCACGTTTTGTTACTTCAAAATGGCTCCATGGCGGCTCAACACGTACATCTCCAAGCCGCCACGGCGATCTTTCCTCAAGGCCGTATAAGACAGTCCAACATGGGGCTCGGTCCAGCATATCCTTTACGACAGGGTCGCCATCATAGCCCACGAGGAGCGCCTCTGGCGGCATAGCCGTCACAAAATCAGAAAACGATTTCTTGACATGAGAGAAATCGCGGTAGATGTCTGCATGGTCGAATTCAATACTTGTAACGATCGCCCTTGAAGGCGTGTAATGGAGAAATTTTGGTCCCTTGTCAAAAAAGGCTGTATCATATTCATCGCCTTCAACTACAAAGTAGGCGCCATTGCCGACATTGTAATTCCTCCCAAGGTTTTTTAAGAGCCCCCCTACCATAAAACCAGGATCAAGGCCTGCAGCGGTCAAGATCCACGATAGCAAAGCGGCTGTTGTGGTCTTGCCGTGAGTCCCTGTAACTACCAGGGCGCCCTTGCCACTCATAAAATATCTATTAAGTGCTTGGGGAAGGGAGCAATACGGAAGCTCCTCTTCAAGCATATGAGCAATCTCCGGATTATCCTTCGACACGGCATTTCCCACGATAACAAGATCAGGCCGATAGGACAGGTTCTCAGGGCTGAACCCTTCAGCTATCCTGATTCCAAGTCCTGAGAGAAACGTACTCATAGGAGGATAAACATGCTGGTCGGAACCGGTTACCTCAAACCCAGCCTCTTTGAACATGCCGGCCAATGCCGCCATTGCCGTACCACAGATAGCCACAAGGTGAATCTTCTTTACACTTTCCGGAATATAGTTGTTTCGCATATTTTCCATAACCGCATACCCCCCGTATCGATCGGCAACTTTTAAAAGGTCTTCTAATTAGTGTTAAAATTTATGACAAACTTGACATTATGGGCAAGGATAATGTAGAAATCAAAGGTATTTTTCTTATTTTTGCGCAAGCCCTTAGCAGCTATTCAGTCAACGAAGATACCAAGGACTTTTTACTTTCTTATCTTCGTATCTTTGTGGCCACTTCATTGGAGGTGCCGAGTGAAATATAGAGCCAGGATCCTCATAGTCGATGACGAACCACTCATGTGCGAAAGTCTGAAGCTGCTGTTAAATACCGACGGATATGACGTCCGGACAACTTGCCAAGCCCAACAGACCTTGGAGCTTTTTTCAAAAGACGACTTTGACCTCGTTCTATTGGATGTAAATCTGCCGACAATAAATGGACTCCAACTCATAGACCATATTAAGCAATATTCCCCTGAAACGTTTATCATTATGATGACAGGACAGGCTTCTGTCGACACAACAATAGCATCTTTAAGAAAAGGGGCCTTCGATTACCTCAGGAAACCTTTTGAGCACGAAAAGTTGCTAAACACAGTCAATAATGCAGTCAATCAAAAAAAGCTACAAAGGGATAGAAGGGATGCTGAAAATAAACTCCGAAAGGCACACGAAGAATTAGAAAGGCGCGTTGAAGAGCGAACCACTGAACTTGCAAAGGCAAATGCGCAACTAAGGCAAGAAATCGAAGAGCGAAAGCTGGCGGAACTAAAACTTCAACGAACCAATGAAGAAGTAAAGAACTTTGTCCAAGTGGTCTCTCATGACCTAAAAAACCCCATTATTTCTGTCCAAGGGTTTTCCTCCCGGCTAATCAAAAACTACAAGGAAATACTGGGGGAAAAGGGGCTTCGTTATCTGGAGCATATCATGACCAATGCACACCGGATGGAACTCCTTGTTTCCGATCTGCTAACATTGTCAATGATTGGCCGTGTTGAGCTAAAATTCAAGAAAATCTCTTGTAATGAATTAGTGAAAAACCTTGCCGCAAACCTTCAAACCAGGCTGAAAGCAAAGGACATAGAGCTTTTTTTAAACAACAATCTTCCCACTATATATTGTGATGGTGAAAGGCTCTATCAGGTATTCGAAAACCTCCTTGTAAATGCCATAAAGTTCGTTGATAATTCAAGACCCCCAAGAATAGAAATAGGGTACAGTAACAACGGCAAGACCCATATCTTTCATGTCAAGGATAACGGCATTGGAATCGATTCGAAACATCACCGCCAAATTTTTGAGATGTTTTCCCGCCTAAGAGAGATTAAAGATGAGGAGGGGACAGGCCTGGGCCTTCCAATCGTCCACAAGATCGTTAGCAACCTGGGCGGAAAGGTTTGGTTGAAATCTGAGAAGGGCAATGGAGCAACCTTCCATTTTTCCCTACCTAAGGATGATGGACTAGTAAAAAAGTTCGATTTAGACGGTGCCTAGAAAGTAGATGAACAAGTACGACGAAATCACTCGGGCAAGGAAGCTCTTGGAATTGCCGGAACAGGCAACTATGGATGAAATCAAGGCCAACTATAGGGAACTCGTAAATACGTGGCATCCGGACAGATGTCGGGAAGATAAGGAAAAATGCACTGAAATGACAGCCAAGATCGTTGCTGCATACAGGACAATAATCGATTATTGTAACAATTACAGATTCTCATTTTCCAAAGAAGAGGTCAGAAACCATCTTTCAGATCACGAATGGTGGTTTGAGCGCTTTGGCAGTGCTCCTTTATGGAAATAATGACGTTGTTCAGGATTGCTTTATGGCCTTTTCTTGCTTATATTGCCTACTGTTGTCTCCTTTTTGAGATGTTACCCATAATGATTGTCCACCAAGCTGGAACAGGTTCTGGCAAGATATGGAATCATTCCTAGTCAAAAATTTGACAAAATAGGAACATTTGAAGCACTATTCTGCCGCTGTTGTTTCAATACATATTATAGCCCTCCAGCTAACTATCTTCCATCATTGGATAAATTTCCAGCAAGGCTTTTATGGCACAGATTCTGCACAAATAAAGTATATGCTTGATCTAAAAAGGAATTTACAATGGGACAAAAACCGAGTTACGAAGAATTAGAAAGGAACGTCAAGAGACTAAGGAAGGAAGTCGCAAGATACAGGCGCGCTGAGCGTGAAGGGTTGCGAAGGGAAAGATTGCAAGGCGTTCTGGAAATGGCAGGGGCTGTTTGCCATGAGTTCAATCAACCAATGCAGGTGCTATATGCTTATTGCGAGTGTTCACTGAAAGAGCTATCGGAAAAAGATCCATTACACAATCGGATAAAAAACATAATGAACAAGATCGAGAAAATGGCTTTAATTACGAGAAAGCTGGAAAGAATTGCAACTTATCAGACCAAAGACTACATCTACGGAACAAAAATCATCGACATTGACAAGGCTTCTCGCGTTGCATAAAAAACAGACATGGTTTCATACAAAAAAGTAAGTTTTGTGAGTGTTAATTGTTATTTTTTCCCGACCTCATCAAGATCAACTTTACCGAGCACCTCAACCCCCACAACATGGTCCTCTTTTGTAATCCTACCCTCTTTTAAAGCCTCATTAAGCTCCTTTTTCCCAAAAATATCAATGAGAATCTTGTTCCCATATTCGTCTCTGCCCCTAAACAACAAATACCCTTTTGCACCCTTTACCAATCTCGCCATTCTTTCTTGCCTTTATAATACTATATTTATTATTCAACTCACAGCAGCAACATCTACTGCGATCTGGGTGACTCTAGTACAGTATCAAAGAAATCCTCCATAATATCAAGCTGATCATATTGTTCCTTGGCAATGGCACAACGGATATTTACATGGCACCACTTCATGCAAACACTATCATGGAGATCAAAATCCCCAAAACAGTCAAATCGATCTGCCAAGGGCCTTAAATTTGGTTTAACCTTTCTCATCATTGCCTCAATAATGTAGCCAACTTTTCATCAATAAGACCATTTATAGCTAGTGCCTGTCCATAAATGTTTTTAACCGAATAGGCATTAGCGTGAGTTTCCAATTGAAGCTTTTGCTTCCCGGTAAGGAAGTTCACTATCTTTTATAGCTTCCTT
>CAYSBQ010000217.1:0-4552 GCA_964429315.1 uncultured Desulfobacterales bacterium
TTTATCTTCATCAATGTTCATGATGCCAAGAGGGGCTTCAGCCTTTACTACCATTAGCAGAGAAGAAACCATGTTATCCAAATTGACTAATGGACTAATCGTTGCGCGGAAGCTTCCGGGACGAAAAAGATCTTCGCGTTTCCCGGAACGGCCCGGATAGTTACAAGATTTACTGGTATAATCTTTTCCTGTTCGGGCACACGACTGCAATTGGCCCCAGAGGCTCTTTCCATTTACTCTTATTTCTGCCAGTTCCGTGGCTTTGCGAAGATCCATCCCATTGAAACGGGTTTTTCGCCTTTTCCTTTTGACACCTGAATGACCTTCACAAACTTCAGCTATGGTTAAATCAGGGTTCAGGCGGATTATCCGACCAGGCATGGTTTTTTCAAGAGCATTGACCATTTGTTTTAAATGGTTATTTTGTTCCTTAAGCTCATGAAATTCTGTCCTGTCCCTTATAAAAATCTCCATCGCATTTGACCATAGTGACTTGGGAAGTACACGAATCTCGCAAAAAATCGGTTTATTTCCATCAGGCTGAAGGCGAATCACCATTATAGAAGGCAGAGAGTCACCGTTGGTTGCAATTTGCCCAAAAAAACTCTTCAGATCTTTTTGATCATCAGGATAAACGAAATCGGAAAAACACTTTCCCCTTATCTCCGTATCATGGCATCCCAAGAAAGCGAGTAACCGTTCGTCATACTGTACGATTTCTCCTTTTGGATTGACCCATAAACAGGCATCACTTAATGCCCGGCCCAGAAGAGCTACGCGAGTTTCTGCGTCCTCTTGTAAGTTGCTTGCTGCCTTTTCGAGTATTGGAAAGGGGATAGGAAAATTAATAGGTTCATGCAACTGAACCCCCATTTTCTCTCTGCCATCCGGCAGGTTTTCACTCCAGCAAACCTTGCCTTTAATCTTAGTAACCTTTTCAGAGTAAGACAGGGGAAGAGAAAAATAACACGCTTCTCCCACCTCCAATGGCATCTCAGATGTCAAGGCTATACCGTGACAACTCAGGTCGCGACAACTCAGGTTGTATGTGGTGGAGTCGCCGGGTTCATCGTTAAATTTATGGTATTCCACAGGCAATAGCAGTGGGATACGCATCTCATTTCTTCTGTCGATGTTCATACCTTGCCTCCATCAAAATCGACTTCAATACGATGAATTACTCTTCCAAGTCGCCCATACATATCAAAAAATCAAGAGCATTAAAAGCAATAAAAATGCCAAAAATCATTTTTCGGCAATTTTGCTTAAAGAAAAGCCGCAAACTGCCTATTGGCGCACCCTAGAGAGGGATAGTCCAAGAACAGATGGCAGCCCACGAAGGCGTATGGCGTGGCATTTCTTTGCCAGATTATGGCATTTATTTTCCGCTACTTGCCTTGCTATAAGTCGGCCAATTCTGTTGCAACCCCAACACGGTAAAAACATTGAATAAAACGAAACGCTAGTAAAGCACAAACACAGTAACATTTTGTGCCAATATCTGGCATAATATTCTATGGTGCGATCTCTGCAAACCCACCGGGAATGATTCCTTACACGAAATAGGAGGAAATAATTCGGTTGACACATCTGCCTCTTTGTGATACCTACCTCAACTCGTTGGTGCTTTTGTTTTCCTCCCTGTTTTATTGTTCTGATTTTGCACAAAAAGATCGTAAGCAAGGAATGAGAGAAGGGTTGGCAGTGTATAGTCGTAAGTAGTACAGTTCCAGTTAAGGTATCGATTGCAGGAAAGAGCAAAAGGGCCAGGCGATAAGGGTTATGTGTGTAATTGTTTGCCACTTTTCGGAAATAAAATCTCTTTATGAGCAGGGAGTTCACATTCAAAAGGGAAGCCTAATCACGGGAGTGAAGCTCTAATTATTCGATATATATAGATAACGTCATTACTTGCTTTTTTTGTGAATTCATTGGCACACAGTTTGTAAGGGATAGTTATAAAAAGAGATTTGGAGACTTAAATTTTTTCCACTTCGAACATGAGTTCAGCTACCATAGGGTATATTTACTGTGTCAAAAAAGCTACTTAACATTCAACACCGTTTTAATCCACTCCATGTGTACTGCCGCCTGATTGATAAGGGAGTGAACAAAGGTGCGTCTCTTTCAATCTGCAAGTATTATGAAGTGCTTGTATATAGTTGGCTTGCCTGGCTTACAATAGCCGGGATACATATCTGTAGACTGATAAAACCCACCTCCTAAATCATCGTCAACAACCCCTAACAAGAGCTAATTAGTTTTTATCCAGAAATGAGACCATTGTCCGCACAACTGCCGGGTTCCTGTGCGTTGCGCGCAGAAAGGCAAAGCTAAAACTGCGGCGTTGCTTGTGCGGCATACTACGGTACGCCTCAATATAACGCCGGCTTAGTCCTCTTCCCCCGCTAATTCGTGGAAACGCCGCGAATATATGTGTAATACTTTTCCACTTTTTGAGAAAGGAATTCTCCCATTTTAGGAGATTTTTCGCAAAAAGGGGGAGATATACAGCATTATGTTCTGTAGAGATGTTCTTGTAACAGTATGAATTATAACTACAATAGCACCGTATAGATTTTTTTGCTCCTGGTTTGGTATCCATGGCACAACCCTTGTAACACCAAGATCTCAAACAAAGAACATGGCAGGAAGATGAAGCAGTACCAAAAAGGAAAATGAAGAACAGCCTAAGATGCTAAACCGGATCCTAAATATTCAACACAAGTATAACCCCCTTCATGTACACTGTCGATTGGTGGAAAGGGGGATGAGCAAAACCCTGTCCTTATCAATATGCAAATGCTACGAAGTCCTTGTCTACAGTTGGCTTACCTGGTTCAGCATTGTTGGGGTCTATGTGTGCCGGATCTTAAAGACGGTAGATTAGAATGTTATAAACTGAAGCGTAAACCTTAAAAGCCGCTCAGGAGCAACTTCCTGGAGCGGCTTTTCTTTTGGATTCAAACAAAGACTGGGAAAACCTGTAGTGTCAGTTGTTATAAAGGCCCGCCGGCAGCTTGCCTTTAAAAAGGGCATCAACATGGGTGTACATGCAATAACACATCAAGCCCATCTGTTCGCCAATCTGCTCGGCACATAAACTCGCCTCGGTATCCGGAACGCTGATATCTATACACCTTGAAATCTCATCTTCTTCCACTTGGCCTTCATGCTGCTCGACAATCGAACGGATGATATAAATGGATAGGGCGCGTAAGCGGTCTTTTTCACTTGAAAGTATCTCAGGGGTATCGGAACGATCTGGAAATAACATAATTATAAAATCCGCCTTAATGAACTTGAATTTTGGATTTGCATCTTTTATTCTTCTCATCGACACGTGAGAGGAAAAGGTGAAGCATTAAAAACGGTGCTGAAAGAGAAGGAATATCGCAGTTTTGACACAATCGCAGTTTGGACCTTGACAAAGGCCGCTCAGACTAGTAATATACGTAAAATAATGGGTTGTTGAAGCTTCCCGCGTAAAAGATAAGATTTTAGGTCAGTATTTGTGCCACGAAGGCGCATGCTCGAAGGAAAAGGAGCGCGTCTCGTGGCTTTTTTTATTGGAGGTGTTTGAACCATGCATATATCAGAAGGGGTTTTATCGCCAAGTATTCTTGTGGCAGGCGCCGCGCTAACCACGGTGGGGGTGGCAATAGGCCTGAAACATATTGATCAAAAAGACATTCCGACTGTCGGCATTCTCTCGGCGGCCTTTTTTGTGGCCTCCCTTGTACATGTGCCTTTGGGACCAACTTCTGTCCATTTGATCCTAAATGGGCTTCTTGGCTTTATCCTCGGCTGGAAGGCCTTCCCGGCTATTCTGGTCGGTTTGACACTTCAGGCTCTCCTTTTTCAGTATGGAGGCATCACAACGCTTGGTGTAAATACCCTAAACATGGCCCTGCCCGCTGTTGCCTGCTATTATCTTTTCGGAAGGGTCGTTAGGAATAATTCCAGCCGGTTTGGATTCAGCATTGCAGCCTTTGCATGCGGGAGCTGCGCAGTTTTGTTGAGCGCTGTCTTGGTTGCGTTGTCATTGTATCTTACCGGCGATGTCTTTTTGCTTGCCGCCAAAGTAGCAGTAGTAGCCCATTTACCTGTGATGTTGATAGAGGGTCTTCTAACAGCGGCATGCACACTATTCTTGAGGAGGGTAAAACCGGAATTACTGGAGGGACGATATGCTCAAAGACGCTGATAATCTTATTGGTAAGACTTTTATCACACACTTGGTCGCCTGTTTTTTTGCTGTTTTATGGCTTGTATTTTGCACTACTCCGGCTCTAGCCCACAAGGTGATGATATTTGCCTGGGTTGAGGGGAATACCATTCACACAGAGAGCAAGTTCAGTGGAGGCAGGAAAGTCCATGATGCCACCGTGTTTGTTTTAGACGGCAAAGGCAATCGCCTCCTAGAGGGAAAAACGGACAACAATGGAAGGTTTTCCTTTGAGGCGCCCAAGAAAACAGACCTTAGGGTTGTACTAAAAGCCTCAATGGGCCATGGGGCCGAATGGAAGATACCGGCAGAAGATTTAGAAGG
>CAYSBQ010000218.1:0-4540 GCA_964429315.1 uncultured Desulfobacterales bacterium
ACCAGCCGAACTAGAGCAGCCGACGTTTGTGGATGAGGGAACTCCCCCGCGTGTGGAAGAGCCTGGCAATGGATTATACCTGCATCCAGATGACGCCTATGAAATGCTGGAAGGGTATGAGGAGTTCGCCGATGACCCGGTGTTCCACGAGTTCGTTGAATTGTCGCGCAGAACTCTACTCGCGGAGAAAGATAGCGCCCTTGAACCGTGGACAGCGGAATCATCTGCTCTCATGCGTACGGAGCCGTATGACTGGGAAGCATTTAGCCGCTCTAGGGGTTATAGCGAAGAAGAAATCGCAGACCATAGGCGTTGGTTGGAGGTTGAGGGGGAACTGAGTGCCAAATACCCTGATGACCCAGACTTTACTTTTAGTATAGTTCATCAGTTGCAGCAGGAGGCTCCTTCTGCTATCCAGCCCGCGCCGGCCCCCCAGCCGCCCTCACCAGAGCAGCAAGCGCCACAAGGCAACCTCTTAGACCAGATCAAAGCTGCGTCCGTTAGAGGGGCTCCTGTGGCCTCTGAGGAGATAGCGCCCGTTACAGAGGATCCTGGAGCGTCTGAGGGCGGGAACGAAAAGCTCAGGTCCATGATAAATGATTCTCAAGTGGCAGCAGCTCCAGACCTCTACACCGAGAACGAGGGAGGAGGGGATCTCCACATAGCACCAGGCATGGAGAGCCCGGCCATGATAAGGCGAAAGAAGGCTCTGAGGGAGGCTCAGAAGCGGTACAAGGACGGCCTCAAGAAGGACAACAACCCGCTCAAGCGCCACGTTTGGCAAAGGTGGAACCGTAATACCGTCAGGAAGTGGTTCACTGAACTTTACGCGCTGTACGATATACCGACCAGGGCTTTCAAGGGAGTAGGGGAAGATCCTCATAAGATCACCCCAACGAAGTCTGCAGAGATGATTATGGGTGTGTCGGCCCGTAATGCCCCTAAACACGCCAGGACCATGCTTGAACGGGGGTTCCAAGATCCAGACAACCCGGACATGCGGGTCAGGGGTATGAACGAGATCCTGCAGGATAAACGGTATGGCCTCGACAAAAATGTGGAGGACTTCCAGCTCTTTTTGCCCATGAACCGGGTCATCGAACTGGCAGAGCTGGAGAGAAAAGGGCTGAAGCCAAAGGGGTTCGTGCAACCGAAACTACTTGTCGAAGCGGAGCAGATAGTCGGTGACGCCCGGCGCAACTACCCTGAATGGTTCGAAGCTGCGACCGAGATTACAGCCTTTGAAAACGCCTACCTGCGATGGATGGCCAAGAAAATCGGTATGTCGCAGCAATTGCTCGATACGCTGATAGACATGCACAAGAACCATGTGCCCATGTACAAGATCCAAGAGCACGCCGCCAACAAGACCCGCGGCAAACCTACCGAGAAGGCGGGAACAATTCTGCTGCCTATAGGCGAACAGGATGTCCACGCCGTCATCCAGCCGCCGATAGAAACCATCTACAAGAACGTGCTGTCGATGACCAGTATCGCATTCCAGAACGAAGCAAAGCTGGCGTATGTCGCTCTGGCCGAGACGGCGCCAGAACTCGCGGTAGAACGCGCGCCCAAGTTCGACGCCATCAAGAAGAAAAAAGGCGCGTTACTGAAGGCAGCCCTGGGCGAGAGTAGGCTAGAGGATTTACTGGATACCGGATTTGCATTCGACGAGAAAGAACTCGATGCCCTGGGTACGCTTTACATGCTCGCCAAGGAACAGCCCGAAGGCATGATAGCTCTCCATGATCAGGACCGGATCCGCTACTACCAAGTTCATGACGAGGTCTGGGACACTTTCAAACGGATCAACCAGAGGCACGCTCACAGGCTATTGGAATGGGTGAGAATCACTACCTCTACCCTACGTGCAGGAGCGGTGATGAACCCTGAGTTTGGGTGGAATAACTGGATCCGTGACATGTTCTCCACCTCGATGGTCAGCGGGCACAACCTGAGCGTGTACGATGTGGTTAAGGGCATGTATTCGGCTGCGAGGAAGGACAAGCGGTGGGAAACTTTCGTCCGCGAGGGTGGCGCTTTCGGCGAGATCACCAGCGTCGAGATGCTTTCTATCCAGAAGGAAATCGACGAGATAGCCTCTGGCAAGAACAAGGCGCAAATGATGATCGGGAACATCAAGATAGCGCCTCTTGAGATGTTCAAGGCTGCTAAGTCTTTTGTGGCCGGCGACCGCAAAGCTGGGGCGAAACACCTGAAACAGTCGGCTGAGAACGCGCTGCAAGGGCAAATACGGTTTTTCTCTCTACTGCAAGATGGGGCGCAGTTGACGGAGATGGGCGCAAGAATCCCAACGTACTTCAAACGCCTGGACCATAACATCAAGATGATGGAGAAGGGCGAGGGCAAATACCAGTACTGGAACCTGCACGATTGCCGGCTAGACGCAGCTCGAGCGGCCCGTGAGTCTGGGATAGACTTCCAGCGTGCCGGAGAGTACGCTCGGACCATCAACCAGTACATCCCGTTCTTCAACGCCTACTTCCAGGGTGCTGACATCACGTACCGGGCGCTGTTCGCATCCGACCATAAGGCGGCTTCTTGGTTCAGTGCGTTCGCTCGTATTACCTTGCCGAGCATGTTGTTGTGGGCTGCGAACCGTGACGAGGAGTGGTACCAGAAAGCTCCTTGGTGGAAGAAGAACTTCTTCTGGATGGTCCGGATCGGTGAAACTACCTGGTTGATCCCGAAGCCCTTCGATCTCGGCCTGCTGTTCGGCTCGCTGTTCGAGAGAATGGCTGATGCCGTGTACGACGAGAACCCAGAGGCGATGAAGAGCTTCATCTCGGATATCAAGGGCACGTCACTGCCAGCGTTACTGCCGCCCGTTATTGTGGCCCCGTTCGAGTGGAAGGCAAATTATAGTTTATTTAGGCAGGGGCCTCTCGTTAGCGGGATACAAGAGGGGATGCAGGCCAAACACCAGTGGAAAGATGACACGTCAGAGTTCGCGAAACTGGTTGGCGGCGCCACGGGACTGAGCCCTATAAAGATCGACGCCACAGTGGCTACTATGCTCGGCGGTCTCGGCAAGCACGCGCTCAAAGCCGCGGATTGGCTTCTGTTTATTATCGATCCAGAGCTGCAGCGTATAACGCCAGAGGCTCACACGGTCGGATTGCTACCGATAGACCTCCCGATCCTGAAGGCTATTATCCAGTCGGAGTTTAAGGGAGACGCGTACAAGAACACTTTTTACGAGTACCTGAATGAGTCCCGTGAGGTCGTTGCCACTTACAAGGGCTTGGTCAGGGAAGACGCACCGGTAGAGCAGATAGATAAACTGATAGCGAACCACGGTATCTGGCTGCTTGCCGCTGAGGGCTTCGAGGAGGCAGCTAAGGGCTTGAGCGACTGCGCCACCGCGTCTCGCAAGATCCGGGTTGACCAGTCTGGCGCCTTAACGCCAAAGAAGAAGACCAGAATACTGGATGCACTTGAGATGAAACAGCACAGGCTAGTCAAGAAGTTCGTGAAGGATTTCCAACAGAAACGGAAAGAAGAAAGCGAACTGATCCGGCAGAACATAGAGAAGATGAGGGACTACGTCATGCCTGCTTTGATCAACGTCTTAGAGCAGAGACGTGAGAACATCGAATCTAAATGGCCCGAATTAGAAAAGTGGATCGAAGAAAGCGAGAAGAATAATGGCTACTGAATTAGATGATGCCGACCGTGGTGGAGAGGTCGCTGTAACCCAGACATCCATCAATTCGACCGAGTACAACAAAGAGATCACCGAGAGGGTCGCCGAGGATCAGCGGCTCATCGATCAGGTGAATGTCAACAACGAGGACATTGAAAACGCGCAGAGCGATATAGTGACTAATGCTACTGCTGCCGCGTTAAACACGGCTCACCGTGGTTTGACCAACGATCCCCATGGAAGCGTTGATGATACCGCCTACGACGCCACTTCCTGGAACTCTGTAACCAACGTGGCTCCGTCGAAGAATACGGTACGAGACAAGTTCGCTTATATAGATGATGTTGTGGCTGCATTAGGCGGTGATATTTCAACGAACAGTACTCACGTAGCCGGTGACGGCAGCGATCATGCAGACGTAGCGACGAACAGCGCCCACGGAGCGGACACCGCCGATCCCCATGGAAGCGTTGATGATACCGCCTACCACATCGATTCCTGGAACGCTGTAACCAACGTGGCTCCGTCGAAGAATGTGGTACGAGACAAGTTCGCTTCTATAGATGATGTTGCGCTTGCAATAGCCGGTGAAATTGCAACTAGAAGACTCCACGGTGCTGCCGTGATTGCCGGTGCTACTCATACGATGTCGGCTGACGGGAATGATATTCTGATATTCACCGGTGCCTGTACCATTACGTGGATCGCGCCCACAGGCTACCCAGAGGGGTACGTTCAGCGCATGATAAACCGGGGAGGGGCCAGCAACGTACAATGGGCCACCTCAGATGGCGCTATATTCTACCAGAATTACGGCGATGGCTACCAGGTAATGGCGCAAGGGGACTCCTGCGAGTTTGTAGTGATAGACAT
>CAYSBQ010000219.1:0-4512 GCA_964429315.1 uncultured Desulfobacterales bacterium
GAGTCTGGACCGTGTCTCAGTTCCAGTGTGGCTGATCGTCCTCTCAGACCAGCTAACCATCGTCACCTTGGTAGGCCTTTACCCCACCAACAAGTTAATGGCACGTAGGCTCATTTCCAAGCAATAGCTTACATGTAGAGGCCATCTTTAATCCAATGTACCGCAGTACTATGGATGTCATCCGGTATTAGTCCGCCTTTCGGCAAGTTATCCCGAACTTAGAAGTAGATTACCCACGCATTACTCACCCGTGCGCCACTTTACTCCCCCAAGCAAGCTCGGGGTTTCTCGTTCGACTTGCATGTGTTAGGCACGCCGCCAGCGTTCATTCTGAGCCAGGATCAAACTCTCCAATTAAACCTTAAAATCATACGAAGAGCCTAGCTCAACACAAGCTCACTACCTAGTTTTCAAAGATCAAAGACACTCAACAAACTTTAGCCAAAGTAACACTCTACTTTTGCCTTGTCAAGCTCATTTCCCTCATTGGGATAAGAAATATTAAGTACACCCCCACTTAGAATTTGTCAACAACTTTCTTATTATTTATTTTAGTTTCTTCCAATTTTAAGCCCAACCCTGTGATACCGTTTCTTCCCTGCTCTTAATAAAATCTGTCCTCCGACTATATGACTATTGTTAATCAATATATCAAAACCCTCGATTCGCTCACCGTTTACATACCCTCCGCCTTGCTCGATTAGCCTCCGAGCCTCACCCTTTGAATCAGCAAGACCAACCATATAAAATAACTTAAATGCCGGGATCCCATCGTACAATTGCGACTCACTGAGAAACGAATCTACCTCTACACTCTCTGACCAATCTCTTTCCGATGAAGCAATCTTATCCTCAAATCGGTTTAACTCAAGCTTCGTTCCTCCTACAACGGCGTGCAGATAACTTGATGGAAGAACATTCTTTGAGACCTTCTGTGCCCCAAAATTCGCCGCTGATTCACTATAAGCTTTGCCAGCAGCCTCCTCACCATGAACAAGTTTTGTGGCCTCAAATGCCAAGACAGACTTTGCCGCATTCAGCTCTGCACCCCCCAACTTCTTGATCTCCACGATCTCATGTATGGGCAAAAAGGTGAAGAGGGCCAAAAAACGTTCCACATCCCGATCATCCGTATTCACCCAAAACTGATAGTATTCGTACGGCTTCGTTCTGGCAGAATCAAGCCACACAGCCCCTTTTGCAGTTTTCCCCATCTTTTCACCTGAGTTGGTTGTTATAAGAGGAAATGTGACTCCGTATGCCGAACCTTGTTCCACGCGCCTGATAAGTTCTATGCCGGCTACAATATTCCCCCACTGGTCAGAACCACCCATTTGAATGCAGCACTTTTGTGTTTTATAAAGATGCAAAAAATCATAGGCTTGCAATATAGAATAGTTAAATTCTATAAAATTCAGCCCCTTTTCAAGCCGAAGCTTACACGACTCCGTAGCCAGCATTCTATTGACACTGAAGTGACGTCCAATATCTCTGAGAAAAGTGATGTAGTAAAGCCCTGCGAGCCAATCCGCATTATTTACCAACACTGCACGCCCCTGTTTAAAACTCACAAATCTGGCCAGTTGTTTCTTTATGCCCTTGGCATTCTCATTGACCTCCTCAAGTGTCAACATCTTGCGCATTTCCGTCTTTCCACTTGGGTCTCCAACTAAGGCAGTACCACCACCTACCACCGCTACAGGTCTGTGACCATGCCGCTGCATGTGGGCCAAAGCCATTATTGGAATCAGACTTCCAACGTGCAAACTCGATGCAGTAGGATCGAACCCAATATATCCAGTTATCGGCTTGCCTAGCAACTCATGGATGGCCTTATCATCAGTTGTCTGCTCAACAAAACCACGCTGCTTTAGTGTGTCTAGAAGGTTGCCCAATATATTATTCCTTATTTAGCAAATCCTACCGCTCGCGTCTCTCTAATGACAGTAACCTTAATCTGGCCAGGATACGACAGCGATTCCTCTATCTTCTTGGCTACGTCCCGACTCAGAAGAACAGTTTCAGCGTCAGAAATCTTTTCGCTTTCAACTATAATCCGCAACTCTCTACCGGCCTGAATCGCATATGACTTACTAACCCCTTTAAAGGATCTGGCAATACTCTCTAACTCCTCTAACCGTTTGATATAACTTTCCAGTGTCTCTCTTCGAGCACCAGGCCTTGCCCCAGAAAGCGTGTCCGCCGCCTGCAATAAGACTGCCATGACAGACTTCGGAGTGACATCCTCGTGATGAGCAGAAATCGCATGAACAACGCTAGGCGGTTCACCGTACTTCTTGGCCAATTTAGCCCCGATGAGAGCATGTGGACCTTCAACTTCGTGATCTACGGCCTTGCCAATGTCGTGGAGCATCCCCAGCCTCTTTGCCTGCTTTACATCTAATCCCAATTCGGCAGCCATAATACCACACAAAAACCCCACTTCTATTGAATGTTGTAAGACATTCTGCCCGTAGCTGGTTCGAAACTTCAACCTTCCGATATGTTGGATCAATTCACTATGAATACCATGCACACTCATATCAAAAGCTGCTTGCTCACCCGCTTCCCGGATCTCTTTATCTATCTTTTCAGATACTTTCTTAACCGTTTCTTCTATCCTGGCCGGATGGATTCGTCCATCAGCAATCAGCATTTCCAGGGAAAGGCGCGCAACCTCCCGTCTCACACAATTGAATCCAGACAAAATGACTGCTTCCGGCGTATCATCTATAATTAAATCAACTCCGGTAGCAGCCTCCAACGCTCTTATATTACGCCCTTCTCGGCCTATGATACGGCCTTTCATGTCATCACTCGGTAAGTTTACAACTGAGACCGTTTTTTCTGCTACATAATCTCCAGCATAACGCTGGATAGCTGTAGCCATAATTTTTTTCGATTTTCGATCCGCCCCTTCCCGAGTTTCATTTTCAATACGCTTTATGATCTTTGCCCCCTCATATCGGGCATCACTCTCCATCGCCTTAATCAAAAGCGTTTTAGCTTCTTCAGCAGTAAATCCCGAGATCTTTTCCAGTTGCGTCTTTTGCTCCTCTATTAGAGCTTGATACTTGCTTTCCTCAGCCTTAACCGAGCTTTCCCTCCGATTAAGATGTTCTTCTTGCCTGCCAATACTTGCATCACGCTTTTCCAGTTGCTCTAATCTCCCGTCAAGGTTCTCTTCCTTCTGCGTGAGGCGCTTTTCTCTCGTCTTTAATCGAGCTTCATCGTCTTTCGTCTCCTTTTCAAACTCAAGCTTCATTTGATAAAGCTCATCTTTCGCAAGAAGCTTTGCCTCCGTAAGAACCGTTTTGGCCTCTTTAGCTGCCCTATCAATGATACCGTCAGCTTCTTGTTCTGCAACAGTGATTTTCCTTGCAGTCAGCCTGCTACGAGCCCAAAAGGCTATTAAGAATCCAATGGCAAAAACAATAACGCTCAGCAATATCACAGCGAAAATATCCATATGCATACCCTTCCAGCTTCCTAGGAAGCACTCTATCATTGACGACTTCGTAAAAAGTCCATCTGCGGCGTTGCGCTTCTTCTTTCGGCTTTGCGGCGTACGATAAATACGCCTCATTCCTCAAGATAGCGCCACCAAAGTGGCTTGAGGACAGTGCGCACGCCTTGCATCTGGAGTTTTTACTGTGTCGTCTGTTTGTGGACTTTTTACGAAACCATCATCATTAATGGACGAAATTCTTGGAGCTTAATGGGGCGAGAAAATAGCGGAGATAAAATCTTTCGGAAGGCCCTGTGCCCACAATTGGCTGCTCTAACTGATGGGCAAACACTGCTTACTGATTAGTCAAAACATGACTTGTTTGATAACTAGGTAACCAAATTTTATCATTGGAAACACGACTTACTCCAATGTCCCAAGCACAGCTGTTGTTCAGAAATCGTTTTGTCCCGTTATCAAAAAACCATATTTTGCCTAAATTATATCTCAGCATTCAGTGACTTTCTTCCGCTACCGTCTATCTTTATTTAAGAATTAAGTTGCCCCCGCCTTTGTACCGTGTCAGCAGACCATCTTGAACCTGTTTATACAGGTGGGCACCTCTTTACTTCTTTAGGCTTTTCTGAAATACACAGAACATGCACACCAAAGCAAGAGAAGGTTCCCGTTTGATAAGTGTTGGCTCAAAGAACTTGCAACTGAACACGTGCACGGCAGGGGCCTCACCCACATTTTTTCTATTCACACATTTTCGTCGATATAGTTAACCAAAACTCTGCAGCGCCTATTTACATCCTTCATTAGCGTTTCGTGACCTCGCTTAAGCATAAAATAATCGTTAGCAATATTTAATGCTGCTAAGATCACCGTATCCAATTTGCTCGGAACATCCGATGAGGCCTGGGCTTTTTCTATCTCTTTGACAACATAACTTGCGATACTGTCAGCCTCTGAGGCTTCTGCGTCCGCTTTGAACCTATAGGTCTGATCGAACAGCCTTATGCTAATTACTTGGCCCACAAAATTTCAGACTAAGGTCTCGT
>CAYSBQ010000220.1:0-4432 GCA_964429315.1 uncultured Desulfobacterales bacterium
AAAATGAGTGCATACCGGATGCGGCGGTCTTGCTTAAATTGGCCAAGATGCGGATGCCGTTTGGCAAGTATAAGGAGCGGCGTTTGATCGACCTACCTGAGCCTTATGTGGTTTGGTTTGCCCAAAAAGGATTTCCGGCCGGACAACTGGGTGATATGTTGCGCATGGTTTATGAGATTAAAATAAACGGTCTGGAATATCTTTTTAAACCGTTGCGGAATCTATAGACGAGTCATTAGCTTCTCGGGGCTGGAGGACTGCCCTATGGGTACAGCGATTTGTGGTCATTTTATTATTCGTTTTTTGAGCCCTTCGGGTCTGTCGATTTTACCTGATCTTATTTGTTGGTGAGCGCTTGACGTACATGAGTATGACGCGCCGCGAATCTCCGGCAAACGCGACAGACCGGGGATCTAGGGCGCCCTTTGTTCTTGACAAATCAAACTGCCAAATTTCAAAACTCCAGCATTGGTAGATGGGGGGAGGTCACACCGGCCTTGGCGTTACGAGCCTCACAAACTCAGAGTTTACAAGGCAATCTCTGGAATCAGTTTCCAGATGAAAAAAACGAGGGGTCCTATTCAGATAGTCTGACAATCTTGAATAATTGTTTGGTAAATCGTGATATATGTATCCGCAAACAGTATGTCCGGAGAGAAAAGTAACCTGCAGGGGAACTTTCTTCGATATCGGTATGATATCATCGACCTCGCTGTTTTTCAAATACGCCATAACGATTGAATTTTTTTGAACCATAGTTATCTGCCCGTCTTTCAATTCAAACGGTAGATATTTTCTGTCTCCGTTGAGCAACTCTTCTATAGACTCAGATCCGTGACGATGGGATGACATAAGAGATACGAAAAAAGTGCCTTCCTGTCGCCACTCGTCGGCAAAGACCACTTCCGCCGTCTTTCTTTTTTTGTGGATTTTCAGCAATATTGCCTCTCTATCCGTCAATTCCTTCGTCCACACGGCGGGCTCCCTCAATAAGCAGGGACATGAGGGGGCTCTGAATCGTTTGAGGCGGAAAACTCTCACAAGAAACGATATTGAAGTTGCCTTGCTGCCAAGCTATAAGTGCATAAACGGCCTCTTCTCCGTGTAGATTTTCTGTTTCTGCATGTACTATTTCGCCCTGATGCATATAGATTCTTCCGTTCCGACCACCATGCTCAAGGCGTATTTCGACATTTTTTTCTCCCGCAGAAAGACTCTGAATCAAATCAGTTGAATTCATTTCTGTTAGGGAACCGTGTACGCCCTCGGCCGATCGGTTGGACCGTTTTAAGCTGACGAGACGTTGTGCCTTCAAGGCCAAGACTTCAATATCTACCGGTTTTTGAAGGAAATCGTCTGCACCGGCTTCCAGGCATTCGGCTTGGAGTCTTTCCCCTTTATCTGAAGTCAGAAACAGGAAAGGAATGGTACCCGTTTCCCGTTTTCTTTTGATGGCGCGACACAGTTTCAAACCGCTTGTGTCCCCGAGGGCCACCTCAGATATGACCAAATCCACGGTAGATGCAGAGATTGTCTTCACTGCTTGTTGTGCCGTTTTCACGACCTGAATCTCAAAGCCTTCGTTGCTTAGTCGAAGCAATGCAGGCGAATTTTTAGCGGTCTGTGGATCTACGACTAGAATGTGTGCGGAAAATCTCCGATCAACGCCGTCCAGGAAGTCTTCTTCCTTGACAACCTGAAGGAGTGTTTCAATGACGGCCCCGCCACGAGGGTCGGACATTTGGCGATTTAAAGCCTCTCTGATTTGATTTGCGTCTGCACTGGCTTCCAGGTGTTTTTTGACAAAGGCATGGTACCTTTTCACGGTATCCAATATGGTCGCTTCCACCCTGCTGCAAGTGTTATCTCCAAGCTTAGGCCACACGATTTCGTGTAATCGATAGGGGGTTGCGGCCTGTTTCAGGAATTCGTCTCCAACCTGCTTCTCAGACAACCATGCAGCGAGAACGACACTGTCCACCTGACTACGAGACAACCTCATACGCAAGGCAACAAGTTTACAGTGTTTCACTCGCGCGACTGTTTCCTTGAGCCTGTCGGGCTTATTTTGTAAGTATTTTCGCACAAGAAATGTGATCACATTGACCAACGCTTCGCTCATGTGGCGATAACTGTATTCCTGGCCCAATAAGAATGGCGTAATCTCGTAGTAGGAGATGGGAGGAATTTCGGTCTTACTATGTACGTCCGTCAGCCAAGGTCCCTCAGGGCGAAAGGTCTGGCCGTTTACCATCAGCAAATCAGGCTTTATTTCTTCAAGCTCCTTGCTTGCATCTGCGGGAGACATGGCCCATGTCACATGATCATAACCTTCGGTGTGCAGTAACGCCTTTATAGCTCTGGCACGGGCCCCGTCGGTTTCCAACAGCACAATTTTTTCCAGACGTCCGTTCTTGTCGTCCAGAGTCAATTCCTGGTCCGCGTGCTTTTGGTCGGGTAAGATGGAAAAATCTTCCGGAACCTCGAGAACAGCGGCTGTCGTCAATGTTTTGCCCATGTAAAAGGCTTCAATGGCCCTTTCGATTTCGGCCGCCGAGGCTACGGAAAAAGAAAGTTTGGCCGCATGTGGAAGGGTCGACTTCAATTCGTCTATCAGTTGAGGCGCCGTTGGGTCGACGACAGCCAGGATAAGTCCCTTGTTTTTGGGATCATATTTTGCCGGAAAAACCTTCAATCGCCCCGCCAATTTGACGGAGATTAATGATTTCATCGCTTCAGAAGGCGCCTCTTTCAGCAGCGGGATATAGGGTTTTTCAAAAACAGCGGCGAGGTACTTGCCCAACTCGCTATAGTCGACCAGTTCCAGGAACAAGAGCGCCTCTTCTACGGATATGTTGCGGGTCAATGCATAGTCCTGAGCTTGAAAAAACTCATCTGCACTCAGCAAGCTGTTGTCTATAAAATATTTTTGCAGGGTTGATATATCGTGCATGCCTCATCCTTAGCCACTATCCGGCTATTTTTGATCGTTCCAGTACCTGGTGAGAGACCGGGGATTTATGATTCCTGGTTTCTCGCAGTGATTTTCTCAGCGTCAATTAAGCCGGCTTCTGCAAGATTATTAACGGCTTCTTCCATCGATTGCATGCCGGCGTTTTTTCCCGTCTGAATTACTGATTCTATCTGGTAGGTTTTTCCTTCTCTTATAAGATTTTGAAGGGCCATGTTTGAGATCATCACCTCGACCGCGGCTACACGTCCTTTTCCGTCTCTTTTTTTCATGAGCTGCTGGGCAATGACGCCTCGCAACGACTCACTTAACATTGTCCTAACCTGCGGTTGCTGGTCTGATGGAAAAACATCGATGATTCTGTCCACAGTTTTGGCCGCACTGGACGTGTGCAGGGTTCCGAGTACCAGAAGTCCCGTTTCAGCGCCAGTCAGGGCAAGGTGAATCGTTTCCAAATCCCTCAACTCGCCGACCAGTATGACATCCGGGTCCTCCCTTAAAGCCGCCCGTAAACCGTCGGAAAAACTCTCCACGTGGAACCCGACTTCCCTTTGATGAATCAGGCATTTCCTCCTCGGGTGGATAAATTCAATGGGATCTTCAAGGGTAATGAGGTGGTAATTCTGTTCTTTGTTAATGAGATCTATAATAGCTGCAAGGGTTGTCGACTTCCCCGAGCCAGTAGATCCCGTGACCAGTACGAGACCGCTTTTTAGTCGGGCCAGCGATTGAACGGATTCCGGGAGCATTAGCTCTCTTAAAGTCTTTATCTCAGTTGGAACGAGTCGAAAAGCCCCCACATATCCCTTCTTTTCAATATAGACATTTGCTCTGAAACGCCCTTTGCCTTCTATTTCGTATGCAAAGTCGACGTCTTTTCTTTTTTTGAAAATACTTATCTGGTTTTCATCCAGAAGTTCCAACAAAAGTACTTCAACTTCGTTGGGTGAAAGATCGTGATATTTGACACGTTGTAGCTGTCCATCAATACGAAGTACGGGAGGTTCACCCGCAGAGACGTGCAGATCAGAAGCATTGTGTTGAATCATCATTTTCAGCAACGCGTCAATTTTCGCCAAAAGAACCTCCCGAGCCGGCAAACATGTTGAATCTGTTCAGACGTCCCATTTCGGGGTGGCCATTTCCTGCGGAGAGTCCTTTCATATCTGAACAGACGATACGATTGAAGGCCCCTTCTCCAAACCAGACCCTTCTGGGTAGCCTCTCCTTCAATAACGATGAAGATCCGAGACTATTATTTATCGGCATAACCGTCGTAAAATTAAAGTTATGCAAGAATGGGGCCCGCGTTAATGTTCCGAAGAAGGATATGCCAATGTCGTGGAGGCTTTACCCTGTAATTGCATAAACAACATGGCAAAGGGGGCAAAAAAGCAACAATGGCCTTTCTTTGCGGTCTTTTTGAGTAATTTTGTGGAATGCACTGCGAGTGATATCCAG
>CAYSBQ010000221.1:0-4411 GCA_964429315.1 uncultured Desulfobacterales bacterium
CATGAATAATAAGGCACTGATATGCCGATAGGACTAATGTAAAAAATGGATTGGGAGAAATTATCTCAGGAGATGCGGGAAGCCCTGAGCAGGGCTGTCGAGCGAGAGGATTTTGTCCTTGGAGAGGACGTACATGCCTTTGAGATTGAGGTGGCTGATTACCTCGGCGTCAAGCACGCGATTGGTCTTAATTCCGGCACGGATGCCTTCCGGATAGCACTGAACGTAATTGATTTGCAGGAGGGCGATGAGGTCATTACAACCCCATTTTGCTTTGTATCCGATGCTGCGGCAGTGGTCATTGAAGGTGGGAAACCGGTCTTCGCTGATATCGACCCCCGCACCTGTAACATCGAAATTGACCGGGTAGCAGAAAAAATATCCGAGAATACCAAGGCGATTATTCCTGCCCACATGTATGGTGTTCCCGTCGATATGGATCCGCTTTTGGATCTTGCGAAGAAGCACGGTATCTATGTCATTGAGGACGTATGCCAGGCTTTCGGAGCTACCTACAAAGGGAAGAAGGCCGGCAGCTTCGGGGAGTTTGCCGGATACTCTTTCTATCCTACCAAGCCTCTAGGTTCCTACGGTGACGCCGGTCTTATTACAACGGACAGCGATGATTTTTCGGAAAAAATCAAAATGATAAGGAACCATGGAAGTAGGAAAAAGTACATTCACGAGTTCATCGGTTTTTCGAGCAGGTTAGATACCATACAGGCTGCGGTTCTTAGGGTTAGACTGAAGTATGTCGACCTTATTCTCGAAAGCCTATCGCAAATACGAGAATCCTATGATCAGGGACTGCGAGGCGTAGAGGGGATTACCTTGCCGCCTGGGCTGCCAGAGGTAACTGAAGGTTTTTCCCACTACACCATAAGAACATCAAGACGCGCCGAACTTTTCGACCACCTTGCAGGGAAGGGCATCAAAGCCGGAATCTTCTACCCGCTTTCCATACACCTGCAGGAGGCATTCAGTTTTCTCAGCCACCGCTTGGGCGACTTTCCCGAAAGTGAAAAAGCACAGGAGGAAGTGTTGTCTCTTCCCTTCGATATACATACAAACGACGAGCAGGTAGATGGTGTTTGTCGTGCGATACGTGAGTTTTTCCAGTCATAAAACTGCGGACCTATAAACCAAACAAAGCTAAAGTGAGGTGGTCCAGCCGACCTATGGGCATCGGCCCTCCAGCCGGCCAAAACTCGCCGCAAAAGCGGCGTAAGGCCAGCCGTTGATGGGTTTGCTAAATAAAAATCTTCAATACGGGTATTTGGGAACAGGTCAGTTCCTCTGAGTTGCGGCTGGCCAAACGCCGCCTAAGCGTCTCAAACAGTTGCCCGGCTTCCGGCCCAATACCCATAGGCCTCATCGCGGTGATAACTTGAGCATTGTAGAGAACCGCAAAACTTTTAATAGATGCCTCATGATGAACTAGCACATCTGTCCTGGTGTCATGTCGGGTGGATGACGTTTCTGCGGCCATATGTTGCGAACAAGCGGTCTCGTTTCATCAGCCAACTAGGTCTGTGCCACAACACCTAAACGGAGGAAGAAAAAATGAAAATTGCAAACCGTATTGCTCGCCTGGGAACGGAAACCGCTTTTGCCGTCTCAGCCGAGGCCGCCGATTTTGCGGCTCTAGGCAACAAGGTGTATCCTTTTCATATTGGTGACATGAACATCATCACACCCGGCAATGTGATGGAGGCGGCTGTCAAAGCAATGCGGGACGGCAAAACCGGCTATTGTCCCAATGCCGGTGTGCCGTTATTGAGGGAAGCCCTGGCGGCAGATATCAGGATGTCTAGAGACATCGCCTGTTCAATGGATAATGTTGCCATCCAACCCGGCGGCAAACCCACAATTAGTAAGTTCATTATGACACTCATGAACCCAGGCGATGAGGTACTATACCCAAATCCGGGGTATCCCATTTATGAGTCACAAATCGAATTCCATGGTGGTAAAGGCCTGCCTTACGGCTATGTGGAAGGAAAAGATAATTTTGACATCAACATGGATGAAATAGAAGACCAGATCACACCACGCACAAAGCTGCTGATCCTGAATGATCTACAAAACCCAACCGGCGCCGAATGCTCTGGGGAGCAGCTTGAAAAAATAGCCGAGTTGGTGCTCAAACACGATCTATATGTACTGTGTGATGAAGCGTATTTCGACATCCGCTATGAGGGTCGCAGCACATCTTTGGCATCCCTGCCGGAAATGGCGGAACGATGTGTCATCCTTTATACATTTTCAAAGAAATTTGCCATGACCGGCTGGCGCCTGGGAGCCACCATCGGCCCGAAGGAGATTATCGACGTGGTTTCCAAACTCAATGTCAATGACGAGTCCTGCTCTAACCATTTCATCCAGTATGCCGCCATCGAGGGCTTGACGGGAGATCAGACAGAGGCCGGGAATATTTTAAAAACCCTTAAAGAACGGCGGGATACGGCTGTGGATATTCTCAACAGTATTGAAGGTGTCCACTGCTTCCGTCCGAACGCCACCTTTTATCTGTATCCAAATGTCACCGGAGCCATGAAGAAAAAGGGCCTGACCGACTATGATGATTTTCGAAAAACCGTATTAAAGGAGACCGGTGTGTCTTTTTGCACCCGCATGCATTTTGGCCGACCCATTAAGGGTGAAAACAATTTTTATATTCGACTGGCCTACTCGGGCATTGATACAGCGGAGATCAAAGAAGGACTTGCTAAGTTTAGGGCGTTTATCGAAACATAAGATGACAATATTTATTTGGGTCAAGACCGGCCCTAAATCCAATTGCCTTAGATGATATTTAAAACCCATCAAGGAACTACCCCTCACCTTGCCACGGGGTAGTTCCCTTCGTAATGATAATGACCTTTTCTTTTAACGGTTCGATGCCTTGAACCCTCAGAACTTCATACCCTGGAACCCTCTTTCCCAACTTTAGTTGCACAAAAAGATAGCCATGTTACCTATTGACATGAAAATAATTTTACACCATAATCCACCATTCTGAAAAGAGAGCCGTGTTTCTTTACCCACAACACTAAATCTAAGCAAAAGGAGATTGACATGAAAAGAGGTGCCTTTTTCATTTTATCATTGGCAATGGTTGCTTTGTTGCTTACGCCTGCTGCATGGGCTGCCAACGTGGTCAAGATCGGGTTTAATATTCCGCTGACCGGCGACAACCCGGACGTAGGTGGATCATCGAGAAACGCAGCGGAAATGTTCCTGAAGAACAACCCAATCGTTAATGTCGGCGGGAAGGCCTACACCCTGAAATTCATCTATGAGGACAACGAGTACAAACCCGAGTCAGCTGTCAAGATCAACCAAAAACTGATTACCGAAGAGGGCGTTCTCGGTATCGTGGGGCCCCAGTCTTCCAGCCAGGCAGTTCCGGCCGGCGAGGTTGCCAACAACAACGCCACTCCCATGATCAGCCCGTGGTCCACCAATCCGAACACGACACTGGATCGACCTTATGTTTTCCGTGGCTGTTTTCTTGACCCCTTCCAGGGACCCGTGGCAGCCAACTTTGCCACCGATGAGCTTGGGGCCAAAAAAGCCGCCGTCATCTATGATATCGCCGCTGATTATCCCAAGGGTCTGGCTGAAAATTTCAAAGAAGCATTTGAAAAACTGCATGGATCCGGATCCGTGGTCGCCTTTGAATCATTCACCACCGGCGACAAAGATTTTTCGGCCCAGATGACGAATATCGTCATGTCCAAAGCCGATGTGCTGTTCGTCCCCCAATATTATTCCGAGGTTCCCCTTATCATCCGTTCCGCCAAAGAGATGGGCTGGTCAAAGCATATCCTGGGCGCAGACGCCTGGGGTGGTGGAGACCTGATGGGTCTTTGCGGCGATGACTGCAAAGGCTTATACTTTTCAACCCATTATGCAGCGGCAGGTGCCAAAGGCGCCACCAAAGCGTTTATCGATGCATATGTTGCCGCCTATGGGAAGACGCCCGATGACGTTGCCGCCCTGACCTGGGATACCATCGGGTTGATGGTTCAGGCCATAAAAGATACCCGTGGTCTGTCCGGAAACATCAAGGCTGATCGTGTAAAAGTCAAAGACGCCCTGGCCGCGGTCAAAGACTTTCCGGGAATCACCGGCAGCATGACATTTACGCCGGACGGCGATCCCAAAAAATGTGCCGTGATCGTCCAGATTAATGATGCCGGTCAATTCGCATTTCACAAATCCGTGTGTCCGAAATAATATCGTGTTACGGTTTTATGTTTTGTTGATTATTGGTTGTTAAATCATACGCCCGCCGTGCCTGTGCACGGTGGGCGAACCTATTTGTATTTGGGAGAGCACCGCATGACCTTTAATTTCATCATGCAGAACCTCATCAATGCCTTGCAGTGGGGGAGTTTTTACGCCC
>CAYSBQ010000222.1:0-4113 GCA_964429315.1 uncultured Desulfobacterales bacterium
CAGCAACAACTTGCCATAAATTACCCAAAACAGCCTTGAGCTGAATTGGGTAAAAAATGGCGTAACTACTCAGGTGGATAGGCTGAAGGCTGTTAGGAAAAACTGAAATACGGCTCATTTTGAAGCCATGTTTGGTGCGAAAATCTTCTCTATTTCCACCAAAGTTCGTCAATCGTTCTTTTTTTATTCCTTCAGCCTTCAGTCTAAACAGCTTCAGCCTGACTACGTGAGTAGTCACAAAATGGTTTTGTTTATCTCGCAGCTTTAAGGATGTTATAAACGGTTTTTCTGGAAACACCAAGCCGTTCCGCGATCTCCCCACGTTTGTAACCACGGGAAACGAGTTGTTCTATGAGATGTCTCTTAGCTTTCTTGCTTTCAGGTTTATTCGGGGATTGGCCCGTACTTACAGCTTTAATCTGCTCCTCCAACTCTTCTATGTCTAATAGATCTATGCCGGAAAATCCGGCAACCTGTTTTTTCCCGGCAATCCGTTTAAAAAATGAAGGAAACATCGATGAAAGCTTTGAGCGGAATTGTTCAATGGCATGTTCCTGTTCTAAGACTTGTCCTGTTTCCAACTCGCCCGCCTGTTTCAACAAACGCCTGTACCTTTCTTTTCTTGAAACTTCACCTTCGGAAAGCAACTTCAAAATAAAATCAGAGTTAACAAAGGATTTTGGAGCGCCGTCGCCACAATACAATCTGCAAGACGACCAGCGGTATTTATTAGGATTGGTAGTTAGGCCGGCCCTTACAGGATTATGGTGAATATACAGCGAAGCGGCCAGAAGATAACTGTCGTCTAAACACACGGATTGCCTGTAAGGCCCACCAAACAAATGCCCCTTTCTTTCGTACTTACTGTTGAATCGCATAGCGTATCTGGAAAACAAGTCCCGCATGGCATCATAAAGATTTGGTTCCCTTGGGCTGAATAACAAATGTATGTGGTTTTGCATAAGACAAAATGCATACATTTCCAACGAATAGTTCTCAGAGATTTCTTTCAGGAGCCCTAACATGGCCAGATAGTCATCGTCTTCTAAAAATGACGGTTCTTTCCCGGCTGCCCTTTGGGTAATGTGGAACACAAGATTCGGGACATTTAGTTTTCGTGTTGCCCGAAAATACCGATGGATTTTACCTTCTCTGATCAGATCGATGGGATCCATAATAGTACCATAATAGAAGCGTAATCATACCTTACCATTTTTACCCAAAACAGCTCAAGGCTGTTTTGGGTAAAAAATCCGAAAATGTTACAGAAAACCCCTTACCCCCATAACCAACAGGGTAACAATTGTGGATAGACCAAGGTGCCTGAGTTTTCCTCGTACCTCTCCAATAAGAACCTCCGTAGCAAAGAGAAGGACGATTATTTTTGCCGCCACCAAGCCCATGTGCAGGCCCTGTATTTGCGGATCCGGCAGGTTTGGAACAACTAGCGCTATAAAAAGGATGAGGAAATCAGCCGGTGAGGTCTTAAAGCCTCCTCCCCTTCTGGAAAATTTAAGAGTAAAGATGCAAAGGAGCGCCAGCGCGGCAAAGGCAAGCCTGTAGGTCAAGGTAAAATAACCGTTTATCCCGGATATTGTATTTACCTCAGCAAAATAGATGAGAAAGGGAATACATGAAAAGATTGCAATGCGTAGTGCAATAATGAGCCAATCTCTCTTAAATAGCCACGTTACAACAACGATGCCGGCAATAACCAGCGCTGCGACTGAAAAAGGCTGTGGGATGGTCTTAGGCAAAAAGGCTGAAGAAACCAGGATAATGGGAAAGCTCAATTGGAGAGCCTTAAATATTGTTTTGATGAAGATTTGCTTATTTCTAAGGGGTTTTAGCCTAACCTTTAATCGTTTTTCGATGAAACCACGGCCCACCTGCCAACCTGCCTTTTCCGCCAGTAGGAATCCGGAAACTACCAGACCCGAAAAAACAATGTATCCAAACAAAAGTAGCCAGTCTGAGTAATATCGAAAGACAAAAGCAAACGAAACCAGGATGGCCTGGAGAAAATAGATGATTACAACGGCTTCCGTGTGAAAGAGGTTGAGTCTCAGGAGCTTGTGGTGCAAATGGTTCTTGTCCGCCCTGAAGGGCAGCCTTCCTTTGGAGATCCTTTCAGACATCACTGTCAGGGTGTCCAGTATAGGGAAACCCAGAATGATTAAAGGGAGCAAGGGACTCAAAGGGGCGTTTGTCTGGGTAAGATGAATGGACAGGGTAATCGATGAAAAACCCAATAACTGGCTTCCGGCGTCTCCCATAAAAAGAACCGCCGGATAGGTGTTAAATCTCAAAAAGCCGATAATCGTACCGATCATGGCTATAGAGAATATGGCCACAACCAAATTGCCGGTTTGGTAGGCCAAGTATGCTATGCAACAAAAACTTAAGATGCAGACGCCTCCAGCCAGCCCATCTAAGCCATCAGAAAGATTAATAGCATTGATTACTCCGACAATGACAATCAGAGTAAAAGGGATCGCCAGCCAATCGGGGAGGAGGACACCATCGGGCAGAAGCATTCCAAGAGACTGGATCTTTACGCCTCCATAGAGAACCACTGTGAAAGCTGCAGCAAACTGTCCTACAAACTTTGCCTTGTAACCAAGGTTTCTAAAGTCATCAATCAGCCCAAAAACCACCAATATTGCCCCTCCAATCAAAATCGCCCTCGTAAGATCGTTCATTGGGGCCCAAACAAGCACGGGCACAAAGAGACCTATGGCCATGGCCAAACCCCCACTCTTTGGCATAGGAGAAGGATGGACCTTTCTTGCATCAGGATAGTCCAAGGCCTGCATCCTTATGGCCAATCTCCTGAAAAGGGGTATTAGAGCTATGGTAATGAACATGGATAGGAGAAAGGTGGAGAATAAGATCATTTCAATAATCCGGTTGGGTTAGCCCTCTGTATCAATAAAAATGAGCCGCTTACCACTTGAAAAATTATCTTGATTTTGTCCCAAAAACATCCCGCTAATCCCATAAATCCTGTCTAATAATTACCCAAAACAGCCTTGAGCTGTTACATCATTTTGGTTGGACTCATCTGGAGGTACACGCCATCCGTCTCAATGCAGCATTACTGGTAAACAAAAAAACCGGCGATGAGTTTCGGGTACTCGGAAAGCACTCTCGAAAAACGGACTTTGTCAAGCCACCATGGGCCCTGTTCATACGATGTTTTCTGAACAGCATGATAGAAAAAGTGAAGTGGATACCCTATTTTGGATTTTTCAAAGGCCATTTTGGCCCGCCGCATGTGATATGGAGAACTCACGATGATGGCAGAGGCCAAGTTTCTTTGCGCCATGATTCTGATGGTCTCCTGCGCCTCGCTATAGGTGCCCCCGAATTTTTCATATCGTTTTTTATCGACGCCTTCACCTCTTCCAATGTAAATTTTGTCTTGGGAAATGTTGGCCTCGATCTGATAGTGCTTGACCAGCCAAGACCATCTCAGGCTCTTATATCTCAGGGGAAGTATCAAATAGTCAGCGCGCCCTTCCCGCACCAGGCCAACGCCTTCTCGCAACCTTGCCATGTCTTCTTTTTGAGAACCTGCCAACACAACCACCGCATCGGCCTTCTGCCCTTCATCATCGTGGACCTGCAGAAAACGCTCACCAAAAAACAAGAAAAAAACGCAGCCAACCATAAAAGAAGCGAAAAAAACCTTTAGTTTCCACGATACCAATCGGGCCATTGTCTGCTGTTTCTCAATCCATTTATGATGACGCAACTTGTCTTTGAGTTCTGATTCTTGGTCTGAAACCAGAAATACACCAACTGGCCAATAAGGTCACAACACAGATTGAATGGCGGAAGCTATCTCAAATCCTTTCCAGGAATGTACTCCTCCAGAACGGGAACTATGTCACCCACAAAACCCTGGAGTCTTTTTTCCGCATTCGCTAAATCTTCAAACTCGTTAACTGGAGTAATCACTCTCACCAAGGCCCCGTCCGTTCTTTGTTTTGTAAGGGCATCCCAGAAAGTGAATATCTTTAGCTGGTAGGCATTGGTCAGAATCCTTCCCCGTTGGGGAAACCAGTAGTAGGAAAGCTGCTTGTATCCACCCTTTTGCATAAAGGCCCG
>CAYSBQ010000222.1:4123-4360 GCA_964429315.1 uncultured Desulfobacterales bacterium
CGGTTTACTTTCATCGGTTTCCCGTCAGATGCAGCGACAGGAATAGTCACATCTCCTGCTTCATCGAAAATCCAGCCACCGCCGGGAAGGCATGTCTCAGGTGAGTGTATTGATTCTCCTTTCCTCTGGCTCTCGTAATAGGCAACGTAGAAGTTAACTCCCCTGCCCTGCCCGTCCTGATAGTCGATAATCGCATAATCACTTAAATCCAGGGTATCAATAAATTTCTGTTCCATA
>CAYSBQ010000223.1:0-4350 GCA_964429315.1 uncultured Desulfobacterales bacterium
CCGCTAAAAAAGGCGAGCATTTAAGGAAGCAGGCCGGTCAGAAATGAGCAATTTTTTGTCTGAGCAAGGCCGCACAAGGGTTTACGCCGAGACGTACTTTTCGTACGTCGCAGGCGTACTGTTCTCAAGCCGTAGGCGCAAAACCCGCGGAGAACGCCGCTCAGAGGGAAAAGGGCCATTTATGGATTGCCACTAAGTAGAAAACCACGCTCAAACCCATCCTCGTCTTTTTCGCATTCTCACAAAGTTATCATAGATATTTTCTATAGCCCCCATACAAGCATATCGATATTTTGTATTGGATTTATTGCTACTTTTTCAGTATTCTAAATTCCATTGCTCAGCGCTATAGAGTAGCGGATTTTCAAATACTGGAAGGGAGGAGTTATCAGTATGTTTAAGAGAAAGCTTTTTTCATCATTCTTATTTTTTTTGTTAATAATGTTGGGGGTGGCTAGTACTGGCTTCTGCTGGGGGAAAAAAGAGTTGGGAATAGAAGCGAGCGCGGTCAAGCTTCTGCGAGAAGTGGAACGGGGTGGCTATAAGATTGTGACTACCGATGAACTCAAGGCATGGATCGACCAGAATAAAGACATGGTCATTGTAGATACCATGCCCTTTGAAGCGAGTTACAAAAAGAATCATGTGAAAGGTGCGGTGCAGTTTCTCTTTCCGATTCCCGATATGAATACCTGGGACACAGGGGAAACAGACGGAAAAACCAAGGAAGATTATGAAAAACTCCTGGGGCCGGACCATAACAAGACGATTGTCGTATATTGCGGTTTTGTGAAATGCACCCGAAGTCATAATGGCGCTGCATGGGCGGAGAAACTCGGCTACAAAAACGTCTACCGTCATCCTGGTGGGATTAAAGCATGGAAAGAGGCTGATTATCCAACCAATAGTGTAAAGTAACTTGAATGATGTCGTTTGAAATCCGGAAAATTTGAGATAAGGAATCCCGAGCAGTTGGTGGGACGCCAGCACACAGCCACGCGGTATCGATATCTTCAAAGCAACAAGGAGTGGCTGTGTTACAAAAGAAGCTGAGGTAGGAATCCTCTGCATAAGGTTTCAAAACAGACCGACGAGACATTGAATCGGAATTTTCTATATTTAGAGGTGACTGCCAGAAGGGAATTGCATATGAAATTTTCCAAGCTTTTGGATTTTCAGAGTGATCCAAAGATCTTTTCGGTAAGTAACCAGTCAAATAAACATTCCGATCTATCGCGTGCGATGCTGCCCAACCATCCGTGTATGAACAACAAAGCGCATGACAGGATCGCAAGAATTCACCTTCCTGTTGCACCTAAGTGCAACATTCACTGCCTATATTGCGAAAGAAAACTTTCCGCGCCTGCCTCGTCAGGCTGTGGCCCTGGAAGCGCTGCTCAAATTCTTTCACCTGAACAGGCACTAAGTAGGACAGTAGCATTCCTTAAGGAATTCGGGCTCGACTCGATTGTCGGTATTGCCGGTCCCGGTGATCCTCTGGCTAATCCGGAAACGTTTCGGACTTTGACACTCATTCGAAATCGTTTTCCTATGGCTAGACTTTGCCTTTGCACAAATGGCCTAAATCTTCCCGATTCGATGGAGAGGTTGATAGAGATGCGAGTCCAACATCTATCAATAACTATCAACGGAATTCAACCGAATATTTTGGCCCGTCTTCAGTCTCGAATCAGGAAGAACGGACAATGTTTGGGGGGAATAGATGGTGCGAAGGTTCTGTTAGAAAATCAACTGGCAGGGCTTGAGATGGCCACAAAGGCGGGTATGCTCGTCAAGGTAAATACTGTTGTCGTCCCTGACATCAATGGATCCCATATAGAGTTCATCGCCCACATGGCAGCCAAGCTCGGAGCATGTATATACAATCCCATGCCCCTCATTCCGAGAGGTGCCTTTAGGGAAAAGGCAAAACCTTCATTAGCCTATATGGCGGAACTCAGAAAACGGTGTGCACGCATTCTCCCTGTGTTTAATAAGTGCAAGCAGTGCAGCGCTGATGCAGTTGGAATACCAGGAAGGGAGTCATGTTTATGCAAAAAGGCAGTAATGGCATAACGAGAAGAAAATTTATTGCTGGGGCAGGATTAGCGTTTGCCTCTACTTTAGCCTCTCCATCAAAGACACTGGGCGGCACATTTCAAGGCGAAAATCTTCAGGTTTGGTCCTGTGGCGGATTAGCAGAAGCTTTTGCGCCGGCAAATGCCTACTATGAAGTGACGGCAGGTTGCAAAATCGCCTACACTGGCGCCTTCGCTGGCGCTCTGGGCAAATCTTTACTGGCAAATGCTAAAACCGAAGTGTTCTGCCCCAGAGTCTTAGCCCTTGCAAAGGAGTTAAAGGCCCAAGGCAAAATGGTGCACTTCCGTCCCCTTTGCTTTACAAAATACGTCCTCATTACGCCAAGGGGAAATCCGGTTGGGATAAAAGGTATTCAAGACCTTGCCAAACCGGGAATCCGAGTGCTGCTTTCTCCCGATGCATCGCCTCCTGGAGGAAAGGCAACCATGGTTTTACTCAAAAACGCAGGTATTTTGGAGGAGGCTAAAAGTAATGCCGTCAGACTGGGGGATTGCGTACAACGGGAGGTCCCGATGGTGGCTAAAGGAGAGGCCGATGTTTCAGTGGTCGAATACAGAATTACCAAGCTGCCCCGATTCAAAGACCAATTCGAGGTCATTGAAATTCCCGAAAAGTTTATGCCTCCCCCACCTATTCCCTTTACCATTGGGGTTATGAAATGGGCGAAAAATCGGGATCTGGCCGAAGACTTTGTAACCTTCATTACCTCAGAAAAGGGACAATCCTATTTTGAGGAGGCCGGTTTCATCCCAGCCCTGTCCGAAGAAGGGAAACGATTGACACAAAAATACGAAGTGAAAGATGTTTAGTCTAGCAAAAATTCACTGGAGGAGACGGTTGATTCAACTTGGCTTTCTCTTTTTCCTGGGAGAATTTTCCTATTTTGGCGTGTTTCGGTGTCCTTTCGCTGTGCCGTACGTGAGTTGTGAGAACTGTCCGGTTATCCAGTGTCCCGGCAAGAAGCTTTGGTTAAGCTTCTTGCTGCTCTTGCTTGGTTCGGTTTTTGTTTTCGGTAGGAGCTTTTGCAGTTATGCCTGTCCAGGCGGAATGGTATCGCAACTGCTGGAGAAAGTTGCCTTGCTTAAAGGAAAAATTAAGGGGTTCGTTGACAATTCACTGGGCTATGGGAAATACGTGGCAGCGGTTCTTTCTCTCTTTATCTTGTTTAGAATGAACAATCCAAGGTGGGCAATCCCTATTCGCACGGGAGAATTTTTTCGGTCTACCATGTTGACTTTCGAGCATGCTGATAGTCTATGGCTTGTAAGAACGTTTTTTGTTGTTAGCGCCCTTGCGCTTGGAATCGTTATACCTCATTTTTGGTGTCGCTATTTATGCCCCACAGGCGGCATTCTGGAAATCCTCAAACGATTTTCGATATTAAAATACTACAAAAACAAATCCTGCAATGATTGCGATAAGTGTCGGAAGACCTGTGAGATGGAGACACGCCCTGGAGAAGCCAATTGCACAAACTGTGCGGCTTGTACTGATGTTTGTCCTGTTGATGCAATCGAGTTAGATCGGAAGTAAAAACCTCCCCCTCCTTTCCTTTTTTGGGGCAGAGCATGAGGGGGCATGCTCTGCCCTTCTCTTGGAGTGAATATGCCTAACTGCGGTGCTACCCTTTCCCCATCCCTGCTAAACCCCATGTTTCGTGCTTCTTTCTTTTGCTTACCTATGGCTACTTCTTTTGAGAAAGGGTGATATTAGCGGGAAAGCATTTTCAACGTTAAGAGGGGAAAGCCAGATGTAACCTTGGGCCGGCAGTTGATGCACAGACGCAGAAGGCTTCTGTGGGTTTCTCAAAAACTTAAAACCATGGATCACCCGCCCCTTTTGTTTTTTTGTGATCTGCTACGAAACTCAAGACTAGCATAGATATTTTCAATATAAATAGACCCGGAGCATCGATATTACGTATTGGATTAATTAGTACTTTTCGAGTATTCTATCTAACGAAGGTGTGCGTTGGCACCTTTTTGGCAAAGGTTTGGGGCATATAACATAGGGATGCTAGACCGGTGTTCATCCATAAATCCCCTTTCCCTTGAGGGTGAGGGTGTAACCATTTGGCTTAATATCCCTCACCTAACTTTTCACCCCCTTGAAGGGGGCGATGGAATCCTATATTGACGGACACTAGGCTAAATTCTCTAAAATCAAGCTGAAAAAGACAAAGAATATCTGGTAGAGGGCAGCAAAGATGCCTGCATGGAAAAGGGTGTTGATTTCACCGTGGCTTTATTG
>CAYSBQ010000224.1:0-4292 GCA_964429315.1 uncultured Desulfobacterales bacterium
TAAGTACGCCTCATGATTACAAAAATTGCGCCACTGGAGTGGCTTGAGGACAGTAAGCACGCCTTGAATTTGAACTTTTTACGAAACCGTCTAAATTTGACTTTTTACGATTTCATCAAAGTTGTCATATGAAAAAATAATCTGTGGAAGAGATAACGTAATTGATTATGTTGAATTATTGAGATGAAGAGGTGGTGCCTCAACTTGATAGTTCCCTCAATTTCCTGCAGATATCCGATCGTAAGCTGTTATTTTTACATAATATAGATATTGGCAAGATGATGTGCTCGAATTCTCCTAGAACCTTTTGCATGCCATAGCTGACCCTCTGGATATAGTGCACTCTGTAAACTTAGAATAAAATCCTGAAGTGTCCCGTTTCGTTGGTTGTGGAGTATTGCAAAGCTAGGGAAAGTGGTATTTTTGTTCACTTTTAATGGAAGCATGTTTCCCAAATGACGTGATTGGGTTTAATTTTTTACACTGCCGCTATTGAGTAAAAGTCTCTAACAGTTGAATAATATAAGAATAAATGTTATTCGCAGGTCTTGCACGATAGTTGCAAGGAAAGGGCGTAGCGTAACAGGGGTGACTTCTCGGCATTACAGGCTTAAGCCATGTTAGGAGGAGTTGATGAAGAAATATTCGCTATGGATAGCTCTTCTCTTTGGGGCCGCTATTCATTGTGTGGTATCGGGGTCGGCATGGGCCCAAGGTACCGTGCGGGTTAGCGTGGATTCAAACGGGATTCAGGTCAACAATGGGAGCACTGCTTCCGCCGTCTCGCAGGACGGAAGATACATTGCCTTTCAGTCCGTTGATAACAATCTCGTCGCTGGGGACACCAATGGCACTATCGATATTTTTGTACATGACCGCGATACCGACGAAGACGGAGTATTCGACGAGGTCGGCAATATTGAAACAGTCAGGGTCAGTGTTGCCTCAGATGGAAGCCAGGCTTTGGGGGGAAATAGTACCATGCCCACTATCTCTCTAAACGGCCGATTCGTCGCCTTTCAATCAGTTGCTACGAATCTTGTTGCTGGGGACACGAACGGCTCCACGGATGTCTTTGTGCATGACCGCGATACCGATGAAGACGGCGTATTTGACGAAGACGGCAATATTGAAACAGTCAGGGTCAGTGTTGCCTCAGATGGAAGCCAGGCTTTGGGGGGAAATAGTACCATGCCCACTATCTCTCTAAACGGCCGATTCGTCGCCTTTCAATCAGTTGCTACGAATCTTGTTGCTGGGGACACGAACGGCTCCACGGATGTCTTTGTGCATGACCGCGATACCGATGAAGACGGGGTATTCGACGAGGTCGGCGATATTGGAATAGTCAGGGTGAGTGTTGCCTCAGATGGAAGCCAGGCTTTGGGGGGAAATAGTACCTTGCCTCGCATCTCACAGTCAGGAAGATATATCACCTTTCAGTCTATTGCTACTGATCTTGTCGCGGGCGATACCAACGGTTTGACCGATGTCTTCGTGCATGACCGCGATACCGATGGCGATGATACCTTTGATGAAGACGGCAATATTGAAACAGAAAGGGTCAGTGTGAGTTCCGACGGCAAACAGGCAAACGGCAACAGCCAGTACCCGGCTATCTCCCAAGACGGTCAGTATATCGCCTTCCATTCAAACGCGAGCAATCTGGTCAGTTCCGACGCCAATGGTTCTATCGATATTTTTGACTATGACCGCAATACTGGTGAAACAATAAGGATCAGTGTGGATTCCGACGGCAAACAGGCAAACGGCAACAGCCAGTATCCGGCTATCTCCCAAGACGGCCAGTATATCGCCTTTGAATCCAACGCCAGCAATCTTGTTTCCGGCGACACGAACGGAAACTGGGATATTTTCGCTTATGGTTTCAAAACGGCACCTGGTGATTCCGGGGAGGTCAGTGGCCTTTCCGGCGGCGGTGGCGGTGGTTGTTTCATCAACACTATAGAGGGTAGGGACGGGCAGAAATAAATAACCAACTCACTTTTTAAGATAATACATTTTTACCTTTGAGATACCTTCGCCCCCGATAACCGCATAGCTCACTTCCTTTTTGGAGACCTTGTGTTGTTATTTACATTTGTTAGACTAGGCCTGATCCCTATAACCACCTATAACTATCCCTGGGCTCTACAAAGTGCCGGCAACAGCAGGCTGGACGAATGTGCATGCCTTGCGGTGAAGAATATCGGAAAGTCCCGCCACGGCGGGAGAAAACCGCACGCACGGTTTGATGAGGGAGGGCTGCTCTCTACTCTACTTCTCACCCCCCGGAAGCCGCTTCAGTGGTTTTGCAGGAACGCCTCCGTACACATATCCACTCGCAAGCGTGTCCCTCACAACCGCCCCGGCGGCGATCACGACGTTGCTTTGCACGCACGCCCCGGGTAAAAGCGTGACCCTGGACCCTATGTAGACGTTGTCGCCCACACGCACCGGTTTGTATTGAGCGCCTTGCTTGCAGATGGGCTTGTCCGGAGATTCATATACATGTTCTGCCGTGTGAACAATCAAATCTGACCCTATTTCAACATTGTTGCCTATGGTTAACTGAGCATATAGAAACAACTGACTCCTTGGACCGATCTTAGACCCATCGCCCATTGTCAGGTACCTCGGTGCAGTAATATAGAGGGCGCTCCGCACAAAGGAGCCGGGCGGAATCCTTGCACCCATCAGCACAAGGGCTCGGCGACGCCCCCTTTCAACTAGATCCGGAATTCGCGGAACGGGAAGTAGGTAACGAAGTTCTATCCGGTTGAACAAAGCAAACATCAACAGGCCTGGAACATAAGAGATAATTTTCATTCCCAGGTGCTCCATAACAGCATCTTTAGGTTGCCGAGCGAACATCGAAAACGCAAAGGCCTCTCCTTCCTGCCTCTAAGGGCGCATCCACGCAGACATAGTGCCCCGATGGGCTCCATCTCGGATGAAGGTCGCACCGACGGTCCCCTTGAAAGAAAACAGGCACATGAAAGTTTCCCAAAGGAGATATACTATCATTCACGATATCATACAGATACACATGCTGTTCACGATAGAGGTCAGGATAGGTATCTAAAAGCAGCCACCGCTTATCGGCAGAGTACGACGGGTGCCCGTCGCTTGCTAGAACACGCCCTCCTATCATCTTGCGGAACCCAGTGAGATCCTCATATTCAAAGAAATGCGTCCCAATTTCTTTATGAGTTGCATAGGCAAGTATGTGACTGGAATTCTTCCAAGTATAATGAGAACTATGCCCTTCATTATTTAGCAGGCACCAGTTGTTTCCATTAATATCACATGTGACCAGCCTGCCGAACCGCCCTTCAGTTCCCTCCCACAAATGCACAAAGAGAAAGCGTTCCCCCGTTGGACTACTCAAGATATGATTGAAATAATGTTCGGCTCCTGCCATCGAATCAAGAGTGTGAAAACAAGCAGCATCTGCAACGGGAAAAAGTAAAGTTGATTTGCCAGATTTAATATCGACCCGCCAAAGGCCATCTTCCTTTGGAGCCAAGATTCCTTTTGTCGGGTCTTTGAGGTTCGAATATCCATATCCTGGGCGCAACCGCTCCAGTCGAGAAAAATTTAACGAAAGTCCCCACCTTCCATCCGGGGTCACCGCATAGATAGGACGTCCATAGAACCGGAGGAACTCCCTTGTTTTCAAGTTCTGTATAACGCTTCCATAATTGCCACCCACCATGGTGTTGTAGAGAATGGTTTGTTTTTTCCCCAATTCGTCCAGTGGATACCATTGCAGTCGGCAACCTTGCTGCCAGCACCATGTGTTCGTAGTGCCGACCTTCTGAAAAACACGTTCTTTCTCTCTGGTTCTGTAAAATCCCACATCCATCGGACCTGTGGCCGGCATCCCTTTCTTGAAAACAGGAACCCGCGTTGCAAGAAGGATTGTTTCATCGTGATTCATTGGGCAGAGGTCGTAGTAGCCGAAGAATACGTTCATATCCTTTTCACAAAAAGAACTTATAGGGAGTCCTGGCCCACCACCCTTTGCAGACCGCCTGATGCGGCCAACCAGACCAAGGATTCCACAGATGGCTTCACGACAAGCTGTTTGCGTCATCACCCCACCGGGAATGGCCCCCTTCAAGCGCCAGAAGCCTCTTCCAGCTTTCATCCTGATAGAATCTATAATACTCCCCTCTCTTGTCCAAAATCGGATCGAGAATTAGTTGTCCGTGGAGCGGGACGCTCATTTAAAATTTAAGGATCTTCTCCCAATTAGTTGAAGTCAAATAGGTGAAAGCTTTGAATTT
>CAYSBQ010000225.1:0-4254 GCA_964429315.1 uncultured Desulfobacterales bacterium
GGAAAACAAACACTTGAATCCTTGACCCCTGGAATCCTGGGACCCTCTTCTACAACTAAATTGGAGAAGACTATACTTGAAAACCTTTCTTTGTTGTGGTAGGAATGCTGTCGCTATGAATGATTCAATACTGACAAACAATCGATTTTGGTGGTGGCAGGTTAAGCTATCCAGGCCTGCCAACGGAGTTTTATGCTTATAGTACCATAAGTGACATAGACTAAAAACAAGCCGCGGCAGCTCGATATGCCGCGGTTTTTTTATGCACGAAAAAGGGCCGTGGTTACAACCACGGCCCTTTTTTTGTGCAACCCGGGAAGGAGAATTATTCAATGCAGATCAATCAATTGCCTGACAAGGCAACATTTTGCATACTCGCAAAAAAATTCAATGTGGTACCGGTTTGTGTGGAGATTCTGGCGGATACGGAAACGCCCGTTTCCATCCTGCAAAAATTCTACGACACCCCCGAGCCTGTTTTTCTGCTGGAAAGTGCTGCCGGAGGGGAACGCTGGGGTCGCTTCAGCTTTTTGGGAATAGCGGCAAAATATCACATCAAGGTGTATGCCGAGACAGTAGAAATACAGGCAGCGGATCAATCGGAAAGCATTCCCCATAAGGGTGATCCGTTGAAGATTCTGAAAAGCTTTATGGAGCGATATTCAGCGGCACAGCTTCCCGAACTACCGCGCTTCTGGGGCGGGGTCGTGGGCTATTTAACCTACGAGATGGTTTCTTTTTTCGAGGCCATTGCCCATGATTATCCTGCTGCCAAACCCCTGGCTCATTTTATTCTGCCCGACGAGTTGATCATTTTTGATAATATCCGTCACACGCTTTACTGCGTTGTGACGGCTTTTATTTCAGACGGCATGGCACCCCGGGACATATATGACAAAGCCTATGGTCGCATTCAAGAGATTATGCGCATTATCGAGACACCGTTTCCCAGGACCGACAAAAAGACTTTCACACACAAACCCACCCTGCAGGTATCCCCCCGGGCAACATCGTACCAGGAGATGGTCAAGCAAACCAAACAACACATTTATCAAGGGGATATTATTCAGGCCGTCATTTCTCAGCCATTTGTTTATGAATCGTCACCCGATCCATGGCTTCTATACAGAGCCCAGCGCTACATCAATCCATCCCCGTATCTCTACTTTATGAAACTGGATGATATTACCCTGGTGGGATCTTCGCCTGAAACCATGGTGCGTCTTGAAAATGGGATCGCCACCCTGCGTCCCATCGCCGGTACCCGGCCAAGGGGTAAAACAGAAAAAGAGGACCGCGCCCTGGCCGACGAACTGCTCAAAGATGAGAAAGAAAAAGCCGAGCACCTCATGCTGGTGGATCTGGGAAGAAACGACCTCGGGCGTGTTGCCGAGACTGGAAGCGTGCAGGTAACGGATCTCATGATCATCGAACGCTACTCGCATGTCATGCACATGGTTTCCAATATCTGCTGCGACCTCAGGGATGACCTGGATGCCTGGGATCTGCTGAAAGCCTCATTTCCGGCCGGAACCCTGACCGGCGCACCCAAGGTGCGGGCCATGGAGTTGATTTCCAAGTTCGAAACAGAGCCGCGGGGGCCGTATGGCGGCGCAGTGGGCTACATTTCGTTCAGTGGCAACATGGACCTGGCCATAACGATTCGCACGGCCTGTATCGAAGAGGGCCGTCTGACCGTGAGAGCCGGGGCAGGCATTGTTGCCGACTCTGATCCGGATAAGGAGTATGCCGAAACCATCAACAAGGCCATGGCAATCCAGAAGGCCCTTGAGATGATTAAAGAATAGGGTTCAAGGGTTCGAGGATCCAAGGGTCCCAGGGTGGCTGACGGCTTACTGCAGATAGCAGCTTTCCAGCATACTATCGTTCAGGGTTCGAGTGAAAAGTTTCAACGTTGTACAGAATTAAGCATAAGGAGAAAAGCCATGATCATTGTGATCGATAACTATGACTCGTTTACCTTTAACCTGGTCCAATATATGGCGGAGTTGGGCGCGGAGGTTCAGGTGTTTCGCAATGACAAGACAACCGTGGCAAGGCTTTGGGAATTGAACCCATCCGCTATCGTTATCTCACCGGGCCCTGGACGGCCTGAGGGTGCAGGTATTTCCATCGATACCATTCAGGCTTTCAGCGGGAAAATTCCCCTGCTGGGGGTGTGCCTGGGGCATCAGGCCATTGCCATGGCCTTTGGGGCTGAGATAGTTTCTGCAAGGTCCCTCATGCATGGCAAAACATCCGAGGTCACCAGTGACGGCAAAGCCATTTATCAGAATATCCGCTCTCCGTTCAAGGCCATGCGGTATCATTCACTCGTCGTGAGAAGGGATACGCTGCCGGGGGTGTTCGATATTACATCGGAATCGGATGACGGTGAGATTATGGGTATCCGTCACAGGGAGCATCCCACCGAAGGTGTCCAGTTTCATCCGGAATCGATCATGACCACCGTGGGCAAACGCATGTTGAGAAATTTTTTGTCGCTGACAAAAAATTAGAAAGGAGGAATTCTATGTTCAGAGACGGTTTGGAAGAGATTATAAATGGAAAGGATTTGAGCGAGGAAAGCATGTCGCGGATGATCACGGAAATTTTATCGGGGGCCATCACGCCTGCCCAGATCGGCGCATTTATGGGGGCCTTGTCGACCAAGGGGGAAACCTTTGAAGAGTTGATCGGTGCTGCCAGGGCCATGCGCAGAAAGGCAACCCGCATCCAGACAACCCCTTCCGTTGTGCTCGACACCTGCGGGACCGGGGGGGATGGAACCCATACCTTCAATATATCCACTACCACGGCCTTTGTGGTGGCCGCCTGCGGGGTCACGGTTGCAAAACACGGCAATCGTTCCGTGTCCAGTCAATGTGGCAGTGCCGACCTTCTGGAGGCACTGGGCATCAACCTGAATCTCGATCCGGAAGTGGTTGAAGAGGGGCTTCGAGAAATCAATATCGGATTCCTGTTTGCCCCGCTGTATCATGGCGCCATGAAATATGCCGCCGGTGCCAGAAAAGAAGTGGGCATCCGGTCTGTTTTCAATATGCTGGGGCCCCTGACCAACCCTGCCGGTGCGAATTGCCAGCTCCTGGGGGTGTATGCGCCCGAACTGACGGAAATGTTTGCCCAGGCCCTGAAGGGCATGGGAACCCGGCGCGCCTTTGTGGTCCATGGCCACGATGGATTGGATGAAATATCCCTGTGTGCCCCGACACGCATCTCCGAACTGAATGACGGCCGGATCAAGACCTATGATCTGTCGCCCGAACCCTTTTTTAACCGGACCGCCCATGGGCAGGATCTGACAGGGGGCAGCCCGACTGAGAACGCAGCCATTACCCTGGGCATCCTGAAAGGTGACAAGGGACCCAAACGGGATATCGTCCTGTTGAATGCCGGTGCGGCCCTGGTGGTGGCAGGTGAGACCGACGACATCGAGACGGGTATCCATCTAGCAGGCCGGGCCATCGATTCCGGCGCGGCTCAAGACAAACTCCAACAGCTGATTCAGTTTACCCGCGAGGCTGGATAGCCTGAAGATATCAGAAAGAGCAAAAGGACCCAATTCATGGCTGAGACATTTCTGGAAACCATCGTAAAACACAAGCAACAGGAAGTTGCCACCGCCAGACGAACCATCTCCGAGGCAACGCTCAAGAAAACCATTCGCCAGGACATGCCCAGGCGATCTTTAATCCGGGCCTTGAGCCGACCGGAGCAGGTGAACATTATTGCTGAAATCAAGCGGGCCTCCCCCTCCAAGGGCCTGTTGTGTGAATCCCTCGATGCAGCCGAGACGGCGCTGATCTATGAAAAATCCGGTGCTGCCGCCATATCGGTTTTGACTGACAGCCGGTTTTTCAAGGGCGGCCCTGATGATTTGAGACAGGTAAAGGCCGTGGCCGCCATTCCGGTTTTACGCAAGGACTTTATCATATCCGAATACCAGGTGCTGGAATCGGCTGCCATGGGAGCTGATGCCATCCTGTTGATTGTGAGAATTTTGACCCAGGACCAGCTCCAGCGATATCTTGAGCTAGGCAGGCAGCTGAATCTTGAAGCACTGGTGGAAGTGTATTCACTGGAGGACATATCTAAAACGTTGAGGACCGACGCAAGACTGATCGGCATCAACAACCGGGATCTTTCGACATTTGAAACCCATCTGACCAGGGCCCTCGACCTGGGCAAGCTGCTCGGTCCGAACCAGATACCCGTCGTGGCCAGCGGTATTCA
>CAYSBQ010000226.1:0-4193 GCA_964429315.1 uncultured Desulfobacterales bacterium
ATTCTCGGCAGAGTCTCTCAACCCGGTGTTTCATTGCGGTCAGTTGAGGCTCTCCTGGCTCGAACGCATAAATTTTCATAAAAACGCCACTGTTCGACCAGATGAACTTCTCTAATGTATCGCCGACATATGCACCGGCATCGACAAAGTGATCATTCCCGATATTTACGAATTCAGGAAGGGCGAAATACTGGTTACCCTCCATAACCGAGGCACAATAAGAATTGTCTCCTGTAAGCATCGTTTTCAGAATTGCGTCGTAGCTTAGCTGTGAGCGGTCGTCACTCAATAAATTGTTGCGGACATGGGAGATACGATCCTTGTTGCTTACTACAAAAAACGCGTCGAATGACAGGTTGGCAATTTGCAGATGGTCCAGTTGCTGGCGTACGGACAGCACAGCATGGCGATTCGCAATGAGAATAATGGGTGCTGACGCTACTGCTGAATCATGCGGTGGAACAACAGGTATATCATCTATCAGTGTCCCCTGTTTATCCGGATTGTTATCAGTAAAACAACAGATCCTTACCCCGAGATTTTTGAGATATCGTGTTGCAAATCGACCTTGGATTCCTGCACCAAAAATCACAACACCTGCAGCCACGGCGTCTATCACCGCGGCAACGTTCTTTTCCAAGCCTGCACAAAGCTCAACAACCTCTTTCCAGCTTTCAGCCACTTCGTCATGAGTCATTCTTTATCCTTAATGCCGTTCAAGAAGCGATCCAGACGATTACGGTCTCCCCAAAAAGCCATCGGTTCGTAGTCCGGATACGCGTAACAGCCCAAATTCAACTTGATTTCCCATCCATTTTCTTTAATCCAGTCCTCTACAAGACTGCGGACCGATGTCGGCTTTCCGGAACAGATATTTACTACGCCAATGTTGGCCCTATTTAAAGCCATCATAACAATATACTTTGCAACATCTGTTACGTGAAGATAGTCTCGTAGCTGTTCCCCACCCGACATATCAAAAACCTTATCCCCTCGCTCAACAGATAGCTTCAACTGGGGCCACAGGGATTTTTCGGATTGCCCTTCACCGTACAGATAGAAAAGCCGCGTCCATGTGAGCGCAAAGGGCTGGGTTGCACGCAGGTATTCAAGTTGCTGACGGAGGGCATCCTTAGCATAGCTGTAGGGATTGTTCGGATGAGTTTCCAGTTCTTCTGATAATTGACCCGATTGCATGCCGTATTCAAAGCAGGTGCCGGATACAACGAGTGCAGAAAGCCCCGCACGGATAAGTTCGCTCAGAAAGTGATACTGCATCGGCAATTCTTGCTCGATGTGATGTAGTGAACGGTAGTTGGGCAGGCCTCCCCAAGATAGGTGAATCAGCACATCCGGACGGCCCAGAAGCTCAAAAGCTTGGTCTGGTGGGTTTGCTAAATCGAGTGGGAATATCTCGGTCCCAAGGTCGGCTGAGTTTGCATCTCCTGTATCTCGAACCAAGGCAACCACATCTACCGAATGCCGCGTTAATTCAGAAAGCACGTGCCTTCCAATGAACCCGCCGGCACCGGTGACTGCAACACGTCTTGTCTCTCCAGCCTTCAGCATATTTCGATTCCCTTGAAGTTGCAGTCAATAAAAAGGCAACCCTGATCTTTGGGGGAAATGACGCTTACAGGGAATGGCCACTTAATCGCCAGGGCGGGATCATCAAATCGCAATCCACGCTCATATTCCGGGCTGTAAGATGCGGAAGACAGATAAATCAACTCGACATTATCCGTAAGAGACTGGAATCCATGCGCGAATCCCTCCGGGATATAAACCATTCGAAAATTGTCTTTGGACAATTTCACATCATACCATCGCATAAATGTGGGTGAACCCGCCCTGATGTCCACCATGACATCAAAAACCTCCCCTTGAACACATCGGATAATTTTTATTTCACAAGCCGGTGGGAGTTGATAGTGCATTCCCCGGATTGCCCCCTTTTGCCTGGTAACCGAATGGTTGATCTGAACAATCTGCTTATGGAAGCCGATTGTGGCGAACTCTTCTTGGCCAAAGGTTCGTGCAAAGAGACCTCTCTCATCCAGGAACGGTTCAAGTTCAATGACATAAGCTCCAGCTAATGGCACTTTAACAAAGTTCATTCTTCGGTCCAAAGAATATGTTTCCTTTTTGCTTCTGCGATATAACTGTTAATATCATCAAGACTTGATACTTCTTTAGATTCATAAAAAGCTCTATACCATAGAGCCGTTTTTTCGACTGCGGTATTGCTATCCCACACCGGTTTCCATTGCATTATTGTGCGGGCTTTTGAGCAATCGAGCCTGAGCATGCCCGCCTCGTGCGGCTGATTTGGCGTTTGATTTATTTCATAATCGGTTTTTGGCCAAACCCTTTTCACCTGTTGGACAATCTCACCTGCTGAGACATTTTCCTCTTCTGATGGTCCAAAGTTCCAAGCTTCGGCAAATTCTTTCCGACCTTCCAGAAGTTTTTGGCCGAGTAGCAAATATCCGCTCAATGGTTCAAGCACATGTTGCCAGGGACGGGTGGCATGTGGATTCCGAATCTGTACTTTTTCTTGTTGATTGACGGCGCGCATGATGTCCGGGATCAGCCGGTCGGCTGCCCAATCGCCTCCCCCGATGACGTTCCCAGCCCGAACGCTGGCAAGAAGCGTATTATGGGTACTGCCGTAATCTTTTGGGTTAAAAAATGAATTCCGCCAGCAACTCGTCACTATTTCAGCACATACTTTCGAAGCACTATAGGGATCAAATCCGCCCAGAGCATCGATTTCCCTGTAACCCCAGGACCATTCTCGATTTTCATAACATTTATCACTGGTGACGTTGACAATGGCGCGAACAGAGCCGCTCGCCCTTGATGCCTCAAGAATGTTGACGGTCCCTATGACATTGCTGGAGAAAGTTTCAATCGGATCTTTGTAAGAAAGCCTGACGATAGGCTGAGCGGCAAGATGGAACACAATCTCCGGTTGCAGCTCTCTGAATACCTGTTTCACTTTTTCTGCATCACGGGTATCGCCAATAATGGAGTTTATGCCCATACTGAGTAAGTGGAAATGGTTGGGTTCTGTCGGCGGCGGGAGGGAATAACCGGTGATCTTTGCGCCCATTTGTGTGAGCCATAGCGTCAGCCAAGAACCTTTGAAACCGGTATGCCCTGTGATGAGGACTTTTTTGTTATAATAGATATTGTTAAACATAAATTAACTCGTAGTTATTTACTTCCAGGTCTTCCATTTAGCCTGGCCGTCATCCCAGAGTTTGTTGAGATATTCCATGTCCCGCCATGTATCCATACAAGCCCAGAATCCTCGGTGTTTGTAAACCATCAACTGCCCCTCTTTGGCGAGATGCTCTAAGGGTCCCACCTCAAGATCGCAGGAAATATCTTCCGTCAGATAATCTAGTATTTTTCGGTTGAATACGAAAAAGCCGCCACTCACCAGGGTTGCTCCATTTTTTGGTTTTTCGGCGAAATGGGTCACCTGATCCCCGACCACCTTCAATTCTCCATAACGAGCCATTGGGTTAATCCCCGTAACAGTGGCAATTTTCCCGTGCGCATGGTGAAACTTCAGCAGGGCATGAATATCGATATTGGCGATACCGTCTCCATAGGTCACCATGAAGGTTTCATCGGCGATATATCTTCCCGCTTTTTTCAATCTCGCGCCCTTTAGCGATTTCTCACCCGTATCCGCCAGAGTGACTTTCCAACCGATCTCGTCGTGAGAGTAGTGAATATGTAGATTCTCCGATCTCCCAAGCTCTAAGGTCACATCGTTATTCATCAGTTCATAATGGCAAAAATAATTCTTGATCATTTCACCTTTATATCCGAGAGCCAAAATAAAATCCTGACATCCAAAGTGCGAATAATACTTCATGATATGCCATAAAATTGGGCGATCTCCGATGTTGACCATTGGCTTGGGCCGAAATTCAGTTTCTTCACGAAGCCTTGTTCCGAGGCCTCCGCACAAAATGACGACTTTAATATCATAAGCAGAATGGCCCACTAAATGCCTCCTCCCTCTTCCCGTTTGAAAAACCTATTAACTTCTGCCTTCACAGCCTCTGCATTTTGGTGATTAGCCATGTTAAGCTGGTCCACGATTCTTTGGGCACTTATGAATTCGCTTTTCGCAATATACACATAAGCAAGATTGATTGAGGCTACGACATAGT
>CAYSBQ010000227.1:0-4187 GCA_964429315.1 uncultured Desulfobacterales bacterium
CGAAATCTACCATTTCTGAATGGACACGGCGTGGTAACTTGTTGGCACGTGTCAACGTCGCCGTGGATGTAAACTAATTAAGAGCTTACTAAAAGGAGAAAAACGTTATGGGGAAGAAAAAGGAAAAGAAAGAAAAACCACTAGACCGTATGACAGCCAAGGAATTACGTGAAATTGCGTTAAAAGTTCCCGATATTGTGGGCGTCCATGGGATGAACAAGGTTGAATTGTTGACTGCTGTAAAGGAAGCGCGCGGGATTGTTGATGAGAAGGCAAAGAAATCGAGTGTGTCAATACGGGAAATTAAGAAGGAGATCCGAGAACTTAAAGGAAGCAGGGGAGATGCCAAGGCGGAACAGGACAAAAACAAAGACCAAGTATTGCGCCGTCGCATCAGTCGGCTCAAGAAAAAAACACGCAGGGCTGCATAACGGTAGGCCTATATGATCAGTCCTGGGCAGATAGCCTTTGACATCGATGGCGTGTTTGCAGATACCATGACCCTTTTCCTTCAAATTGCCAGAAAAGACTATGGTATAAACCATATCAAATACAGTGATATTACCCAGTACTATTTAGAAGAATGCCTGGATATAGCCCCAGAGATTATAAACGTGATCTTGGCCAGGATACTGGAAGGCGATTTTGACGTTGAGCTTGAACCGATAGATGGCTCTTGCAAGGTGCTTTCTGCAATTGTCCAGGAAGGGCCGCTCCTTTTTGTTTCAGCCCGCTCCACGGTTTCAGCTATTGAAGAATGGGTAAACAAGATGCTGCCTCCGGCATTACATCCCGTTGAAGTGGTTGCTACCGGAAGCTTTGAGGCAAAAGCCGATGTGCTTAAAGAACGGGGAATTGAGTATTTTGTAGAAGATTGTCTTGACGTCTGTTTTTCAATACAGAAGCAAGACATTACTCCCCTTGTGTTTCACCAGCCCTGGAATTGTTATCCGCATCCCTTCCAAGAAGTGTGCAATTGGGCCGAGATTAGGGGTCTTATTGACTTTAACGCCCCGTCATTTTCTTATTGATTAATACAAACATTGTGGTAATTGTCAGGTTTTTTTGTGACTTCTCATTGACTTTGTGTTGTACATTTGCCGTTGGTCGTGATGAAATGTCTTCATTATGAGAACATCACTTGAAACATTTATTGAATCACTATCGGTTGAAAAGGGGTTTTCGCCTCACACTTGCCGGGCGTATCGAAGGGATCTTGAGCAATTCTTTGAATACCTGGGCTTGCAGTTTGGATGGAGCATAGATACGCATGATTCAGACATAGATGGTGTGGTAATTCGCTCATATCTGGGGTTTTTACATAAAGGACACAAGAAAACCACCATTGCCAGGAAACTGTCTGCTTTAAGGTCCTTTTTTAAGTACCTGGTGAAAAAGGGTATGATCGAGCGAAATCCGGCTGATGCAGTTATCACACCCAAGCGGGGGCAGACTATACCGAGCTATTTGACTGTAGATGAAATGTTTCGTCTGTTAAACGGCATGAAGGGAGATACGGTCCTTGCTTTGAGGAATAGGGCTATTTTAGAAACGCTTTATTCTACTGGAGTACGCGTAGGAGAGTTGGTCGGCACGGATGTTCGGGATGTTGATTTTGAAAGGGGCCTGATCAAGGTTTGTGGCAAGGGCAACAAGGAGCGTTTGGCCCCTGTGGGGAAAAGGGCGCTTCATTGTGTGCGAGTTTATCTCGATCAGAGGGGGCAAGACAAAATATCGAAAACCGGTATTCCGAAAGGAGACTGGGATGGCAAAATACCGTTGTTTCTGAATAGATTTGGTGGGCGTTTAACTGCTCGTTCCGTTGCGCGACTTATTGACAAGGCAAATCGACAATTAGCGTTAATGCGCCCTATATCTCCTCACGGGTTTCGCCATACATTTGCCACCCATATGCTGGATGCTGGGGCGGACCTTCGGATAGTGCAGGAGTTGCTTGGGCATTCAAGCTTGTCAACAACGCAAAGATATACCCACGTGAGCATGGACCGGTTGATGGAGATCTATGATAAGGCGCATCCTAGGGACTAGTGTCCATCCAGAAAGGGCATATTTTGGCCCAATACGGCGTTCTCCGCGGGTTTTTATCCTCGACGCAGCGCCCTGCCGCGACTGCGGTAAAAACCCTTGTGCGGCCTTGTCTTGGACCAAAATCTACCATTTCTGAACGGACACCGGCTTACAGATATTCCGTCGAGGTCTATAAGTTCGTTGATAGACACTAAGTAAAGATTGGGGTTAATATGGAGCATACAGATATGAATCCTCACGGGACTACGATACTTGCGGTGCGACGTGGTGACCATGTGGCATTGGCAGGTGATGGCCAGGTGAGCTTAAAGGATACAATCGTGAAGCACCGAGCCAGAAAGGTTCGCAAGATCTATAAGGATAAGATACTCGTGGGGTTTGCAGGAGCTACAGCCGATGCTCTCAACCTTTATGACCGCTTTGAGGGAAAATTGGAGCAGTTCAATGGCAATTTAACCAGATCGGCCGTGGAATTGGCAAAGGACTGGAGAACTGACAAGTATCTTAGACGGTTGGAAGCCCTGCTCCTGACTGTTGATTCCGTTAATATGTTTCTCATATCTGGTAATGGTGATGTAATTGAACCCGACGAAGGGATTCTTGGAATAGGTTCGGGCGGGGCTTATGCTCAGGCGGCTGCTATGGGGCTTGCTCATCATACACAAATGGATGCAAAATCAATTGCGGAAGCTGCCATGAAGATTGCCGCTTCGATTTGCGTTTATACGAATGAAAATATTACCATGGAGTACTTATGAAAAAATTGACCCCGCGTGAGATCGTATCCGCATTAGACAAATATATTATTAGTCAGAATGATGCCAAACGTTCTGTGGCCATAGCTTTGAGAAATCGTTGGCGGCGCAGGCAGGTTCCTGAAGATCTGAGAGATGAGATTGCACCAAAGAATATCATCCTTATTGGTCCCACGGGAGTCGGTAAAACCGAGATTGCAAGACGTTTGGCTCACTTGGCAGATTCCCCCTTCTTAAAGGTAGAAGCCTCCAAATTTACTGAAGTGGGATACGTGGGGCGTGATGTTGAGTCCATGATTCGTGATTTAACAGAGCTTGCCGTCAACATGGTGAAATCCAAAGAGCAAGAAGCTGTAAAGACAAAGGCTGAAACCATTGCAGAGGAAAGGTTGCTCGATATTCTCCTTCCGCCAAAGAGGGAATCAAAGTCTCAGGAAGAGTCTGAGGGTGAAGAAAAGACCCTTGAGCTGGTAAAAAGAGATTCGTTAGAACCGATATCAACCCGCGATAAGCTTCGAAAGATGTTGCATAACGGAAAGCTTGACAATCGCTATGTTGACCTGGAGGTGGCAGAACATGCCACTCCGGTTGTTGAGATATTCTCTGCTGCGGGGCTTGAAGAGATGGATATCAACATCAAAGATATGCTGGGTGGTATGTTTCCCAAGAAAACGAAAAAGCGAAAGGTAAAGGTTCCGGAGGCACTTGAGCTTCTTGCCCAGGAAGAGGCTCAGCGACTGGTTGATATGGACAGGGTAGTAAAGCGGGCCATTACTAAGGTGGAACAGTTTGGTATCATCTTTCTTGATGAAATCGACAAAGTGACTGGCAGGGAAGGGGGGCATGGACCCGATATATCCAGAGAGGGGGTTCAGCGGGATTTATTGCCAATTGTTGAGGGATGTAGGGTGACGACAAAGTACGGCATGGTCAAAACCGACCATATACTCTTTATTGCCTCTGGGGCCTTTCATGCCTGTAAGCCCTCTGATTTGGTTCCGGAACTTCAGGGCCGATTTCCAATCAGGGTTGAACTAAAGTCTCTTGGCAAAGAGGAGTTTGTTAGGATATTGACCGAACCAAAAAACGCCCTTGTCCTTCAGTATAAAGCGCTTCTAAAGACCGAAGGCATAGACCTGGTGTTTGAAGACGATGCTATCTCTGCTATAGCGGAGATAGCATCAGAGGTCAATGACCGTACAGAGAATATAGGGGCAAGGAGACTCCATACAGTAATGGAACGTCTTCTTGATGAAGTACTCTTTGACGCACCGGAAGTTACCGAAAAACAACTGGTAATCAATGCGGAGTATGTACAGGAGAAACTGAAAGGCATTGTAGAGGATGAGGATTTGAGCCGGTATATTTTATAAGAAAATAAAG
>CAYSBQ010000228.1:0-4115 GCA_964429315.1 uncultured Desulfobacterales bacterium
GGTGGCGCTGCTGATGGTACCGTTCCTGATATAGTTTGACACGATCCAAGCGTTGTATTTAGAAAAGGATTGGTGCAGAGATGCACCAATCCTTTTTTTCATTGATTGTTTTATTCAAGGGTGTTATATTTCCTCTTCGTATAAGTTAAGTTTGATCCACGTATCTCAAATGTTTTTGGTGCGAGAATGTCAAATAAACCCGAGAATGAAACCGATATAAAAAGCGATGTGCCTGCGCGAGCATTTGAGGTAGGCGATCTGGCCGTTTATCCGGCACATGGTGTCGGCAAGATCGAAGCAATCGAAAGCCGTGTTGTCAATGGGGAAACCCACGACTTTTATATTATGAAAATCGTCGAGAACGGCATGGTGATCATGATTCCCACCTGGAATGTCGTTTCTGTGGGCTTGCGGGAAGTGATCAGTGAGAAGGAAATTCCCAAGATTATCGAGGTCATGAAAACCAGGCAGGAATCCACCATCGACAACCAAACCTGGAATCGCAGGTATCGGGAATATATGGATAAAATTAAAACCGGCTCTCTGTATGAAGTTGCGGAAGTCTTCCGGGATCTTTCCATACTGCGATTGACAAAAGATCTCTCTTTTGGTGAAAGAAAGCTCTACGATACGGCCCAGGGTCTGCTGGTCAAGGAACTGTCGACGGCCAGAAACACGAAAGAAGAGGCCATCGTCTCCGAGCTCGAATCTTTGTTCGTACCTGCTGAAAAGTAATTCCCATCCACATGATGTCACCTCGAGGTGAATTCGTTATTACAGTCGCTTCATCTGATGCCGGCCAACGGTTTGATCGGGTAGTGTCTTTTTATCTGTCGGATTGTTCCAGGTCCTTTGCCGCCGCGCTCATTCAGGACGGCCATATTACCATTCAAAACAAAAAAAAGAAGCCGGGTTACCGCATCAAAATCGGAGAAAAAATTCAAGGCTGTATTCCGGTTTATGAACCTCCTTCCCTGCAACCGGAAGCCATACCCCTGAACATCCTGTTTGAAGATACGCACCTCATCGTCATTGATAAGCCGGCTGGCTTGGTGGTTCATCCAGCACCCGGGAATGAGACCGGCACCCTGGTCAATGGGCTCCTGTACCATTGCCCCGAGCTTGGGGGCATCAACGCAGAACTAAGACCCGGGATCGTTCATCGGCTCGATAAAGACACCACGGGAACCATGGTGGTGGCGAAAAACCGCTTGGCTCTCGAAAATCTGAGTCGGCAGTTCAAAGAACGAGAGGTTCAAAAAACGTACCTGGCATTGGTTCATGGTGTTCTAGGGCCTGAATCAGGCACTATTTCACTTCCGATTGGCCGGCATCCCATTGATCGGAAAAAGATGTCCACCATCAGTTCTAGAGGGCGTGAAGCCAAGACCATCTGGCACGTAAAGGTACGCTATGCCGTTGCAACCCTATTGGAACTGGAACTGAAAACAGGCCGAACGCATCAGATCCGGGTGCATTGTACAGCCATGCATCATCCGATTGTTGGCGATGCCGTATATGTATGCGGAAAACGCGGCCGGAAGAACCAAAAGAACACCCCTCTGGAAACATTGCTGAAGTCAGTCAAGAGGCAGATGCTGCATGCCTGGCATCTAGGTTTCACCCATCCCGTGGAGCAGCGTGCCATGTCATTTACGGCACCCATTCCGGAGGACATGCAAAGGCTCATGGACGCCTTGTCATCGAATACATGACCGGCCGACCAATAACTATCTAAGCGAGTGCATTTATTATCATGAGCATAAAGAACCGAGGAGCACCGTACACCCATGCCAAAAAAGCATACAGACAAGCCGCGAGTCCACCCATCGCGATGCAATACCGGGATTGATTTGCAGCCATTGATCGATCTGACTCCGGCCGGTCTTTTTCTGATTGACCTGCATGGAGTGGTTCTATCCGCAAGCGTCAGCGGGGCCACGAGATTAGGAATGCGCATCGAGGACATCATCGGAAACCGTCTCATAGATTATGTACCTGCGGATGTCGCCGAAAACCGGAAATCGAAAGGACTGGAGGCAATAGCTACTAAAAAAGCGGTGATTTTTGACGATTGTCTGTCAGGGCGCTGGTACCGGAATTCAATCTACCCTGTCTTGGACGAAGACGGTGACGTGGGGCGGCTGGCTGTTTTTGGTTTTGATATTACCGACCAAAAGAAGGTCGTTGAGACACTGCAGGCCAGTGAGCGCCAATATCGACAACTCGTGGAAGGTGCCAACAGCATTATTTTGCGTTTAGACATGCAGGGCCGTATCACCTTTGTTAATCCGTATGCCGAATCTGTTTTTGGCTATTCAACGGATCAACTGCTGGGCAGGCATGTTGTTGGGACGATCATCCCCGAGGTGGATTCAGACGACCGGGATATGCGGGAATTCATTACATGCCTTCTTAAAGAACCGCAGCTTTTTGCCAATTCTGAAAATGAAAATATCTCACGCAGCGGCGAGCGAAAATGGATATCGTGGACCAACCGGGCGATTGCCGACCAAAACGGTGAGATAGTGGAAATACTCAGCATCGGCAACGACATTACGGCTCGAAAGCTTTCAGAAGAATCTCTGCAGGAAAGCGAGGAAAAGTATCGCAGTATTCTGGCCAATATCACCGAAGGTTATTTCGAAGTTGACCTTTCCGGAACTTTCAGGTTCTTCAATCGAGCCATGTGCGGCATTCTCGGCTATGATAGCGATGAGCTGTTCGGCATGAGCAACCGAAAGTACATGGACGAAGACAATGCCAAAAAAGTTTTCAAGGCATTCAACACTGTGTACCGGACAGGCCGGCCTTACAAGGCATTTGACTGGAAACTGATCCGTAAAGATAACTCCGAATGCTACGTCGAGACATCGGTTTCGCTGATTCGGAGTTCAGATAACAAACCGGTAGGGTTCAGGGGTGTTGCTCGGGATGTAACCGAACGCATCCATATGGAGAAAGAAAAGACTGATCTGGAGAAAAAGCTTCGGCAATCACAGAAAATGGAAGCCATCGGAACCCTTGCCGGTGGGGTTGCCCACGAATTCAACAATATCCTTGCCGCGATAATGGGAAACAGTGAACTGGCCAAGGAAGATACGCCGGTGTCGAATCCCGTTTACGAATTTATAGATGAAATTTACCATGCCAGTCTGAGGGGCAAGGAGGTAGTAAAACAGCTGCTCAATTTCAGCCAGAATTCGAATGCCAGGCAGGAGCCAATCACGATAGGGCCTCTGGTGGCAAAGATTTCCAAGCTGTTGCGTTCTACCATTCCCGCCAATATCGATATCCGGGAATCGATCTCCGACGAAGCGCTTGTGGTTAGAACGGATACGGAACAGATCCATCAGGTGCTTATTCATCTGTGTACCAATGCTTGGCATGCCATGCAGGAACACGGGGGGCTTCTGGAAATAGGTCTTGAGAAACGTGAAATGTCTTCCACGGATCAGTACATGAATCAGCTGGATATGGCTCCAGGCCATTATGTGGCTATCACGATCAGAGACACCGGCCAGGGCATTCCCGAGAGCTTAAGAGAAAAAATATTCGATCCATTTTTTACCACTAAAGAATTCGGAAAGGGATCCGGTATGGGGTTGGCTGTGGTGAAAGGGATTGTTCGAGAACACGGCGGTGGTATTTTTGTAGAAAGCCGGGAGGGAAGGGGAACCACGGTCACTGTTTTTATTCCATCTATCGAGAACGGAAAGACGCCTGCAGTCAAAGGTGCCCAGGCCGGTCATGACGGAGGAAACGAAAATATCCTCTTTGTCGACGACGAGCCTTCCATTACAGATATAGGCGTCAAGCTTCTGAAAAGACTGGGGTATCAGGTTATTGGCAGTACCGACCCTCTTGAGGCACTGGCTCTGTTCCGCAAGAACCCAGGTGCGTTTGATCTCATCATCACAGACATGACGATGCCCAAACTTATGGGAAATGAACTGATCCGGGAAATACACAAGATACGCGATGATATTCCTGTTGTGTTGAACACAGGCTACAGCGAAAACAGTGATGAAGCCAAGGCCGGGAACATTAAAATCGCCGGATTTATCCAGAAGCCCTTTGACCGGCAGACAATGGCATCCGTGGTTAAGAAAGCG
>CAYSBQ010000229.1:0-4079 GCA_964429315.1 uncultured Desulfobacterales bacterium
GGATGAATAGAATCTTATAATATTAGGGGCGTCCCCCTATCCTCCCTATCCTCCCGGGGCGTCCCCCTATCCTCCCCCTATCCTCCGCAAGCAACCTTTTCACGGCGGCCGCGCAACTTCCAGCTACGACGATGGGTAAACAATGGCCGATGCCAAACAGCAAACATAGAGAACTCCCGATATAACTTCCTGCTGGATAGTGACAATCGCAAGAAGCAGTTTTGTTGGAATATCCTCTTACAGCCTAACTGTCAAGAAGGGTGTGGAGGCTCTCGGTGGGGACGAAAAAACCCCTGGTGCAAATTGTTGCACCAAGGGCTTGGGACCTGCAAGGCCGCGACAATTACTGAATCGCTGCCCCTTTCTTCTAGGTATCTAATGTCCGAGAGCTCTCAAGATTACGCAGCCGCATACACACCCGCATGAACTCTCCTGACCCTACCCTGGGCGAACGCCTTCGAAAGTATATTTTGAACCTTCTTGGCATCAAACCGAGTCTTTTTCACCAATACGGGAATACTAACACCCTTTTTGAACCTGTTCACTATGCCAAGTACACGGGCAGTAGCTGTAACCGTTGCAGCTTTTGCCTTCATGACAGTGGCTTTAGCCTTTCTGACAATGGTTTTCCTCTTTGCAGGAGTCCTTTTCGTGGCCTTCTTTTTCAGAGCAGTCCTTTTCGTGGCTTTCTTTTTCAGAGAAACTTTCTTCATTGTCTTGGCCTTGGTTGTTCGTTTCTGAACAGGCTTGGCCTTTTCGAGCTTCTCCACCTTTTTGGTGATTTGTTCGGTTTTCTTTGTGAGGGTTTTAAGCCCCATGGTGATTGCCTTGACGTCGTTTTTCATGCTTTGCATTTGTGCTTCCCTCCTAAAATGGGTTTTTGTGAAATATGAGTGTCACAGAATTGCGACATTACTCACAATATGACACTGCTTATCGGCCAACTTGTTAATTTACTTTAGCTAAGTCAGCATTGAAGTATTTTTTTTCGCAAAACAGACTGCGCTGCCGGCAAAACTTGCGGGACGTACATTAGTTTATAAGTTGACGTGGTAATTGAACTGAAGAACGAAGCTGCCCCCGATTAAATATCAAAACCAAAATCATTTAATTGGGCAGGCTATGCTGAATAATTGTAAGGATAAAGGGCGTAATAGAATTAAAAAGTGAAAAACCTTTTTGTTTATGGATAGACAGTAAGTGGTGAGCACGGTGAGGAGAGAGTTTGGGGACAGCCTCCTGGGGCCGGCTTTAACCGTGTTACGAATCTTGTAACCAGCAAGAATACAACTTGGCTCTATTGGCAATATGCCGGCAGTTTACGGCCCCCCGGGCGGTCTCCTGTCGTTTGGCTTGGATCCCCTCCAGACTAAGATGAACGAATCCGGGACTTGTCTTGGAAGACAACTTTTTTAGGCGCTTGAAGTAACGTTTGTCGATTTGGAAAAGACGGGTCTTTTCAAGGGCTACTGCAGTGCCGTTCCCGCCCTGACAGTACGTTGCCTTTGGTTCAGTAAAGACCTCCCCCTCGGCAAGCTCCGTTGCAGTCTGCTTGCCATCTCCATTGTCGCACTCTACCATTACCTTTCCCCTCAAGATCAGATACATTGTATTGCCTGGCTCGCCTTCTTGGAAGATTACCTCTTGGTCCTTAAAGTTCTTCTCAGGGCCGGTGATGACAACAGATCCTGCCTGAGAACGCAAGATGCCGGCAATAAGGGCTACTTTTCGGTACAGATCCCGACCGGAGACTTGTGAAACAAAGTCCCATAGGGTAACCAAATTAATCCTGTAGAGTATCATCGGCAAGATCACAAGATCACCGAAAAGTGCCGAGGTCACAGTTGTCAGCATCAAAAAACCAAAGATGATAGTGGGGACGAAGCTGGAGCAAAAGAGTACAGAGAATCCGAGCCCAATGGCTAACGAGGTAAAGACAATAGGTTTTCCAACCCTGATTGTTACGCGGGCCAAGGCTTCCTCACGGCCAATGTTTTTTTTGAATTCGTGGTTAAAACGGAAGGCATAGTGAATTGTGTCGTCTACCGCGAGTCCTATGGCAATGCTTGCAATTAGGCTTGTGGCAACACACAAGTCGATTCCGAACCATCCCATTACGCCAAAATTTACCAATATTGGGAAAAAATTCGGCAACATCGCATAAAAGCCAACTCTTGGCGAGACGAATAGAATGGAAAAGAGCACAAAGACAAAAACCAGGGCCAACCCGAGGCTTTCGATCTGCCCTACAGTTACAGCCTTGGAGGAATGGGAAATGGCCATGGTAAGGCCCGTCACATCATAATGCACTTCTTTTGGCAGGTGATCTTGCAGGTAGTTCAATATAACTTGTTCAAGTTTGATAAAATCAGCCGTAGAAGTTAGATGGGTCCGGCAGGTGATATTGATTTTAGAAAAATCTTTAGAAACAAAATAGTTGATTGCCGTATCACCATCGAGCATCCTGCAATTCTTGACTGCCTCTTGGATAATAAAGGGATCGGCCGGCAAGACATAATATTTTGCCTTGTCTCTAAAGTTACGGGTCAAAAGCTCCTCAAACTTAATCAAGTCTACCACTGAAGTGGCTATGTCGACACCGTCGATTCCCACCACAAAATTTTGAAATGCCTCAATCTGCCGCAGGACGTTGGGGGATTTGAAATATCCGGGTTTTTTACTTCGCAGGACCACGTTAACAGGATAGATACCGGAAAGGTTCTTGTACACATCCTTAAAGGCAATCCTAAGTGGGGCTTTTTCCTTGAAATAGTTTATTGGTGTGGTCTCCACTTTAATGCGAAAGATACCGGCTGCAGCTACCAAGGCGATAAGGGAGGAAAAGACTATCACTGCCTTTGGATGGTCTATGGTGATACGTAGTACCTTGACCAGGAAGGATTCTATCAAAAAGGGTTTTCCAGGGCTGGAAACTTTCGTCAAGTTAGGTTTTTTGAGAAGGGAAAGAACTGCTGGAATAAAGGTAAGATGAATGGCGAGCATAAAGAGAAGGCCTAGGCAAGAAAAGATGGCAAACTCCTTCGTTACTTGGATTTCATTAAGGATAAGTGAGGCAAAACCGACAATAGTTGTGGCTGAAGTCAACACTGTAGGAAGGCAGATCCTTACAAGACCCGCCACAATCGCCTCTTTGTGTTCCGGTCTTCTCCTGGTTTCGTCATTATAGGCAGCCATGATATGAAGGGCATAGGCAGTTCCCACAGCGATAAGCAATACTGGTATGATCATTGTGACCATGGAAAGTGAGGCGCCGACAAGCCCCATAAGACCAAATGTCCATATCAGTGATATGCTTACAGATGTAAGTGGCACCAAGGCCCCTCGCAGACTTCTAAAACATAACAACAGTACAATGAACATGATTAAGCCGGCAAAGATGGGCAGGGTCTTGAGGTTCTTTTCTGTATATTTTGTGAGAGTATAGCCTATTACAGGGGCGCCGATTTGGTAAAGCTGAAAGGGTTTGTTTGAATCTCGGTGCTTTTCAAGGATGCTTTCAATGGCCTCAGCAGTAGAATTGATCTGACAATCCTCTTTTAAGACGACGACAATGGCTGTTGTCTTCCCATCTGTTGAGACAACGTGGTTTGCGAATATATCAGCCAGAGATACATTTCGCTTCAGGTCCTCCAGCGTCCATTCATTCAAAAAATCGAGGTCATATTTCAATGTGTCCAGACTTACCACGCGCCTTATGCCTCGAAGCGACTTCAGATCGTCAGTAAGTCTGCCTATCTTCTTGAAAGCAGCAGGTGAGAATACATCTTCCGCCTTGAAAACAACGAGGATATCACCTGAAGCCCAACCGAATTCCGACTTGTATCTGTCGTATTGTTTTGTTGCGGGAAGGTCTTCAACCAACATCTGCTTTATAGATGTGTCAATGTGAAGCTTGCCGAGATGAAAGGCGAAAAAGAGGGTTATTGCCGCTAAGATGGCTAGAGCGATCAGGGCTTTTTTGGTAATTAGACGAAAAAAATAGTGCATATGGCAAAACCCAGCCCAGGAGGCTATCCGAAGATACCTTTCTGTTACGATCGGCGTAACTTCTCAATATT
>CAYSBQ010000230.1:0-4050 GCA_964429315.1 uncultured Desulfobacterales bacterium
GATGAAGGACTCGTAGCCGATGTAGAACCCGAGGGCGATCAGGACGGCGTCGAGGAGCATCCATCCCATGCGGGAGAGGGCGACGAGCAAACGTCCGATAACCCGGACGGGGCCGAGTCGGCTGCGAACGGCGTCGGCCCGACCGACTTGCGTGCCGGGAATGCGATGGACGAGGCCTTCGGCGCCGATGGCGGAGGAGGCCCCGGAGTCCAATACGATCGGTGTGGGCATGCGCAGCATCCCTGTGTCCCTGGTCCCGTTGTCTTGCTGTGTTGATCGGACAGCGTTGGAGCGGGATGCAGTTATGGGGCAAGGCATTCGGCGCAAAGTTTCGGTGCCACACGATGGTTTCCTATTGGGCTGGAACCTCCCGGTTTTTCGGACGTTACGGTCCGACCGGGCGATGAAGGGGCGGGTCCCGCGCGGTTTTACCCGCAGTTTTGCCCGATATCGCCGATATCACACGCGACAGACCGCTCGCCGCGCCTCGCCGCGCGGGGTGCAGCCCGGAAGACGTGCTGGCCGGTGGTGCGCGGTCGGGGCACGGGGACGATCCATCCGGCGGCTCGTGGCGACCGGGAGTGATGACACTTTAATGGCATCGCGAGATTGATGGTGGCGAAGCATATCCTGACAGTGATCCTCGTCGTTACCCTGGTCGGCTGTGCGCCGAAGAGGCAGGACCGATCCCAGTTTCAGCCCACGCATCCGGTCGCTGTGTGGTCGGACATTTTGCCGGGTGAGACACCCGCGCTGCAAGATGGGTTCGTCCTCCTGACCGGCGGTCCGACCGAAGCGGTCTTCCCGGTGTCGCTGGCCGTTGCGCGGGTCAAGGTCGTGGACACCGAGTGTGTTACGCCGGGCGGGGGCGAGAGCACGGGCCATGCTTTGGAGCTGGACGTGCTCCCGAAGGTCGACATGCTTCGGTGGAACTCGGCGTTTGACGACGTTCGGCCTGTGAGCGAGGTGTTTCCGCTGTCGCGGATCGCGATGAACGGGACGCGGGTGAACCTGTCCAACCTCATGGCTGCGAGCCGGGCGATGACGGGGCGGTTGTGTCTGGTCTACAGCCCGACGCACCTGACGGAGAGCGAGACCGAAATCCGCGGCGTGCTGTACCAGTTGGAGGGGACGCGGGCGTTGGCCGCGATCCACGCCCGGGCTGTCGTGCACCTGTACGATGGGGAGACCGGGGAGTTGCTCGATATCGAGACGGAGCCCGGTGTCCCGGTGGCGACACCGCATGTGGCGGCTGAGCGGCGGTTCCGTGAGTTGGTGCGCGCGGCCATTCTGGAACTGATTGCGAACGATGAACCGGGAACGCCCATGCCCGAAGATGGCTGGGTCCCGCAAGGGCCACTCGAACCACGCATTTGGCCGCCAATCCCATACGACGCGCCGGACCCGTACCGGCGTCGGCAGTAGTTTAGGCGCGTGCGTCTGCGTGGAATAAAGACTCCCGACCCCGTTAGCTCCCAAGAAAATCTTCCTGACACGAATGGCACTGCCGGGGTTTTTCTGTCGTAACCGGGGGTGGCGTTTTGCAGTGAATGCGCACCTTAACCGTTGTGACGCATGTCGGACGTTAGCCGCCCAGGGCAATCTCGACTTTCGCTTCCATGCGTCGGTCAAAACCGGTATGATCGACTTGTCGCGGGGCCTTCCTTGGCGTAATCTTCCCGCGATAAGACCTTCCTTGGTTGCAGGAGCATTGCATAGACCAAGGAGGGTCTCATGTCATTTTACAGCAAAACGCGTTCGATGCCACGACGATTTCGTCTGGTGCTTGCGTCATTCCTTGATCGCCCGGACCTGTCGTTCGCGGAGGTGGTGACCGAAGAGACGATCGAAAGGACATTTGATCGAGAGGGGGCCACCTTCGCCGATGACGAAGACGCCGTCTACACGCCGGCGATCACCTTGTGGGCGTTCCTGTCGCAGGTCTTGTTCAAGGACGAGCAGCGATCCTGCGTCGCGGCTGTTGCCCGGATCGCAGTGTTGCTGGTGACCTTGAAGAAGGAACCGTGCTCCGGCAATACGGGCGCCTATTGTCGGGCGCGGGCCAAGCTCTCGCAGCACGCCATCCGGCGAATCGCGATCGATGTAGCGGACGGTTGCGAAAGGCAGGTTGATGGGGACTGGTTGTGGCACGATCGTCACGTTTACTTGGTCGATGGAACCACGGTCAGCATGCCCGACACGCCGGAGAACCAAGCGGCGTATCCGCAGGCACGCACGCAACGGGAAGGGCTCGGTTTTCCTGTTGCCCGCGTGGTCGCATTGATGTCGATGGCCACCGGGATGCTGAAGGACACGGCCATAGGCCCGTACACGGGCAAAGCAACGGGCGAGCCTGCGCTGTTACGTCAACTGTTCGATCGATTCGATCGGAAAGACATCCTGCTGGCAGATCGGTACTACTGTTCGTACTTCATAATCGCCCTGCTGATGGAGTTGGGCATCGATTTCGTGTCCCGCGTTCATCAACGCCGGTCGGTTGACTTCCGACGCGGTCGGCAACTGGGCAAGGGCGATCACGTTGTCATCTGGCAGCGCCCGGAAAGGCCGGTGTGGATGGACACAGAGACGTACGACAGAATACCTGCGTCTATTTTGGTTCGCGAAATCCAAGTTCACACGGGGCAACCGGGCTTTCGCACTGAGTCACTCGTCGTCGTGACCACGTTGACGGACGCTGAAGTGTATGCGAAGGAGGAGATCGCCCAGTTGTACCAATCTCGTTGGCTGGCGGAGCTGGACATCCGTGCCATCAAAATCACGATGGGCATGGACATTTTGCGTTGTAAGACGCCGCAGATGGTTGGCAAGGAGATGTGGACGTGCCTTTTGGCTTACAACCTGATTCGGCGGACCATGCTGCAATCGGCGTGGGCGTCGGGCTACGCGCCGCGTCAGTTGAGCTTCACCGCAGCCATGCAGTCGATCGCCGCGAGTTGGCTCGTCATTACCTTGAGCGACGATTCCGCGTCCGAGCATATCATCGAGGCGGCGCTGGCGCACCTGTCGCAACATCGCATCGGCAACCGCCCCGGCCGTGTAGAGCCCCGCGCGGTGAAGCGTCGTCCGAAACCGCACGACCTACTCACCAAACCGCGCGCCCAAGCTCGCGCCGAACTCCTCGCGGAGAAATCGCCGTAACCCCTTGTCAAACAGGCGGCAGTGCCATTCCTTCCTGACACCTTTTTCGGGACGTTGGTGTCGCTTAATCGTGCAGGATGATTTAGGCTTGGCGGTGCGATGTCGGTGGAGGATTCTGGACTTTCGGCTGGCGGTTCGGCGAGCTCACCTTCGCAGGGGGCTACGATTGCCTATCTGGGGTTGGGCTCGAACCTCGGGGCGCGATTGGGGCACCTGCGGGCGGCGGTGCAGCGCCTGGCGGTCGCATCGCCGGTCGAGGTTGCCCAGGTCTCCAGCGTCTACGAGACGTCTCCCGTGGGCGGGCCAGCGGACCAGGCGGATTTTCTGAATGCAGTTGTGGGAATCTCGACCACTTGGCCGCCGGAACAGGTGCTGGCCCATGCGCAGGCGATCGAGCGTGCGTTGGGACGGGAGCGCGCGGTGCCGGACGGGCCTCGAACGGTCGACATAGACCTGCTTCTTTATGGTCCGCGTATCTTGCGGACAGGTGTTCTCGACATTCCGCACCCCCGCATGCATTTGCGACGGTTCGTGCTGGTCCCGTTGGCCGAGATCGCGCCGGACGCGATCCACCCGGTGCGGAAGCAGACCGTCCGGGAGTTGCTGGACGCATTGTCCGTTGACAGTGATACTGGGTCGCAGCGCGTGGAACGCGTGCGCGGTCCGGAGTGGGTCAGTGGGTAGGTGTCAGAGGGCAGGACGGTCTGTTTGCCGCCGATGACCTCAAACGCGAAGCGTTTCTCGTGAGTCAAGGATCGTGGCTGGCCGCCTGCCCTTGACGCCAGGGGGCAAGGGTCTGGATGGTGGTGTCACTGTTCTGTTTCGAGCACCATCCAGCTACCGGATGCCACGGCCTGACATTTGCGGCAGTTCTGAAGACCCGCCCTACCC
>CAYSBQ010000231.1:0-4036 GCA_964429315.1 uncultured Desulfobacterales bacterium
GGAAGTTTCATGACCCACAAAGTCTTTTATAACTGCCACCAGCATATGGCAAAAAACTTTCTGGCTCTAGTGAAGGCGATTGAACGACAGGGTGAACATCCGTTGGTAAAAGAGAAGATTTCCGGAAAGGACCTTGTGCGACCCTGCTACAAGTCATCCGAGAAGGACCTTGAGATCCTGCGGAAGCGCTTGGCCGACATAAACCCGGTTGCACTTGATGTCAAACACCTGGTCCTCTTTAGTCCCAGCGCCGGCGAACTATTGCCGATACGCGCCTGGCCTGTTGAAAACTATGTAAAACTGGCCGAAAAGATTTTGGAGCGCTTCGATGCCGCCGTCATCTTATTGGGACTAAAGGAGGCATCTCATGCAGCAGCAACGATCCTTGATCAGGTAGGTCCTGAGAAGTGTATAGATTTTACGGGCCAAAGTTCGTTTAAAGATCTTATGGATCTTCTAAATCTTGCCGATGTATTAGTTACGCCGGATAGCGGGCCCGCCCATTTTGCCGCCCTTACCTCTATTAAGAATATTGTCCTTTTCGGGCCAGAAACCCCTGAGCTTTACGCCCCATTTGGTTCAAATACCACATGCTTTTTTGCAGGGCTTTCTTGTAGTCCGTGCCTTTCAGCTTATAATCACAGAAACACGAGCTGTACCGATCCCAAGTGCATGAAGGCAATACCGGTAAATGAAGTCTTTGACGCAGTTTTAAGCATCATTAAATGAAAAGTAACTATTCACGGGTTCAAAGGTTCAGAAGTTCACGGTTGAGCTTTTTTCGGTAACCGTTTTCACATTCACATAAACTGTGAATCATTGAAACCGTAAACGCTTACAACTATTTCTTCGACATTCGACATTCATGTAATCGACATTCGATATTCTAATCGGTTTGTCGCTGAGATGTCTGAGCCCGAAACCCCAAACCGCTGAACGTTGAATCCTGAACCTGTGAACACTTACAATGAGAGATACCCTTCCAAAACTTATCGATGAATATTTCGACTTTACTGCCAGGCGCTTTCCCGTTATGTGTGCAAGCGATGAATTCCATTTCATGCCAAGGGCGCAGGCTGCAAGCCTGTATTATGGCCGACTAGACGATCTTTCTTCTGACAGCATAGAGGAATCTCTCTTTCAGTTGAAAGAGTATCAGAAAAGATGCGATCTTCTCTCCCGTCATGAAAACGACCTGGAAGGATTTATTGACCTTGAAATGCTCAAGGCCAACATCGCCGGTATTCTAATAGAGCTTGAGACAAAGGCCTCGTGGCGTTATAATCCTTTGCTCTATCTGAAGATCGCCTTTATTGGTCTTGACCATGCCTTGACAAAGCCGGCTTTGAAAAAGGGAGAGCGACAGGAAAGGACATCTACCCGCCTTAATGTCATACCAAAGCTCTTTGCGCAGGCTGAAGAAAACCTCGATACCATAACTGAAAGATATCAGCAGGCAGGCCTTGCGATGATTAGCGATTGTAAGGCCTATATTGCCCGGATCGGCAGGTGGTTGTCAGACGAGAAGATGGATTCCGGCCTGGGAACCGACCTCGGTAAGGTTCTCTGTTCTTTAATCTCTTTTGAGAAGAGATTGCACGATCTCGCTCCCATTCCAAACAATCAATTTCAGGTTGTCACGACACTTGAGACTACGGTAAAGGATCATTTCCTTTCCGAAAGGGATCTTGAGGAAATCTTTCAGATTGGACTGGAGGAATGGCGGGACTGCCTTGAAGCTCTGAAAAAGGTTCAGTCGGAGATTGATCCAAACAGGGCCTGGCAAGAATTGTATCATGGGTATAATCCAACAGAAGTTGTGGATTTGGACACCTTGTCCTTGTACACAGAGGAAGCAGATAGGTTGACCTCCTTTTTTAGACGGTGCGGCCTTGGCGGCCCCGATTCGGGTCGGCGGCTAAGGGTTGTTGAAACGCCACTCTATCTTAGATCAATTCGAGGCTCTGCCTCTTTCAGCGCGGCGTTTAGCGCTGATTGTAGCGAAGAGGATCTTTTTTATATCACCACTTCCGATCATGGAAAAGACTTGGAAGCGGGAAGGGATCTTAAAAAGATGCTTCATCGTGAGTACAAGTTTCTTGCCGCCCACGAAACCGTTCCCGGCCACCATTTGTTGGACTCTGTTCGAAGGTCATTGAAAAACCCCGTACGGCGGCAAATTGAATCGCCGCTTTTCTATGAAGGTTGGGCCTATTATGCCGAATCGCTCCTTGGCGAGTTTGGCTATATCGAAAATCCTATCGAACGTTTGGTAAACCTCAAGCGAAGACTCTGGCGCGCTGCGCGATGTCAAATTGATGTAGGATTAAACACTGGTAGGCTTGACAAGGGAAATGCTATAGAACTACTTACAAAAACAGGTTTTTCCCGGAAGGAGGCAGAAGGCCAGGTTGAGCGTTTCAGATTGAATCCGGGATATCAGTTGTGTTACACACTTGGTCGATATGAGATCATGCGGCTAAGAAGGGAGTATGCTAACAGGATGACCCTCGATCAGTTCCACAGACAATTGCTGGAAGGAGGGGAGTTGCCGTTTCATCTTATTGAAAGAAGGGTTGGGAGAAGGAGGAATAATTGAAAGGCTTTATTGGATATCACTCTGAATGGAATCTGGGAAGCCCAGGTGGGTGGGACTATCAGCGCATTACCCAAATCATTGGAAAAGCGGTATGGGGAAGGCTGAATAAAATACATTCTATTGGCGTGGATGTTGATTTCGATGATCCCTTGTTGTTTCCCATAGACGGATTTGTCGAAATGCTCCTTAAGGCTCACAAAGCCATGGCCGGAAATGGGAGTTTGGTTGCCGTGGTGGCCGAAGAAGAGACACTGGAAAGTGTTACGGAAAATCAGAACCTTGCCGAACGACTTGATAGTGTGGAAGGAGTGTCCGGGGCATTGATGGCGCCTCATGAATTGGAGCTTAAAAGTGGTACAGTGTGTTGGAAGGGGCAACCCGTTTCCAAAATCTTTATGGATTTTAATACCGATGTGCTCCTGAGTCTTCACCGCAAGCAAAACCTTACTCCACTTCTGCAGGCGGTTCGGGAAGGCAGAGTGATAAATCCCCGCGGCACTGAGCCGATAAACGTAAAGAGCATGTTTGAAGTACTAGGAGGCCCTGATGCCGACCGCTTTCATAAAGGTATTATTGAGCGGACTCCATGGACCCGCCAGTTTTACCCGCGCAGCACTCAAGGCCCGAAGGGAGAGGAAATCGATGATTTGATGGAGTGGACACGTTCCAACTGGGATGACCTCGTGCTCAAGCCTGAAAGAGGGTATTCCGGTAAGGGGGTTTGCGTTGGGAAGGTCAATAGTGATGCTGATGATGCGATAGACTTAGCCTTTAAAGAGGGAAACTATATCGTACAGGAGAAGGTTCCGCTGGAGTTGTGGGCCGAGGATATCCCTGTGCTTGATCTTGAAAAGGGAGAGCTTTCACTTGAGCGGGTACAGACGGACTTCCGCTGTCTTATGGGTCCTGAGGGACTATTTGGGTTCTTGAGTCGCTATGGCGGGGTGCCGACAAATGTTGGAAGTGGCGGAGGCGTTCAGCCCTTGGCGGTCCTTAGGGCAAACACTGATCCTGGCGAAGTTGTAGACCGGATAAATGAGACCATCCTTGGCATGCCCTATGGGGATGTGCTCGAAGTGATTGAGATGCAAAAGGAGATGGCCCTGGAGCACAGGTTTACCTATTTGCTTGGTCCAATAAAGATTGCCTTGCGCCCGCGTATAGTTACAAACAACCAGCTTGCAGCCCTTAAGGACTACTGTGCCGACTTGTGGTCGGACTGCTTGACCTTGGAGAAGATGTGGCTTGAAGGCGAGCTGGACGCCATTGTAAAGATTGAAGAAGAAGAGCTTGAAATCGCTCGATCGCAACCATGGGGTGGATCGCCTGCCATTATTGCATCAGACGGGTTGTTTAGTTTCAGGTGACCGTATTTTTTTATGCAACGTTGGGGATTATGAAGATTAGGGTAAGCGCCGACTGGTGGAAAACCATATT
>CAYSBQ010000232.1:0-4015 GCA_964429315.1 uncultured Desulfobacterales bacterium
GACGGTGTCTCCCTCGCCAACGTTGGCTGGCGCGGGGGGCACAGTCAGGTCAAACGACACGCCGTCCGATTCGGTGGCGATGCCGGGCGGGTTGACCTCGTCCACGGCCAGCACGCGGTACAAGACCGTGTCGCCGTTGACATAGCCGCCGTCGGCGTATTGGGTGACGCTCAAACTGTCGGCCAGCAGTTCCCAACCGCCGCCGTTGAGGTCCCGCTCCAGGCGGTAGGTGATGGCGCTGCCAGCGTCGGCCACGGCGGTCCAATAGACCGTCACGGCTCCGTCGGCGTCCCAGTCCACGTCGGGATTCTCTTCGGTGACCTCGTCTGGCGCGGCGGGCAGGGTGGTGTCAATCATCACCCGGTAGTGCCCGGCCGGACCCCAGTTGTCGGCATTGTCCACAGCGCGCACGTGGAAATACCAGACGCCATCTCCTACGCCGGTCAGGCTGAGGGTGTTGACGTCGGCCTCGATGACGCTGTCTGGCAAGGTGGTGGGGCTGAGGCTCAGTTCGTAGCTGTAGCCCTGGATGCCCGCCGAGCTGTCTGGCGTGGTCCAGTCAAAGGTGGGGCTGTTGTCGTTGTACCAGGCGTCCTCGTCGGGATGCGTGAGCGACGAGATCTCTGGCGCGGACGGCCCCGCGGAGGCGTAGGTAAAGGTTCCCATGCCAAAGGTGATTTCGGCGTTGCCAGCGTTGTCGGTGGCCCGCGAGTAGGCGTGATAAGTCTCGGCGTCGGCGGGGGCAAAGGTGTACTGCCAGTTGAGCGTGCCTGTGGCGCGCACCCAGTACTCGGTTGCCTGCCAATCGCTGCCGTTCCAGTATTGGCCGTCCGAGTCGCGCTGGATGAGGAGGTCTACCCAGGCCACGTCAGACAGGCTGTCGCTGGACGTGCCGTAGATAAAGCCAGGCCAGTTGAACGAGTTATAGTAACCGTTGGTGGTCACGGCGCTATCAGGTTGGGCAAAGTCCAACGTGATGCCGTCAGAAGCTGGCGAGATGCCGCTTTCGCGCCCAGCGTCGTTGCTGGCGCTGACGCGGTACTGGACCGTGTCGCCGTTGGAGAAAGGCACGGGGTCTTCCCAGCGGCAGGGCGTGGTCGAGCACAAGAAATTCGTGCCCGCCATCTCCCACACGCCGCCGTTGCGACTGCGCTCGATTTCGTAGGTGATCTGTCCGCCCGTGGCGGTAGCCGACACGGCGTCCCAGAATACCCAGTAGGTGTTGTCCTCGTCAAAGTCGTCGTCGGTCCCGGCTACGTCGCCTTCGCCCACGTTGGCGGGTGCGGCGGGGTCGGTCAGGTCTATGCGCAAGCCATCCGACTGGCTCGCAGCGCCCAGGGCGCCCACGCCGTTGATGGCGATGACCTGGTACTGTATGAAATCGTCGTCGGCGTACATGCCGCTGTCGGGGTAAAAGGTGCTGGCAATGTTGCCCGCCACCTGCACCCAGCCAGCGCCGTTGACGTTGCGCTCCAGGCTATAACGGATGCCAGAGCCGGTGTCAGAGACGGCGGACCAGTAGACGGTGATAGCGCCGTCGGCATTGGCGTAAAAGTCAATGTCCGGGCTGTTTTCGGTGACGCTACCCGTCATGCCGGGCGTAGAGCTGTCTACGGTGACGCCGTCAGAGGTGCGCGGCGTGCTTTCTAGCCCCACGCCGCTGATGGCGGTGACGCGGTATTGGATATAGTCGTTGTCGTTATAGCTGCCGCTGTCGGCATAGCTGGCGCCAGCCTGGGTGATGACGTCCACCCAGCCAGTATAGTTGACCTGCCGCTCCAGGCGATAGGTGACGCCGCTGCCAGTGTCGGGCACGGCGCTCCAGTAGACGGTCACATTGCCGTCCACGTCCCAGTCTACGTCGGGCGTCTCTTCGGTCACACTGTCGGGGCTGTTGGGCAACTGGCTGTCTATGGTCATGCCGTCAGACATTTCGGTCGGCCCTTGCAGACCCACGCCGCTGACGGCGGTGACGCGGTATTGTACCAGGTCGCCGTCGTTATAGCTGCCACTGTCGGCATAGCTATTGCCGCTCAACGCGGGGGCGATGGTGTTCCAGGAGCCGTTTACGCTGCGCTCCAGGCGGTAGGTGACGCCAGAGCCGGTGTTGGGAACTGCCGTCCAATGCACAGTGACGGCGCCGCTGGCGCTCCAGTCAATGTCTGGGGCGTCTTTGGTCACGGGAGCCGTGCTCTCGGGCGCGATAGAGTCAATGGTCATGCCATCAGAGGTGGTCCAACCGCTGTCCATGCTCACGCCATTGGTGGCATGCACCCGATATTGGACCGTGTCGCCGTCGGTGTTGGTGCTAAAGTCGGCATAGCTGACGCCGACGATGCCCGTGTCCACCTCTACCCAACCGCTGCCGTTGACGTTGCGTTGCAGGGTGTAGGTGACGCCCGACAGGTCGTTGACGGGGTCCCAGTAGACGACGATGTTGCCATCAGCGTCCCAGTCCACGTCGGGGGCGTCTTCGGTTGCGGCAGAGGGAGCCGCCGGGGCGCTGGTATCAATGTTGACACGATAGTGCCCGGCAGGACCCCAGTTATCGGCGTTGTCGTAGGCGCGCACGTGGAAATACCAGGTCCCGTCAGACAGGCCAGCATAAGAGAAGGTGTTGACCGTGTCGTCCGGGTTGGTGTCTGGCGTGGTGCCGGGGTACTGGTCCAGCACGAACGAGTAGCCCTGGATGCCCGCGCCGCTGGGGGGCGCCGTCCAGTTAAAGGTGGGGGCGTTGTCATTGTACCAACTCCCCTGGTCGGGGTGCGTGGCCGAGGAGACGACGGGCGACTGCGGCCCAGACGAGGCGTAGGTGAAGGAGCTATAGCCATAGGTGGCCTCGACGTTGCCAGCCCAGTCGGTAGCGCGGGAGCGCATGTCGTAGGTGTGACCGTTGTCTGGGGCAAAGGTGTATTGCCAGTTGGCGGTACCGCCGGTGAGCAACCAGGTGGCGCTCGCTTCCCAACTGTCGCCGTCCCAGTATTGGTCTGTTCCTGCGTCGCGCAGGGTAATCTCTACCTGGCTCACGCCAGAGAGGGCGTCAGAGGCGACGCCGTAGATAAAGCCAGGCCAGGTAAAGAGATTGTAAAAGCCGCCAGTGGTCACGGCGCTGTCGGGCCGCGCAAAGTCTAGCGTCAGCCCGTCCGAGGCGGCCGAGGCCGCTCCCTGGATTCCCGCGCCGTTGACGGCGATGATGCGATAGTTGACCGTGTCGCCGTTAGAGTAGGGCACGGGGTCGTCCCAGGAGGTGGCCTGCGTGGTCGTGGCCTGCTCCCAGGCCCCGCCGTTGCGGCTGCGCTGCACGATGTAGGTGATGCTGTCGCCGCTGGCGGTGGGAGAGACCGCGTCCCAGAAGACAAAGTACACATTGTCCTGGTCATAGTCATCGTCCACGCCCACGACGTCGCCCTCGCCCACGTTGAGCGGCGCGTCGGGCTGCTCTAGATCTATATACACGCCATCAGAGCCGCCGGGCGTGACGCTCTCGCGGCCCACGCCGCTGACGGCGATGACGCGGTAACGGATAAAGGTGTCGTCGCTATAGGGGCCGTCGCTGTCGGGCAGGCTGGTCCCAGAGGTAAGGCCCACCACTACCCACGGGTCGCCGTCCACCTGGCGCTCCACACGGTATGTGATGCCAGAGCCGGTGTTCATGACGGCGTTCCAATGGACGGTCAGCGCGCCGTTGGGGTCGCTGATATAGTCGCTGTCGGGGCTGTTTTCAGTCACATTCCCCGGCGTGCCGGGCACGCTGCTGTCCACCCGCACCCCGTCCGACTGGGTCCAGGGGCCAATCAGGCCCACGCCGTTTTCTACACGCACGCGGAACTCGATCAGGTCATTGTCCACATAGGCGTCGCTGACCAGGTACGCGGTGACGCCCAGGGCTTCAGCGCCAGGCACTTGGGTCCAGGCTCCGGCGTTGACGCGCCGCTCCAGGCGGTAGGTGATGCCAGAGCCGGTGTCGGGCACGGCGCTCCAGTAGACGGTCACGTCGACCTCCACGTCCCAGTCC
>CAYSBQ010000233.1:0-4010 GCA_964429315.1 uncultured Desulfobacterales bacterium
GCTATTGCATCCCACCCCATGATAATACATATTTTTTAACCTCCCACCAGGCCTTCCACCATCTCTCTTTTGAATATTATGATAGTTGAATACAAAATTAGCAGCAGATCAAGAATTAATATTATTCACACTATTATTGTTGATACTGAACAAAAAACTGTAGTTTGTGATTGTGAAGCATATAAATTTATAGGCAGATGCAGTCATATCAAGTTTTATAAAGTCCCAATATGGCATTTGTTACATAAAACTCCAGGAGTTTAGATAGAAAAAAGGGTGTCCTAGACCACCCACAGAGTAATATCTAGGTTTTTTAAGGTATTATGGTAAGCTGGATCATCGACTTCAACGATCATTCCAAGCTTAACCGGTTTTGTTGGTTTGAACTGTTTTTCGTATAGATCTTTGTATGTTAGACAACCACCAACAGCAGCTTTACTTACCTTTGGTGTTATCTCAATTATCCAGATCTCGTTTTTAGAATGTACGACCAGGTCGATACGTTTCGCCATAAGACTTTCGTAGTTAGATGTATCTTTTTTAGTCCAATATGCTGGTACTTTTACTTTTGGTACATCTAAATGAACGTCCCATTCACGCCGGCCTTGCAGTAGAGCTTTCCTCGTCCAGCGTTCCGCTATTGTCTTCTCGTCCGCTTTCAGATGGGCAAACTCCCTCAATAGTGTCATATGTCTCCTCCTCAGGATCTTCTACATGTATTTCCATATTCGCCTCGATTCCTCCTTGTGAAACATATGCGTCAAGTGCATCACGTTTCTTTTTAAGCATTCTTACACCATGGTTTTGTGCATGTCCTGGTATTCCACAGCTAACAACAGCTTTTAACTCAGGATAGTTTAATGTGGCTAGATGTCGGATTAATTCCTCTTGATCTATGCCTTTTAAAACACTCCTGAGGAATTTTACCTCCTCGTCACGATACATTTTATCGCTTGTGAGGATCCTATGCGCTCGTTCTTTTACAATATTCATAACAGACCTCAATATTATAGTATGCAGCATTATTTTAAATAATTGACGGGACCTGGTACACTCCCACGCTATCCCCACGCACACGCTCATAAATTTATAACGTACAACTTTATACATTGATGCAAAGAAATTAGGAGATAGAAGAAATTGGTAAAGACAAAAGGAGTAGAGCGAACAGTCTCTAAATGGAAGAATAAAGTAGCCGGAGCTAGTGGAGATTACCTCGAAGGAGTAACAAACCCAAAAGCTGACTGGCAAGCTGAAACTCAAAAGGCAGAAGCATCTTACGAGCAGGGAGTACAAGCTGCAATAGCTCGTAAATCATTTGGGAAAGGTGTCGGTAAAGCCGGTACTGCAAAATGGCAAAAAGGCGCAACTGAAAAAGGCCCAAGCAGATGGGTTGCAGGTGTTGGCATGGCAGAAGATGAATACCGTCAAGGAATGGGAGCAGTTATCCAAGTTATCGAGGGTACACAATTACCACCTAGAGGACCAAAAGGCGATCCAAAGAACTATGACAGAACAAGAATACTAGGCCAAAAATTGCATGAAGCTTTCAAAGGGAAATAATTACGTCCGAGGTGTTGAACAATGACCAAGGATATAATTAAAAACACTCCTAACAGCGACTTAACGCACTTAATAAGAAATACAAACACAGGTACATTTTCTTGGGATAGGGTGAAAAAGAATGAATAATCGAATAAGTACAATATTAGCAAGCGAATCAAGTACGACTGCAGGGACAAAAACAATAGACCTTAACGAGAACGCTCCGCTTTCTAAGATCGTTATTCGTTACAAAGGTACAAACAGCAGCAGCACACCAACAGCACACCCGGCAAAGATGGTATCTAAAATCGAGGTTGTTGATGGATCAGACGTCCTTTACTCAATGAGTGGGACAGAAGCTCAAGCTATGAATTTCCTTGAAGCTGGAGAACTTCCTTTCAATGTTTGCGAGTATGAAAACAACATTCAATGTTGTGCAACATACGATCTTAACTTTGGAAGATTCCCCTGGGATCGAGAATTTGCCCTGAATCTTAGAAGTTTCAAAAACCCACAGCTGAAAATCACACACAATAGAGCGCTTGGTGGATCCGCTCCAGATGCAGGAACAATGGCCGTATTTGGATATACTTTTGACGATCCGCAACCAGCTCCTAGTAACTTCCTTATGACAAAGGAACTATACAGTTACACATTATCAGCTGGAGCAAACGAATACATAACACTACCAAGAGACTATCCATACAGAATTTTGATGCCTAACAGTTACGAGACAACTTACGCATTTAATACACAATTTGCTAATTTCAATTGGTATGCAGACAACAAAAGACGAGTATTCATAGACGGGATCTCAGGCTCAGAATGGGCTAAATTAATGTCCCATGATGATATGGTAGAGGAAAACTTTGCAGGCCTTGGAACAGGATCCGCAGTTTCATACTATCAAGCTGGAACATATGAAGGGTACGGTGTTGGGATCGGTAGATCTCACAGTCAGACAACTTTAATTGTTAGCCAACCGAGTGGACCTAGAATCCAGGTTACAAATGATGCAAGCGAATCTTTTGCAGTACATGAAACCGGATATATGGCATTTGGTGGAACAAATCTTTGCATGCACGACATGAACGATCCTGCAGCATGGTTTAATCCATTGGAATACGGGGACGTGGAGCTTCAATTAACTGCAGGCGACAGCGCAAGCGGAACAATCAACGTATGCTTACAACAGAGCAGACCAAACGGGAGTTAATACTCCTATCTTTTCTCTTTTTTAGGAACAGGTGATAGAATATGCAAAAACCAATGGGTAAAATAGAAACTATCGCAGTTAGCGGTAGAGAGCAAATTCCTGGACAGATCCCTCTTGTAAGAACTAGAACTTTATCGATAACTGTTCGTATGACATTTGGAGCTGCAGTTGATGCAAACGCAACTATTGAGCTATATTACAGTCCAGACGGGAACATGTGGGACACATTAACTTATGCAACTCAAGCAGTTACTTATACAGCTGGTGCTGCAGTACAGAAATCTTTTATTGTAGATCCTCCGGAACATGGACATATTATTGTTAAAGTACTTAATGGATCAGCTGCAGATACAATTACAGATATTAGAGGTTGGTACAGTATTCAAAGCTGGCCTAACTTTGGTGGGGACAGTCGAGGATTGATAACGACAGCTGATGTTTACGACTAACAAGGTGTTTATTATATGTCAGAAAAAGTAAAAATTCAAGCAGGTTACAAACTGATTGTAAAAGATGGATCTAACGAAAACGCTTATTTGAAACAAGGTACAGTTGTGCAGCTTTCAGATATTGCAGGGACAAATAATAAAAGGATCCATTTAGACACTCCTTTTATTATAGACGTGGTGGTAGAGTAAAATGAGAAGGCCTAACAGAAAACCTAGTTATACGGACATTTCAAATATTGATAATTGGAGAAGCACAGCGGATTATATTATTTATAAAGCTGGAACAGTCATAAAATGTTTGAATGGGAACACCGGAACAATAGATTACACAGAAGCAACAAATGTTGATCCTTGTATAAACGGAGCAATCAGCGATATGGACAACGGAGGGATCATATTTGTTAAACCTGGATCTTATTATGTTAATGCTCCGATTGTTTCAGGAAATAAAAGTGTTCAGATATTAGGAAGCGGTTGGGGGACAAGCGCTATTACAACAAATAATCCAGTAACATTATTTAGACCAACGGCAAGTCTTGGCGCTAATTATTTATTTGATTTCGGAGATGCTACAGGAAACGCATGGAATTGTGTATTAAAAGATTTTATGATTGATGGCGAAGACAGATCAGACAATTTAGGCGGTATCAAATGGGTAAATCAATTATACGGTAAAATAGACAGTATTCATGTAAATCACATGGACAAAGCGGATTCAATAGGACTTAATCTTACACATGACGGAAATTATAATTCTATCTATAATATAATCATCCAATTTATGTATCACACCCAAAAAT
>CAYSBQ010000234.1:0-4009 GCA_964429315.1 uncultured Desulfobacterales bacterium
GATGATTGGACCGGGCAGCCGAGCTCGATCGGCGACTCCAGACAACCACTCGGCTGGGCGACATGTCTGTGTTCGAGTCGGCTCCTGTGGTCAAGGTAAAGGCAGGGTGAGGCGCGATCTTTCCCCGGGGGCATCTCGGTGATATCGTGACGGATGTGGATGCCGCAGCCCCCTGTCGTAATGCCTGGTTGGAAGGGTGTGGTGGGAACGACGTGAAAAAGGAGCGCAACTACCCGCCCCACCACACTAAAAAGCATCTGGAATGGCATCCTCCTGTCCCTTGACCTCACTCTCCCTACGTGATAGTGAGGTCAAGGGACAGGAGGATGAGTGAAAGTAGAGAAGTGTGGTGGGGTAGAGATAGAAGAAGAACAGAGTGGATGAGATGGATAGTGGATAGAAGAGGAAGAGTGAATTGAGGATAGTCAGAAGAGTGAGAAGTGAGAGAAGTAGTAGTGAGGAGAGGTAGAGTAGAAGTTGAGATTGAACAGATGAAGATAGTAATAGAATAGAAAAGAAAAAATAAGAAAAAGAAGAAAGAAAGAAAAGAACAAAAACAGAACAGAGCGGCAGAAGAGCAGGTGGGATAGGAGCGGTGGGAAAGGGTAGGGGAGTAGGGTAAAGAGGCGAGGATGGGCAGGCGTAAGGGATTCAGAATAACGGACCGGGACAGGGAGATCTTGTCGGGTTTGTATCGGCTGAGATGGGTCAGTACGGAGCAGGCAGGGAATTTGTATTTTGGTGAGATTGGTGTGAGGAGCGTGCAGCGTGGGCTGGTGCGATTGGTGCGTGAGGGTCTGGTGGTCTGTAGGGACAGATTGAATCCAGGGAGGCATACCAAGGGGCAGGTCTGGAGTCTAACGCAGCGGGGGAGCGAGTTCGTTGCGGAGCAGGACGGCCTGGCAGTGCGGCGCTGGAAAAACCCGGACCGGAGTCCACAATTTCGGGAGCACACCGTCTTCGGAAACGAGCTCTACGTCCGGGTGATAGGGCAGGGCGATCCGGTGAAGAACCGGGACCGGATTCAGCGGTTCGACTGGGGCTGGTCGAGTCAGGAGAACCGGCTCGAGTGGAAGGAGATCGAGGGGGCTGGCGGGTTCAAGGAGAAGAAGGTCACCAGGCGGATCTATCCGGACGTGACCTTGGAGATATCCGGTAGGAAAGTCTTTCTGGAGATGGACCGCAGCACCAAGGCGTTGTCCCGGGTCAGGCTCAATCTGGAGACGTATCAGGCGTACGCCAGCGTCCATTCCGCTCCCGATCGCCAGCTCGTGTACGTCGTGATTTCCGAGGGGCGGCGGGACAACATCCTGTCGCTCATTTCCGATCTGGAGAAGCGGCTGAAAGGGCAGGGCGGTAGTCTCGAAATTCCCATGACCGCGTACACCCTGGACCAGGCCGCGGACTGGCTCCGCACCAAGATTTTCCCCTCCGGCTCTCCCGTGCCCGAACCCCAAAACAAGGAACTTGGAACCAGGAACCAGGAACCCCGGCCTTCGGCCGGCGACCAGGAACCCCGGCCTTCGGCCGGCCCAGAATTGGAAGCTCTTCGAGCCCGTGTGTCCGAGCTGCAGGTCCGGGTCAAGGAGCTTGAGGTCGAGCGGAGGGAGCTCGTGCTCGGCGCCAAGCACGGATTTGAGGTGCGCGACGCCCGGATCAAGGAGCTGGAGGAGAAGGAAAAATGGTACGCCGAGCAGCTCGAGCAAATACAAAATCACCCCGCGGTCCGGCAGGCCCTCGGGGGAGCTAGCGGGTCTGAATCCAAGCCCAAGAAGTCTGGTGGCCGGTCTCGGGCCGGCCTGCTTGATAAGCTGAAGTAGAGGCAGAATCGTGAGGCTGTTTTGGCAGTAATAGAGACACTTCTCCTTGTCTTTCTGATCGTATTTTGGCTTGTGCCGGTAGCATGCGCTCGAATCATCAGCGCCGTGATTCTGCGGTTTCCCCGGGTTTTCACCTTCCTCGCTTTGACCTCTCCGTCGCTGATCTGGCTCGCCTTTTCCGCCATCAGAATCTACGGCGGGGAACCCACTTCGGTGCTCATTGATTTCCCTGGGTTCTTTCCTACCGTCGAGGGCTGGGCGCTGGACGCATGGGCAGTGGTCTGGCCGCCCAAGAACCTCGGTCACATGGCCTTTTTGCTCTACGGGCTGCCTCTTCTTTTGTACTATTTCGTCATGATACCGATCCTCGTTATCGTCTTCCTTGTCATGGCCCGGTCCGGGAAGAAACCGGCCTGGAGCAGGCCTGGGAAGATCCGAAAAGGAGTGGTTAACAGAGCGGCGCGGAAGAGGAGAAAGCCGAAGTTCGGGTCCGTGTATTTCGGCAAGACCAGCTACAAGAAACCCGTCTGGTTGAACGTCGGTTTTCGCCGCGCGCACGCTCATCTCGTGGGCGCCAGCGGGACCGGAAAGACCGCTTTTGCGCTGATGCCGATCCTGGCCGCGGACATCCACGCCGGCCGCGGACTGCTCATCATCGACGGAAAAGGGGACATCGATCTGCTGCGGCCGATCTGGAATGAGGTCCAGCTGGCGGGTCGGGAGTCCGACTTTCGAGTGCTCGACATGGGCCGTCCCGGGGTCAGTCAGCGGATCAATCCTCTGGCCAACGGGTCCCAGACCGAACTCGTGGACCTCGTGATGCAGGCCGGAGTCTGGGACAACGAATACTACAAGGGGCAGGCAGAGAAGGCTTTGCGGGAGGCTTTCAATTTGCTCTGCGCCACGGACGAGCCCTTCTGTCTGGACGATCTGTGCCAGATCATCACCTCGAGCAAGGCGCTCAAGGCCCTGGGCGAGAAGTACAACCTGGACGGCTGGGAGTCGTTTTCCGGCTGGCTCGAGAAGGCCCACGAGAAGGGGGCGGTCTCCGGGTTGATCGCGTTGCTGGAGAAGGTCTCCCGGTCCGAGTTCTCCGAGTTGTTCTCCACGGCCGAGCCCGAGATCGACCTGGTCGAGGCGTACGTGGAGGGCCGGATCGTGTACTGTGCGCTGCAGACCGGCCGGTTCCCGGCGGCGGCGCCCTTTGTCGGGCGCCTGCTCATGGCTCAGCTCAACGTCATCTCCAACATCATCGCCGCCGAGGTGCCCGAGCACAAAAGGAAGTTTTTCCCAGTGGTGATCGACGAGTTCGCCGGGTTCGCGTACGATGAGTTCGTCGAGTTCTTGAACAAGAGCCGGGCGTCAGGGTTTGGCTGTATCTTGTCTCATCAGACCCTGGGCGACTTGAATCGCGTGGGCGATCACTTCCGGCAGCAGGTGATCGGCAACACCGCGTTGAAGGTCGTGTTCAGGCAGGAGAACCCCGAGGACGCCGAGATCTGGGGCAAGCTGATCGGCACCAAGACTGCGTGGAAGGACACCGAGCAAATAGAAAAGGGGATGCTGTTTACCGCCGGGACCGGCCGCGGAAGCCGGCGGGAGGTCGAGGAGTATGTCGTGCATCCCAACCACATCAAGTCCCTGGGCATGGGTCAGGCTGTTGTGATAAACAAGGGGGCAGGGATAGCAAGCTTGGTGGATCTCGTACCCATGCCCAGACCGCCCCAGGACCTCGAGGTGCCCATGCCGGCGAGGAAGGCGGGGCAGGGCAGGGGGCTGAGGTTGAGGGAGCTGGTGAAGTCGGGGGAGTCATGAGCTGGCCGAAGGCGGCTGTCTTGGTCCTCGCAGCTCTGGCCGTCGCAGCGGCAATCGCTGGCTGCACGGGCGACGCCGGTGATCAGGGCCTGGACCTTGACCGAGTCTGCCTGGAAGGACCGTCGGGCTTCTCCGATACGCCGCTGCCCGTGGCTTACGCCAATGTGGACCTCGATTGCACACCGTACCCGCCGCCGCCCTCGCCCGAGGTATGGGCCGGCGCCGCCGACGCGGTGCTTTAACTAGTATGACCACGAGGAAAAAGGGGAGGCATTCCAGGGGCTCGGTGAAGCTCTCACGTTATCCATCGCTAGTGGCCGAGTGGCATCCAACGAAGAACGGCAGTTTAACACCGGCTGACGTCGCACGTGGAT
>CAYSBQ010000235.1:0-3997 GCA_964429315.1 uncultured Desulfobacterales bacterium
GGGCAAAATAATCCTGGGCAAAATAATCCTTGACAATATTTGGATAATCGCATATATTCTCATTATACTTAGTTAAAGGAAATAGATTTGATGCATTGTCACTTGGACAGCTTAAGATTTTTTGATTTTGGACGTTTCTTTTTTAGCTTTAGAAGCGTCTGCCTGGTTGTCTAGCTAAAAGAAGCTAAAGATACCCCGGGCGGACTGAGCAAGTCTGCTCGGGGTTTTCTTATAAACGTAAAGCCCCGGGGAGCAAATTTCTCGGGGCTTTTTTTGTTTGTTAGCAAACTCAGGAAGGAGATTTTGTCATGATTATCGTACTCAAGGCCAATGTCACGCAAGAGGAGAAAAATCACATACTAAGCCTGTTACGCGATGGCGGATGTATCGTTAGAGAGATGTCGGAGGCGGGCCAAGGTGTTATCGGGGCTACCGGAAATGCTGGTTACGATATCGAGTTTTTTGAAAAGATGTCCGGTGTGGAAAAGGTTGTGCCTATCTCTACATCTTTCAAGTTGGTAAGCCGCCAGATGCATCCTGAAGACTCCATAGTGGAAGTAGGAGATGTTGCAGTCGGGGGAGAACGTATCGTTGTTATAGCCGGTCCTTGCGCAGTCGAAAGCATGCAGCAGGCGCTCACCATTGCACAAGAAGTCAGAAAATACGGGGCAATACTCTTCCGCGGCGGGGCTTTTAAGCCCAGAAGCTCGCCCTATTCTTTCCAAGGCCTTGGAGAGGAAGGCCTCAAGATCCTTGCCGAAGTACGAGAACGAGTCGGCCTTCGCGTGGTTACGGAGATTACCTCCCCCTCCCAGGCGGACATGATGATGAAATATGTAGATGTCGTGCAGATCGGCGCCAGAAATATGCAAAACTTTGAGCTTCTCAAGTGTGTGGGACGTCTTGGAAAACCGGTTGTCTTAAAAAGAGGCCTTTCAGCCACTATTGAAGAGTGGCTAATGTCTGCCGAATATATCCTCTCTGAAGGCAATGATAATGTGATCCTTTGCGAGCGAGGAATCCGCACCTTTGAGCCTTATACGAGAAACACGTTGGATCTATCCGCCATTCCCGTAATCAAGGCACTGACCCATCTTCCCGTTATTATTTATCCAAGTCATGCAACCGGGATGCGGGAAAAGGTAAGCCCCATGGCTCGAGCTGCTATAGCAGCAGGTGCAGACGGCCTGATGATAGAGGTTCACCATGATCCGGACAATGCTCTCTCAGACGGCGCCCAAAGCCTTTATCCAAAACAATTCGGACGTCTTATGCGTAACATCTATGTAATCGCCCCTGTCGTGGGAAAACAGGTGGACTTTACCTATCTGGACAAAGCCAAGGCGGTAGAACGCCTAAAAAAGACCAATGGCAAGGGGATTGAACAGGCCGGCTTCTTGGGAGAGATCGGAACTTTCAGCCACAAGGCCTGCACTCAGTACTTTGGAACAAAGGTAAAGCCTGTGCCAATGTCTTCGTTCAGGGCCATCTTTGAAGCGATCAATTTAGGCAAAACCGATTTCGGCGTTGTACCGCTGGAAAACTCCTTGGCTGGAAGTGTACATGAAAACTATGATCTTCTCTTAGAATATGACCTTAAGATCATCGGAGAGATAACTCTTCGCATCGTGCACAATCTGGTAGGCCACCAGGGTGCAAAGACAGAAGATATCAAACGGGTATTTTCCCACCCGCAGGTATTTCAGCAATGCAGGCAGTTTCTGGAACAGCATTCCGGTTGGGAACTCCTTCCCTCGGCAGATACAGGCACCGCCATCACAAATATCAAAGAGACAAACAACCTGACCGACAGCGCCATTGCCGGCAAGGAAGCTGCCGAGATTCACGGAATGGCAGTAATCGAAGAGGGAATCGAAACCAATCCAAGAAACTATACCAGATTTGTAATCATAGGCACTCAGCCACTTGAAGACGGACCAAAAACAAAATCTTCCCTGATCTACTCGGCAGGCAACCGTCCGGGGGCACTCTTTGAAACACTCAAGATATTCGCGGAGCAAAATATCAATCTGGTAAAACTTGAGTCACGCCCCATCCACGGGAAGCCTTGGGAGTATATGTTCTATGTAGACGTTGAGGCAGACGTTCAATCAGATTCATTTAAGCCTGTATTACACGCTCTAGAGGAAAAAACAGATTATTTAAGGATTCTTGGGAGCTATTGATTAGTTTATTCGTTTGCTGCAAGGCAGGCACATCTCTTGCCCTTTGAAAAATATTGATATAATGTATCATGGCATGAAACCGGTAGTAGCCATTATTGGACGACCCAACGTGGGCAAGTCCACTCTGTTTAATCGCTTGACACGCTCCAGGACGGCGCTGGTGGACAATTTCCCCGGTGTCACCAGAGACCGCATGTATGGAGATGCCAAATGGGACGATACCACCTTCACGGTGGTGGATACCGGTGGGTTTCCCGAATTTGAAACACAGGACTTCGCCCCCCTGGTACGCTTTCAGGTCGAGCAGGCCATGGAGGCGGCCGATGCCATATTGATGCTTCTCGACGGTCGACAAGGATTGACCCCTGCCGACACGGATCTCGTTCAACGGCTTCGGGAATCGAAAAAGGCGGTTTTTTACTGTGTCAACAAGATAGACGGTCCCAGAAATGAGTCCTTCCTGTCAGACTTTTTTGCCCTCGGCATAGACCATTTTTACGCTCTCTCCGCGGAGCACGGATACGGCCTCCATACCCTAATGGATGCCTTGACCGAGAAGTTCCCAGCCGCCGCGCCGGAAACGAAAATCCACCAGATCCGATTGGCCGTGGTGGGAAGGCCAAACGTGGGCAAGTCCTCTTTGATCAATCGCCTTCTGGGAGATAACCGTCTGGTTGTCAGTGATGAGCCCGGCACTACCAGAGATGCCATTGATACTGTCTGCAAGGTCGACAGCCAGGAATATCTCTTGATCGATACCGCCGGAATCCGCAGGAAAAAAAGCGTTCAACAAAAACTGGAGATATTTTCCATCCTCAAGGCCCTAAAGAGCTTGAACCGCTGCCATATCGCCATTCTTATGATGGATGCCTCCGCAGGGATCACCGACCAGGATGTGCGTATCGCCGGCTACATTACCGAAAGGCGACGGGCCTGTATGGTGCTCTTGAATAAGTGGGACCTGGTGGAAAAGGACTCAATCACCGCCAAGCGATACATTGACCAGGCCAAAGACCGGCTCAAATTCATACCCTTTGTACCTATATGGACTGTTTCCGCCCTCAAGGGCCAGCGCATTTTTAGGATTTTTGACCATGTGCAAACTTTATATGAGCAATACACTACAAGAATCAGTACAGGAAAGCTTAACAGGATTGTTGGAGACATAGTTTTTCAAAACGAACCATCTATGCATCGTGGAAAGAGGATAAAGCTTTACTACACCACACAAACTTATACGGCGCCACCCACATTTGTTTGCTTCGCAAATTACCCCGAGTCAATCCATTTTTCTTATAAGCGCTATATGATCAATCAACTGAGAGAAAAGCTTGGCCTGGACAAAACACCTTTAAGACTAATATTTAGAAAACGTGGGAAGAAGTGAGGACAGTTATCAGTTACCAATTGCCAGTTGTCAGCAAACAAAAGTGACCGTTCACGGGTTCAATAGTTGCATTCTCATCAACATACATCATTTGTAAACGTTTTGTATGGGAAATCCGACCGCTCCTACATCCCCACAAATCTGGAACATGGTATTTGGCAATTATGTATCAAAACCAGCATTTTTTTACGAGGGCTTCGGGTCTTCAATTTTGTCCTTGTCCCTAACCCCTGGCCCAGACCGATTATCGGCACTATATTTGCGAAAAGTACAGCCTTAGCCTATTCAGCACAGCTTTGGAATCATGCAAAGAGTCGCACCAGGGCAGGCCTGAACGTTGAACCATGAACCTGTGAACGCTTGCCAAATAAGCTTAAAAAAAACTGAGAACTGACCACTGACAACTGGAAACTGACAACCATGG
>CAYSBQ010000236.1:0-3969 GCA_964429315.1 uncultured Desulfobacterales bacterium
AGTAATCCGGCCATTCAGCGCAGAAACGGCAGCCACTTCCGGACTGCTCAAGTAGAGTTTAGCATCCAAGGTACCACTCCGTCCCTTGAAGTTGCGATTAAATGTCCTAAGACTTGTCCCATGCGTCGGCGGGGATTGACCAATACCGATACAGGGTCCACAGGCACATTCCAGAAGCCGTGCTCCTGCTTCTATCATATCTTGTAGTGCCCCGTTGTCGGCCAAAGCACTCAGCACTTGTCTAGATCCTGGAGATATGACAAGACTCGTTTCGGCATGGACAGTTTTCCCCTTCAAAATGGCGGCTACAGTTGCAAGATCTTTGTAAGACGAATTAGTGCAACTACCAACAGCCACTTGATCAAGTTTCGTCCCAGCTACTTCAGTCACTCGACAAACACGATCCGGCATGTGCGGCTGGGCAATCATCGGCTCCAATATGCCAAGCTCAATGTTTATAATTTCCGCATAGGAGGCATCAGGATCGGCCAAAAGGGCCTTCCAGGACCCTTGTCGCCCTTGAGATTCCAGAAACTCTCTAGTGACCTCATCGCTGGGAAAAATCGATGTTGTAGCCCCTGTCTCGGCTCCCATATTAGTAATTGTGCTACGTTCGGGAACCGATAATGTCGCTACACCCGGTCCGCCGTACTCAAAAACCCTGCCCACGCCTCCCTTGACAGAAACGCGCCTTAGCAACTCCAGGATGATATCCTTTGCTGCAACCCACGGAGAAAGCACACCCTCAAGCTGAACCAAGACCACTTCCGGACATTTTAGCCCAAAGGGTTGACCCGCCATTGCCATGGCAACATCAAGCCCACCGGCCCCAATGGCAAGCATTCCCATGCCACCCCCAGTAGAGGTATGACTGTCGGAGCCTAGGAGGGTGTCGCCAGGAATCCCAAAACGTTCCAAGTGGACCTGGTGACATATCCCGTTGCCAGGTTGTGAAAATGTTATACCATATTTGGCTGCGAAGGATCGCAAAAACCTGTGATCGTCACTATTTTGAAATCCAGCTTGAAATGTATTGTGGTCAACATAGCTTACCGGCATTTTGGTACGAACACGAGGGACACCAAGCGCCTCAAACTGCAAGCAAGCCATCGTACCTGTGGCGTCTTGCATAAGAGTTTGATCTATGGGAAGCTTTACGGAATCCCCCTGTCGTGGTATAGGACTCACATCGTGAAGTTGTAAGATCTTTTCAAAAAGGTTATGGCCCGACACAAATCTCTCCTTTCAAAGTCTTTAGCTGTGTTATTGAAAAACTAATATCCAACACTTCCAAATAGTGCTTCACTCAATTGGGCTTCTAACATCAACCCACCGATTCGTCAATAAAATGGCTTGTCAGGATGGTGTGAATTGTGCTCGTGAAATGATAAGGGAACGTACTTTGATCCCTTTTTTTTGGAAGGTAATGGTTTCCTGTAAGAAATGCGGAAATTCTAGATCAACAGGGCACAGGTAAATGCCCTAGTCTTTCACATGAATCTGCCTGACCCATTGCGGATGCTAAGACAAACGGCTTCGGCTTGGTGGCAGACCCTTTTCTTGCCCCTTAAGCATAAGTTCCTTTCCGGCCATCGCTGCTGCATCTGCAGAAAGGCACCATTGTCTATACTTGCAATCTACTTGATCGCAAAAGTTTTGTGCCTTGCCGAAACAATCGAAGTTGCCTTCGAGCAATTGCTTTTTGCGAATCAACGGCGAAATAACTTCTACAAAGCAAGATTGGCAAAGAGAAGAACTGCAATCAGAAGACTCCCAACAAATAACAGAGTCCTTCTGCCACTCTTTCCCACACTTGATACATTTTACACGTAGCTTGCTCACTCTTTTGTATCTCCAAATGGAGTATGTCGATCTTTGGCAGTCCGCAACATGCTGTAGGTTAGCAACACATTGACCCAATTTGTTGTTCTATCTCATGAGCACAGGCAATCTCTTCTTCCTTTGGCACGTCTATGCTGATGGTATCCGTTGCCAGATCGACCTGGATATTTCCTCCGTGCTTTTCAACAATCGATCTAATCAGGTACAATGAAAGAGAGCGCTGTTTTGCTTGTTCACTCGAACCCCAGACATCATCTTCCGGCCTGTCTTTATCTTCAACCCGGTTCCAATCGTGCGGCTCTTGCCAATAGTCTTCTTGTCTCATGATAGATACTCCTTTTTCCCACCAATATCCCTCCTGCTTTATTATATCGGCACCTTTGCAGATAATCTTAAAAGGTTGTTCAGATAGACTTGCAAGCACTGTGCCACTTGGCAGGCGTCGATCTGTGATTGATTTATCTTGCTGATCATGATAGTTTCAAGATGCATGCGCTATAAACTTAATATTCCATTTAAATAGCAGCTAAACTTTATAGATGACCCCCCCACTACCTCTCAAAAAGAAAGAGATTCTCGTACTTGCCCTAGTCATGGTGGGCCTTGCAGGCATATTCTACAAACCGATATTTTCCTGCGACATATGGCATCATCTCAAGATGGGTGAGTATATCATCCAGCACAACTATACACTGCCGGAGGCGGATCCATTCTCGTACACTACTGATGGCAAGGCTCTTATACATCACGAATGGCTCGCCCAAATTATCCTATATCTGACTCACAAGGTCTTCGGATTTATGGGGCTTCGCGTCCTGCGGGTCATCCTGCTTTTGCTTAGCCTTGCCTTCGTGTTTTGGACTGCCCTTAAATTGTCTCGCCGGTTCTTTGTCGCACTACTAGCCCTTTTGGTTACGGCCTATCTGTTTCGCACTCGGTATATGATAAGACCGGAACTCTTTTCACTACTGTTCTTCACCTTCCTCTACACATGGTTTCTTACTGCGCGAAGAAGGTTTAATTATCTCTATTATATCTTTTTCTTTCTCTTGTGCGTCCTATGGATCAATTTGCACCCATTTATGATATTCATTGGGGGACTTATACCCTTCCTGATACTCGGGCAGGCCGCTAAAAAGCTCCCGGGCATTTCCGGGTTGCTCCGGTTCAGGAGCTTCCCATGTAACCCGATGGTGCTCTTTTTGCTATTTCTGGTTGCATCCCTTATCAATCCTTATGGATACGGAATCTATGAATATATTTTGAAAGCAACACCTGTGGTAAAGCAATATATTCAGGAATGGCAACCCATATTTGTCAGCCTTCAAAGTGGGCCTTTCAGATCAATTACGGGTGGAGTCTTGGCCTTTCCATTAATTATGAAAGCACTTGTAAGCGGCATCATCATAGTTTTTCTAGTGGTTTTGGTCAGTTCCTATACAAAGAAAATATGGTGGGCTCTTGAGGATATACTCGCGGGACTTTTGATGATCTACCTGGCCATCAGTGCCGCCCGTTTTGCCTGGCTCCTTTTTGTACCGATACTCCTTGTTCTCAAGTACACCAACTGCTACATACAAAACAGGAAACCACCTGAAAAGCTAAAGCAAACGATCGTAGTGCTCTTGTGGGCAGGGATGGTTTTTTTTTCCGGATACTGGCTAAAAGAGGCATACTGCAGGATACCGTACAACTTCACCAATGAAATACAAAGGAATAACTATCCCGTAATTCCAGTTAAGATACTGCAAGACGCAAACCTATCCGGCAGGCTTTACAACCCATCGTGTTGGGGGGGATATCTTATTTACTACCTATACCCGGATCATAAGGTTTTCATAGATACTCGAACACATCTACACGGGAAATCAAACGTCGTCAATTCTATGGTAATCCAGTATCAATATCCGGGTTTTGAAAAGCTCATCGAGAAATTCGATTTTGACATACTCCTTTTAAAGAAGATGTTTGGCGACAAAAGGCCGTTTTTACTTCCCGATTGGATACTCATATTCGAAAATGCAAGCTCTGCGATGTATCTCAAGGACAATGCTCGGAATGTAGAAAACCTAAAAAACATTGTTGATTACTACAAGGGACGCAACATTCCTTTTGATCCTTTTGATC
>CAYSBQ010000237.1:0-3436 GCA_964429315.1 uncultured Desulfobacterales bacterium
GGTGCCTTTTGCCGGCCTACTGATCTTGCCATTTGCCATTTTGGGCTCAACAAGGATGTATTACGAAGCCATCAAGTAATGACGATAGGAGAGATTTTAGATGGACCCACAATTTGAACTGATTGAAAACCTATCTGATCTTGAAGCTATTGCCAACGACTTGAGCACGCAGAAACTCCTGGCCATTGATATTGAAGCCGATTCCCTACATCACTATTTTCCAAAGGTATGTCTCATACAGATCTCTACGACACAACACACATTCATAATCGATCCGTTGGCTATACAAACCATAAAGCCTTTACATCAAGTGCTGGAAAGCAAAAACATCAGGAAGCTATTTCATGGGGCCGATTTTGACCTGCGTTCCCTCTCTCGCGATTATTCCATAAAAGTCAACAATATATTTGACACCATGATAGGCTCACAATTTCTAGGTGAAGAAGAACCGGGTCTTGCTGCTGTGTTAAAAAAGCGTTTTGATGTTGATTTGAACAAAAAATATCAAAGGGCTAATTGGTCAAAAAGACCCCTAGGTCACGATATGCTTGTTTATGCAGCTCATGATACAACTTACCTTTTCAGGCTTTATTCCGAAGTGAAGCAAGAGCTGAGTTTCAAAGAACGGCTGAGTTGGGTGGAAGAAGAGTGTAAGCGTCTATCTATTGAATGCGCAACCGCCACCAAACCAACGCCGGTCGAACAAGGAACAAACGGACAAATACTTGACAGCACGCCTCTGTTTATGCGTTTCAGAGGAGCTGGCGCCATGACACAGAAGGATTTGGCAGTACTTGAAAGACTCCTCAGGTTTCGCGAAAGGCGAGCTATGGAACAAGACAAGCCGCCTTTTAAGATTTTTGGAAATATACTCATTAAAGAACTGGTCAAAGAAAAACCTACAGATCACTCAGAACTGGAAAAGCTACACCGTTTACCTCGCAATTTCATGGAACGCTACGCAAAAGACACCTTGGCGGCCATCAAAGCAGGCCTTGCTATACAAAAAGATCATCTACCCGCCTATCCAAAGATACCCCGCCCACCCAACAACCTACCAAAACAAGCTCGTTTAAAAACATTGAAAAAGTGGCGTACCACAAAGGTATCACAACTTAAGATATATCCTGGTTTGATTTGTAATAACTATTTGCTTAATGAGCTTGCAGAAAAGAATCCAGCGCATATCAATGATTTGAAAGAAGTGCCACAAATGCGGATATGGCAAAAGGAGTTCTTCGGAAAAGAGATCGTTGATGTGCTTAGGAGTGAAACGAGATGGAAGAAAACGTAAAAAATGCGATTTTTCAAAAGGTAAGAGAGGAACCCTTTGCCCAAAAGCTGGATCTTGAGCTTGTTGAGCTTGACGATGGTCATTCTGTTGTAGAAATGACGTTTACGGCAGATGTTGAAAACATCTTTGGAATGGCCCACGGGGGCGCCATCTTTGGCCTCATTGACGAAGCCTTTGAGACCGCCGCAAACTCCCACGGGACAATAGCGGTGGCCCTGAATATGAATATTACGTACATGGCATCGCCTTCACCAGGCGCAAGATTGCGCGCAGAGGCTACGGAGATAAATATAACCCTTCACACCGGAACTTATAGCATCAGCGTAACGGACGACAAGGAAAGACTCATTGCCTCTTGTCAGGCGGTTGTGTATAGGAAAAATAAAAAACTGCCGTTTCTGTAGGTTCTCAATAACCTCGGCTTTAGTCACCCATGGAAGGGGATTGTTTGTGGGCATCCCAAGAGCCCATTATCTCTGACCTGGCCCAAAGATTTCTATGTCGCATTAAAGATGATTCCACGCATCGCCTCCATATCTATGGTTCTTTCAGGCCTGGCAACAGTCCTGATAACTTTTTACGGCGTCGTAAACTATATCTCACCTTTTTATGACCATACCTATACTTTTGCTTGGTACGGTCTAATAGTCTTCCTAGATGGCCTTCTTTGGTGGGGATGGGATGAAAGTCTTATCTTTAAAAGGCCACTAGAGTTTATTACACTTCTCTTCTGGTCGGCTGTTTTTTGGTTCTTCTTTGAAATATGGAATCTTCACCTAAAAGACTGGTATTTCGTGGGAGTTCCACCTGAAAGTTTGTGGTCACATTTCGAAGCATACATCGATTTTGCAACGGTCCTGCCAGGGATGTTCCTGATATACCGACTTCTCTCAAGGCTGAAAATCCCAGGGAATATACTGACCAAGGGACTCCCCGGCAAGAAAATGATCAAGGTTTCTGTCTTTATCGGGGTCGTTATGCTGCTACTTCCCCTGATCTATCCAGACTACTTCTATCCCTTTGTGTGGGGTGCTTTCATCTTTTTATTGGAGCCGCTTTGTGCGACTTACAAAGCGCCTTCATTGCTTAAAGACCTCGAAAATGGAAAGTGGTCTAGGATTGTCCGTCTCCTGTTAGCCGGGCTTCTTTCCGGAGGCTACTGGGAACTGTGTAACTTTTGGTCCATGGAAAAATGGATTTATACGGTTCCCTTTTTTTCTCAAGGCAAACTCTTTGAAATGCCCTATCTTGGATTCCTCGGTTTTCCCCCGTTCTGTGTAGAATGCTTTGTTATGATAAATGCCGTTTATCTCCTTCGAGGCGGCAAACATTGGGATAAAGGATTCGCAAAACCAACAAAAACAACGCTACGTTGCAGGACTTTGTACTTGGCAATGGTTCTCATCGGCCTTTTTGTCGCCGAATGGTCCTACGGACAGATGCAATGCCATACTGTTGGCAGTCACGCGGAATCGCTGGAGCAAATACTTAAAGATATTAGTCCCGGTGAAGCTACTACGTTATCTCGGAAGGGCTGGCGCTATGGTAAGCAAGTGCTTGAAAACTGGCAAGTAGCAAAGGAATCAATCAGCATACCTTTTCGCAGTCCTTTCAGGCAACGCCTAGAGCTTACCGGTCTGCTGCACATGGGATCGGCAAATGCCAGACTTTTGGAGAGCATCGGCATCCATTCACGCAAAGAACTGGCAAGATATGAACCTAACGAACTCTTATTAAATCTTACTAGGGCCAATAAAATATTGCGGCTCCGCCAATCACCACTAATTAAGCGCCGCATCATTGCTTGGATTGCCGGCGCAAGACGCGGATCGGCTATACTAACTAGTTTCTAGGGCATTCAGGGCGTCCTCGGCTTCTTTGAAGTCGGGAGCCAATCTTAGGGCATGCCTGAAATATGACTCAGCATCTCTAGGGTTGTCCATGTCGATATAGACGCGACCAATGTTGTAATATATGTGAGGGGCATCAGGATGAATCCTTAATGCCTTTTTATAGTGTACAAGAGCATTAGCTGAATCCCCCTTCTTTCGACAAAGAACCCCAAGGGTGTTATAAACATTTACCGTGTCTGGGCGAAGTTCAAGGATTTCGTGTAGTATCTGTTCCGCATTTTCATCCTTT
>CAYSBQ010000237.1:3446-3955 GCA_964429315.1 uncultured Desulfobacterales bacterium
CTGCTCATATAGATCCTAGCGGCCTGTTGCAGACACTCCTCAGCCTTTTCAGGCTCTCCCATTTCCTTATAGGCTCGCCCCATAGCCTCATAGGCCTTTGCAAAAAAGCGGTCGAGCTGTGTTGCCCTTGTGAAGGCCTCTATGCCTTCTTGATAGAGCCCTTGGGCTGTTTTTATGTAGCCGATATTATAGTAGACTTCAGCGGTTTCACCCTCCCTTAGCATCTTCTGAAAGATATCTAGTGCATTTTCGTGCTCACCATTTTCCAGAAGCTTCATGCCCTCCTCAAGAGAAATCTCTTCTTTGCTGGGAGGACGCTCACCTGTCATTTCCGCCATGGCTAAAACTTTATTCTTGATTGATTCCACAGTAAAGGGCCTTACTAAAAGACCGCTTACACCCGCTATGCCGGCCTCAACAACCTTGGTCTTGTTAAAGGAGGAGTCCGAGAGAAAGAACGGGAGATTGACATATCTATCATCATTTCTGACAATCTTAAGAAGGGCGAG
>CAYSBQ010000238.1:0-3857 GCA_964429315.1 uncultured Desulfobacterales bacterium
GAATGTAATATGTCCTGCAATACAGTAATTTCATCATATATGTTTTTATCGTCTATTTCTAACATCTTATCGACCTGGCATGTATCTTTCCCAATTTTCCTGGAGTTTTTTCAGTTTTTCTTCAATAAAGTCCTTTTCCGCATAAGCCTGCTCTGAAAGTGATATGGATTTTTCTAATTCCTCTCTCAGGGTAATTACATCTTTCTTGAGGCTATCTATGACTTTGATATCTCCCTCACGAATTTTGTCAAATTCTCCTTCTGCCCTGGCCTTTTCCTTGAGAGCTTCCTCTGCTTTTTCCTCTGCCGCCGTCTTCTCTTTCAAAACAGCCTCTTTCTCTTCTTCTGCCACCGCCTTCTCTTCCAAAGCCGCTTCCGCCTTTTCTTCTGCCTCTTCCTTTGACTTTCGAGCTGCTTCAGTTTCTTCCGTCAAACTTTCCATTTTAGTTTTCAGCACGGCCGCTTCACGCTCTACACCACGTACATGATCATTAAGCATCCCTAAGATCTTATCCTGCTTTTCCAGTGTTTCCCGCAAGAGCGCTTCATTGGCATCTCTTTTTTCCTGCATGGCTGATTTGGCTTCATCAAGGGCGTTCCGGATATTTTGAAGATAAGAGATTGTCCTGTCTCCCGAAACTGCAGGAACAACATATCCGGTAATAATGATATCAAAGCCCTCATTAGCCTTTTCAGAGATATCCTCTAAGCCGTCAACCGCTGTTATATCAAAGTGTTGAGAGAATATATCTCTTGCGTTCTTTGTGGCTTCCGAATCATAATTCAATATTAGAATCTTTCGATTTTCTTCTGACATAGGAACCTCCTTATAGCTTGCAAGATAATGCTTGTGGGTTAGTTCCTCATATTATTTTCAAAGGATTATTATTGCTGTACCTGAGAGAAATTGGAAATTTGAAATTCAAAATCAGATAAAAACAGTACGACCGGCATCATATCCTCCAGTTTAAAGTTTGATTCACTCGTAAAAAGTCAAAAAACATCATTTTTTGTCATTCCGTCCCGGATCGGGCTCCGGGATGACAGCCAAGCCGGAATCCAGTGTTTTCACAAACTTATGACGCGCAGCGCAGGCGCTTGCGCCGCGTGCTGACCTGGACCACGGCTGCAGTTTATCCCGCACTATATGCGGGGCCGGGGTGAAGACTTTTTACGAGTGCATCAAGTTTCAAGTTTTATTGGGATACAGCCTTTCTTTTCTCTCCTTGGTATAGGCGTCGATTTGTGCTTGAATTTTATCTAATCTATTAAAAAGGCTGATCAGCCCATCATCGGAAATCAGATCTTTTCCCGGTTCTATATTTTTAAGCGCTACCACCCTTTTTCCTATACTGTTAACAACCTTTTCCTTCTCCGTTTTTAGTCCGTCGATATTATATGTCAGTTCAATTCCCCTTACAGAACCCTTGATAGCATGACCCAAATTTCCAACTTGATCCGCAAAGGCATCTCCGATATGTCGCATTTTGTATCTGAAATCTTTTTCCATTATTTCCCCCCTTTCTGAGTCACGTTTGTTTTTACTTTTTCATACTTCCTACTTCATCCCAATATTCATCCGGCATTTCCTTGGCAAGCCGCAACGCGCCGTTTGCCCCCGCATACAGGGGTTCCTCCACCGTTATAACCCTGCCGTATCCCAGTGCCTCCTTCATATAGACTTCGATCTCCTTTCGCAGACCCACGATCCTGCTTCCCCCGCCGGCCAGAATAACGTTCCGTTTCAACCCCCTCTGAAATTCGGGATCAAAGGCGGCAACAAGCTTCCTGACCCCCTCCACTATCTCAGGGACAATAGACATGCATGCCTTCCTGAGCTCTTCGGTCACATCATGGCTTACCGGTTTGCCTTCGATGGGAAGTTCTATGAAAACGTTTTCCCCGTGTTTTGAAACAAATGAGTTTTCTTCCTTGAACCTCTTAACCATAGCCACCGTGAATTCCGCCTCCTCGTATTTCTTATGGATAAGATCGAGAAAAACCTGGTCAACGTAATCGCCGGCCTTCAGTGTGGTTATCTGATCTTCTTCTCCTGGTATTGTTCCTGCCATCCGGCACAGATCGACGGTTCCTGCTCCAATATCTATGATGAGAGCGCTTGTAAAAAGATTTAGGCCGTAAGCAACGGCAAACGGCTCAGATACTATCATGACATCGTCAAGCACGCCGTCAGCGATTTCGAGCAGGGTTTTCTTGTTCTTAGTGCTGGCCATGGCAGGAGCGCCGATCACGCCCCTTAATATCAGTTCTTCAGTTTCCTCTTCTCTGGCAAGATCAATGAGGTGCTTTAAAAGCTTTCTTGCAACCTGCTTGGATTTTTCAAACGCTTCAGGGTCTTTTTCAAGTGATTCGGTATACTTGAGCTTGCCTTTATCAAAAGGCCTGTGCAATTCAAGGGCAAGGCGGTGCTTGAGGGCTTCATCACCAAAGATGACCCTCCTTTTTCCAAACATCTTCCTTGAAACCGCGTCTTTGGGGTAGCCCACATAGCTTGAAACAAATGTCCTCATTCCATTATCACTTGCTATGACACTTCGCGAAGTCCCCAGGTCAATTCCGACATGTAAAACCTTTTTGCCTGCCATATTTCCCCCTTCAATTTGAGAAGATTATGCCCTTATCAATCCTCTCAACCTTTTGTTTTCTTCAACGATCATGTCTAAAAGACCTTTCCTTTCATCATCTAACTCTTTTTTCCTTTTATGGTATCCTGTAGCGCCTGCAATCCTTACACCATGTTTTTCCAAGAAGGCCAGCCTTTCTTCAAGCACAGATATTCTTTCTTCAATACCCTTGATTTTCTCGTAACCAGGACCCTTCTTGCCAAAGCCCTTCCGGATCTTGTTTTGTATTGCAATAAAGGGCTCTGCCATATTGGGTCCTACACGTTCGCCAATCTTTAAAATTTCATCTTTTATAGCGCAGCTACTTCTGGTCAGAATACTCCACACAACAAGGCCCGTGTAATCGACGGCCGCCTGAGCGCCTTTTATCGACACACCCAAGCTATCCGATCCGCCCTGTTCAGTCTCCATTTCTTTTACCATATCTACCCTCCTTGTCGCCTGCATGCCTTTCTTCTACGTCCCAATCCAAATCCCCATCTGTTACCCCTTTTTCCCACAAAATCGTCTGATGATTGGATGCCGGTTTTATCGTACGATTGGCGCACATTATCCGGTTTCCACACGGATATAGACGAAGCCTCCTCGTTGCCAAGCGCCACATTGCCTCCTTAGCAGACAACCACATAACAAGGATATTACTGAAGAACCCTGAACGAAGCACCGGGCCTGATCTGGAGCACGCCCATCCTCTGGGTACGCTGATTGTTCCTGCCATTGACATAGGCAACACGTGCGAATTCCCCTTGTTCAAGCTCTGTCAAAGGGAAGACCGAACTCTCCGCCATTTTGGTCTTTTGCCTGCAACATTCACCTTCAGGTATCGGCATTCCGTGGGGGCATTCCCTGGGGTGACCGAGCAGAATACAGATACTGTTTACCAGCCCGGTCTCAACCATGTGCTCAAACTCACACGCGCCCTCCTCAAACTTGCCGCCCAGGACATCATAGATCAACCTTTCGCCAAGCCTGTGTGCACGTATGATTAGTCGCGCAGGCGTTTCACCTTTTTTTGTAAGGGAGATCCTGTTATTTTCAGACACTTCCACCAGGTCCTCGGATAACAGCTCATCTATCGTTCCCGCATCAAAGCCATCTCCGATAAAGGACTCTAAAGACCCCATCGAATCCTGTCCCTTTTCTCTCATACACCACAATGCTTCGAGATATTCATCTTTTTCATTATGTTTATTCATTCGATTTTCTTTCCTTT
>CAYSBQ010000239.1:0-3838 GCA_964429315.1 uncultured Desulfobacterales bacterium
CGCGAATGCAGGCATTTATCTGCGGATTATCCCGAACGACGGTGTCCCCCTTACCGAAATGATCTGACAAAGCAGACTTAAAACAGGTGAACAAAAAGTCTCCTTCGCAGGGCAAACGAGAGTTTGCAGGAAGGAGCATCCATGGAAGAGAGACATGGAGCAAGAGGGAGCGCCCAGGCCTCCGGCACGGAGGGAGGGCGGAGCCCGAGCGGAGAGCCGGAGGCCTGGGAGGCAGGCGAATCCGGCTTGAGCGGGGAGCTTGAGCAGACCATAGCGGGCCTGCCCAAGGTACGGGGCAAAAGCCGCCAGCGCCTGCTGCGGCACCGCCAGACGGAGCACACCCGCCAGCTTAATGGAGCGCAGCGTCTGCTGCTGTTGGAGACCTATCACAAAAGCGGTCTGCCTGCCGGCGACTTTGCGGCCATGGTGGGTGTCAGCCGTCACACCCTATACCGCTGGTCGAAAATGTACCGGGAAGACGGCGCGGACGCCTTTTTGCGTCCTCATCACATGCGGGAGGAAAACCCGCCCCTAAACGAGCTGACGCGTCGGACAATCCTGCTGATCAAGCAAAGCCACCCGGACTACGGGTGCCAGCGCATCAGCGACATCTTAAAACGTGGTCCCGGCCTGCAGGCCAGCGCGGGCAGCATAGCCAAAGTGCTGCACCGTGCCGGGTATCAGGACACCAGCCTGCCGACCGTGCCTCACAAGCCCAAAATCCGTCGCTTTGAGCGCGAGCACAGCAACCAGCTGTGGCAGACGGACCTGTTTACCTTTGTATTAAAACGCCAGAACCGGCGCGTGTACATGGTCTTGTTTATAGACGACTACAGCCGTTACGTGGTAGGCTGGAGCCTGCATGCCAGTCAGAGCACGGCCCTGGTGATCGAAGCATTTAGAAGTGCGATAGCCAGCTACCAGGCGCCGGCAGAAATCCTGACGGACAACGGAAGTCAATACATCACCTGGCGTGGCAAAGGAGCCTTCAGCAAAGAATGCGAAAAGCGCGGCATCAAACAGATCGTAGCTCGTCCGCGTCGTCCTGAAACCCTGGGCAAAGTCGAGCGCTTCTGGGGCACCTTATGGCGCGAGCTTTTATCAAGCGCGATCTTTGCGGACCTTGGCGAAGCCAGAGAGCGGATCGGAAAATTTATCGACTTTTACAACTTCCAGCGTCCGCACCAGGGCATCGACGGTCTGGTGCCTGCTGACCGTTATTTTGGGGCAGAAAGCGAAATGCGCAAGACCCTTGCCGCACGTGTAGAAGCCAACAGTCTATCGATTGCGCAAAACGGGCGTCCTCAGGAGCCGTTTTACTTAGCGGGCAATGTGGGGGGCAAAGCCGTGAGCGTACACGCTGAAGGCGACCGCATTATCGTAACGGGTGAAGGCGTAGCGCCTAAAACAGTCAGCCTGGAATCTGAAAAAACTGGACAGAGTGAATCAAACAATTATAATTATCAGGACAAGGAGACAGAGCATGGCGGATCAGAACCAACAAGCAAGCCCGAATACACCCCCGAAGCGTGCGCGCACAACGCGGCCGAAGAGCACGCAGACACCTGGCAGTCTGGAAGCGCGCCGGCGAGCGGCGGCGGTGCTGGAAGTACTGGCGGGCAGCCTGCAGGTGCAGGAAGCCTCCACCGTGCTGAACCTCTCGGGCACGGGCTACTATCACCTGGAAGCGCGGGCCCTCTCCGGCCTGGTGGCGGGGTGCGAGCCGCCCTCGAAAGGCAAACAGGCGGACCCGAAGCAGAAGATAGTGGAGCTTCAGCAGCGTATCCGTCACCTGGAGCAGGAAGTCTCACGCTATCAGAGCCTGGCGCGTGCGACGCAGCGCGCAGCGGGGATCCGCATCGCGCATGCCAAACCCCCCAAGAAAGGCAGCCCCAAACGGAGCAGGCGCAAAGCACCGACGCAGCGGGCCCTGAAACTGGCGGCCGGCCTCAAAGCACAGAGGCCGGCAGAGCCGGTGGCATCGACTGGTCCAAAATCATTATCCGCTGAATAGCAACAGGGTAAGGAGGGCATAGACAATGGCAAAACGGGGCCGCCCCCAGAAAGGGGCAAATCTGGTAGACAAGCTTGAGGGGTCAATAAGCGCCAAAGCGCGCTTGAAAGTGATCATGCAAAGCGTATCGGGTGAACTCAGCGTGGGTGAAGCCTGCAAGCAACTGGGTATAGGCCGCACGGCCTTCCACCAGCTGCGCGAGCAGGCCTTATCAAGCGCGCTTGAGGGTCTTGAGCCCAGAAAAACGGGGCGGCCCCCGACGGGTGAGCCGGCGCAGAGCGAGCAAGAGCTCAAAGTGCAGCTGTTTAACATCCGCAAAGAGCTTGAAGCCTCAATGCTGCGCGAAGAGCTGGCCTTACTGATGCCGCATGTGCTGGCAAGCAACCAGACAAAAAAAAAGCCCAGGGAAATCCGCAGCATCCGGAAAAAGCATGGCAAACGCAAATAGGATCGATCATCCGCTCGGTGGAGCGTCATGTCCGGCGCCTGGAAAGCATCTGGAGCCTCAAGCATGCCGGCCAAGCCGCCCCGTGCAAACGCGGCTATCCGGCTCAGGAGCCTAAGCGTATAATGGAACGTGAAATCAAAAAAGCCTGCCTGGTCTACGGCCGCTGGAGCGGCGAGAAAGCCTCCCGTGTATCACAAGAGCTTGACCTGACGGCCGAGACCCTGCGGTACTGGCAGCGGCAGTGGACCTGCCGCAAACTGCCGGCCGCCGGCCGCGGCCGTCAGGCTGAGATCGCCACGCCGCCTCAGCGTGAAGCGGTGTGGGCCGATCTTACAATCCTGGGTCCGGGGGCAGGCACGCCTGTTTTACAGGGCCTGCATCCGCATATCGCCCGCCGAGAGCTGCGGGCTATCCAGCAGGCCTACCGCAGTGAGTATTGCCAAACGCACTGTATGGTGGAAAGTCTCCGCTGGCATCGCGCCGGAGCCGTGTGGGCCATAGACTTTACCAAGGTCGCCCGCCGGATCGACGGCATCTATAAATATGTATTATGCGTGCGTGATCTGGGCAGCGGCGATCAGCTGCTGTACCTGCCCACGACCAATAAAAAAGGTCTTACCGTCTATAAAGCCCTGAAACGGCTTTTAAAGCAGTATTGCCCGCCGCTGGTCATAAAAAGCGACAATGGCGGGGAATTTGTAAACGCACATGTGCGTGAGCTTCTGTGGCAAAAAGGTGTGATTTTTCTCTTGTCACCTCCGGGGTGTCCGTGGTATAATGGCGGATGTGAGGCAGGGATCGGATCACTGAAAACACGCACGCATCAAATCGCGGCACGCAATGACCGTCCGTGTGAATGGACGTGTGATGATGTGGAAGCCGCGCGTGAACTTGCCAACCGCACGGCCCGGCCGAAGGGACATCTCGGCCCTACGCCGCAGCAGATGTGGGAACGGCGTGTGCCGATCAGTGATCAAGAACGGATGGATTTTATTTTTTGTCTGTATCGCTGCCGCGGAGAAGTGATGAACGAGGAAGAAGTTTTGGAATTAAGCACGACCGATAAGCGCACGGCTGCGCGCATCGATCGTAACAGTATAGCGCGCGCTTTATGTAGGCGCGGCTTTTTATCGACAAGAAGGAGACGAATTTATTCACCAGTTTTTCCCAAGTTTTGTGGGAAAATTGCGTGAGGGGCACAGACTCTTGAAGAAGCAGAAATTGTGCTTAAAGCCCTTGATGTTAAAGGCATGAAAGTAAATGCAGCCGATTTCCAAAAGGGACTGACTGTGGAACTTGAGCATGGAACCATGTATCCGGAAGCCAATATCACCAACAATCATCCGCTGCTCACCGGTAGGATCGTTTTGGCCCAC
>CAYSBQ010000240.1:0-3738 GCA_964429315.1 uncultured Desulfobacterales bacterium
TGCACGCCTTGAATTTGAACTTTTTACGAAACCGTCTAAATCTGACTTTTTACGAGTCCATCAATTATTACTTCAATATAATTTACATCAGTTCAGCAACCGTGGCAAGCCCGGAGTTGTGCAAAGCCTCAACCCAGAGTCTTCCCTCCCGCTGCCTTGTCTTTGTTATTTGCATTGTAACTGAGCTGTGCCACACTGACGCCGGTAATAACCAGGGAAATAAGACCAATAACAATTACAGGGACCATTTGAAAGACGTGATTGGCTAGTGTAAAACCTGCCGCCTCTTTAGCAGAAACACCAAAGATCATCAGCCCAAAGACGCCCCCGGCTTCCCATAATCCCCAAAAGCCGGGGACAGAAGGAAGGGAGATGAAAAAACAGAGTATTACCATTACTGCACACATCTCAAGAAATGAAATTTCAACCCCGGGACAACCAAAGGCCAGCGTATAATAGGAAATCCCCGCAAATATCCATACCAAAAGGGAGAGTGCAAGGCAAAGGGCAAGTTTCTTCGGGCTTTTCAAAATGTCAAATCCACTGGCAAAATTGTCAAAAATATGGACCAACTTTGTGCAAAGCCCTTCTCGTAGGTTCTCCTTAAAGGAGTTGCTTAAAAAGAAGAAAAGCTTTGGCAATCGCAGGATTGCCCTCCTTATGACCGTGTGACTTTGCCTTGCGATTATCAACGCGATTAACGCAAGCATTGCAATGGAAAGTTTTAGCATTGTTATTCCAACCCTTTCCAGAGTAGCCTTGTTAAGGTGGTATTTACCAAAAGTAAGGTCAAGGTTTGGGCTGATTTCTACGGTGCCCAGCACCACTGCGAAAAAAAGAAGCAATACGACGATGTCAAAAACCCTCTCGGCGCCTACCGTAGCCAGCACCTTGGAAAAGGGAACCTTTTCCTTTTTGCAGAAGATGGCCGGCCGGGCCAGCTCTCCTATGCGGGCGGGCAGGAGGCAATTTAGCGCAAATCCGATCATTAATGGGTGAAAAGCGTCAAAAAACGGTGTCTTTTTCACGGGACTAAGGAGCAATTGCCACCTTATAACCCTAAGCACAAAACCAGTGAATACCACAATGACTGTGGGAATAACCCACCAGTAATTGATGGTCTTTAAGTAGGCGGCTAGATCTTCGAGGGGTATGTTCTTAAAGGTTATATAAAGGGCAATGCCGGAAAGTGCCACCCCTGTTGCCAGGGAAAAAATAATTTTCTTTTTTCTGGACATAAGTTATCAAGTAAAAATAACTTATACGTCTTGCTTGCCCTTTTGTCCGTTTTCTGTGTTGCATTAAGGCTAACATAACTAGTTATGCGCACCTTAATGCGCCTTGAAAACGAACAAAATTACGGCGCAATCTGCACAACTTATTTTTCCTTGCCTCCTAAGAGCTTATAGTTTTCAGTTGATGCAGGCCATTCCAAAATGTGGTGCAACCAAACAGAGGAAATATACGGTCATCTTTTGGATAGAATTTCCTTGGCCCTGATGATGTCTTTTCTAATCTGAGCGGCAAGCGCCTCGGGTCCCGGGAACTTTGTCTCTTCGCGCAGGCGCTGAACAAAATCAACACGGATGAGTTGGTCATAGATATTTTGATGAAAATCAAAGATGTGAACTTCTAGGTTAAACTGTCCGTTGTTAAAGGTTGGGCTGTAACCTATATTGGCCACTCCCTTGTAAGAGGTCCCCATATATTCTACGATTACTGCGTACACGCCTGTTTTGGGACACAACTCGTCATAAAGTGTAAGATTGGCGGTAGGAAAACCGAGCAGTTTTCCACCTCGGTCCCGCCCGCATTTGACAGTGCCTCGAATCTGGTAGTTTCGCCCCAGAAGCTTGGAGGCTGCTTCCACCTTGCCTTCTTTTACTAGGTTTCGGATTTTAGTGCTGCTGATTCGATGAGGTCCTTGTTCAATCCAATCAGAAATAATTACATCAAACCCAAGCTTCACCCCCATTTCTCTTAATAGGTCAATATTGCCCTCCCTCTTTTTCCCAAACGAATAATCAGGCCCGACAATAATTGCCTTCATCCCGATGGTATTCCACAAGATACCTTCCACAAATGTGCGAGCCGGTATAGCGGCAAATTCGGGAGTAAAGGGTATGCATAGCAAAACATCTATGTTTTCCTTGCTGATTAGTTCAATCTTTTGTTTATAAAGGGTAATCATGGGAAAGTGTTTGTTGCAATTGAGTACACGGATGGGATGAGGTTCGAAGGTAATGACTACAGATTTACCCCCAAGGACTTTTGCTTTTTCGATAACTTGGCGGAAAAGAGCTTGATGCCCGACATGAACGCCATCGAAGTTGCCAATTGTAACAACGGCATTTTTAAAAGGGCTGATAATTTCTTTTAGGTTTGTTATGAGTTGCATAGTAAAGACTCTGTTTTCAAGTATTTCATAAGGACCTTGACAAAAATAGTCAAACATTCTATTTAAGTCAATCTAGTTACAAAATCAATTCTTTTCTGCCTTCCAAAATGCCGAAGTGGCGGAACTGGTAGACGCGCTAGGTTCAGGGTCTAGTGGATGTATGTTCGTGGGAGTTCGAGTCTCCCCTTCGGCACCACTAATAATTTGTAGCAGTTTAGTCCCTATTTCTGGTAGTGGCGAGGCATGGGATTTCGGAAGAGGGACAAGGACTAAGACGAGTCGTTGTAAAGTGCAGCTTGAGCCGTTGCGGTGTCTGAAATAAACAAAGTCTTGAAGAATCACAATCTGACACACTTCATTACGCTTCTAATAATCGTCGCTGTAAAAGAGACTGCATGTCTCGACGGCCATCCACGATCAGCAAAACATAGACGTTTTTATCTATGATTCGGTAAATGATACGATAAGGTTTGAAAAAAACCTCGCGGTATTCTCGAATCCCTAGCTTCAGCAGTTCTTTTGGATAGACACCCCGCTCGGGCAATTCGGATAACGTAGAGAAGGTTTTCTCAATCTGTTTTAAAACATAATCTGCTTTCCGAAGCGAATCATTTACAGCGATGTAATCATAAAGTTCGGTGAGATCACGTGCTGCGTCGTTGGTCAGTAAAACCGCGAACGGCCTCACCGATTCTCCCGCCGTTCACGAAGACGCTTTATCATATCCTCAGCGGACAAAACCTTGCCGTCCTCAATTTGACGCATTCCGAGTGACAAAATCTTGAGGAGAGCAATCGTTTGCTGGGTTTGTTCGTAGCATTCGATGTCTTGTATGACCACTTTGGCTTTGCCATTCTGGGTAATAACCAGTGGCTCCTGCTGTTTGGAAAGGTTCCTAACGATTTCAGCGGCATGGGCCTTCAGGTAGCTGATGGGCCTAATTTGATTTGACAGTTTCATGAAGATACCCCCCTTTCGATATGACTTAATATAGTCCATAAACAGGTCATCTGTCAAGCTTGAAAGTCCTGTTGTCTGTTCAATGCACCTAACGCGCGAGTGAAAGGCCGCCTTTTTGGCGGCCTTTCACTCGTCGCGTTCAGGTGGTTGTTGGCATTGTTTCGTCCTCATTTCCAGAATCTTCCTTGTCGCTTCGTCCAAGTGCATGTCGTAAAGCTCCAGCGCTGCATCATCGTCAATCGAGATGGCGAGTGCGTCCTCGATGTCGTTGAGGGGGGGAGTGCCCTCAATAATGTCGGGAGGGTCATCCGTGGACCACATACAGGGGACTTTGGGGACGTCTATGATTTTATGCTATTCAGCATTATGAGTCTGAATTG
>CAYSBQ010000241.1:0-3735 GCA_964429315.1 uncultured Desulfobacterales bacterium
GCCCGTTGGGACATGACATTTTCCAATGTTCTCATATTGTTGGCACCATTTTTACACGGTGTCGATACGAAAATCCTGGAAGGTCAATATGAAATTCTGTGTCTTCACGGTCATCAGAAAATCCATCTGGAAGGAAAACCCGGCCATATCGTGTCCCTTATTCCGCTGGTCGGGCCGGTGACAGGCGTAACACTCGGCGGCTTTGAATTTCCCCTTGATAAAGAGACGCTCCCTGTGGGGACAACCCGGGGCGTCAGTAATCTTATTAGACATGAAAATGTTGAGATCGAGATCGAGGGGGGACATCTGCTGGTGGTTATTGCGAGGGAATAACATCGTAGCAACGATTTTATGAAACGCGGCGTTGCCGCTTAACAATCCAATTTGAGTTGTAAGGTAACAGAAATTGACACTGCATTCCCCAACCGAAAAATCGAACCAACCCCTTATCACCTTAGACGGGGTAACCCTTCGTATTCGGGATCGGCACGTTCTGAAATCGACCCATTGGATGATCGAAAAGGGTCAGAGCTGGGCGGTTTTAGGACCCAACGGTTCGGGGAAATCTACTTTGATACAGGCGATTGCCGGCAAGGTACCTGTCGTGGGAGGCAGTATCCTGCGCCACGACCCCATGGCGCACCCCGATGCCATCGGATATGTATCTTTCGAACTTCAGCATCAGATCATTGCCAACGAACAGTCAAAGGATGACGCACGATATTTCAGCGGCAAGCTGGATAACCATCTGACGGTCAGACATTTCATGGAGACTTCCGGGGAGAACGAGGAGCATGTCTCGCCCGCTGCAAAGCAGATTTTTTCGCTGCTCGGTTTGGCGAGGTTGATGGATCGTCCCATCCGAAGTCTTTCCAATGGAGAAATGCGAAAAGTATTGATTTCAAGGGCGGTACTGAAGACAAGGGGGCTTTTAATCCTCGATGAACCGTTTGATGGCCTAGACAGCCATGCTGGAAAAGCGCTCAAAATCGCCATCAATGCGTTGATCCGGTCGCGTTATCAGATCCTGCTGGTCACTCATCGCGTGGATGAAATCCTGCCTGAAATTACGCATGTTATCTGTCTGAAAGATTGTGGGGTGGTTTTTGCGGGACCCCGTACTCAAGCCATGATACCTGAAAAGCTGAAGCGTTTGTACGACAGGGAGCCTGGGAAAAATAGCCGGCAGACAACCGATGTTTCCAGGAGTATCGATACAGGCGACTCCGTCTTTCCTGTTGTCATCCAAGTCAGGAATGCATCGGTGACGTATGGGGATCAAATAATTTTTCAGCATTTGAACTGGTGTGTGAGAAAAGGTGAGAACTGGGCCATTACCGGGCCCACCGGATCTGGAAAGACGACCCTGTTACAGATGGTCTCGGGCGATCACCCTCAGGCCTATGCCAATGAGATTTATCTGTTTGGGCAACGCCGGGGCAGTGGGGAGAGCGTCCAGGAAATCAAACAGCACATCGGACGTTGCTCGGCCGAGTTTCAGGTCAACTATCGAAAACCGATTCAGGGCTTTGAGGTGGTGCTGTCGGGTTTTTTTGATTCCATCGGATTGTACCGGCAGGCCAGTCAGCACCAGAGAAATCTGGCTGACGTCTGGCTGGAGCGGTTGAATATGTCTCATCTGAGGGAGAAACGATTCGATCACCTCTCCTACGGTGAAAGAAGGGCGATTCTGTTGGCCCGCGCCATGGTAAAATCGCCCGAAATTCTGGTACTGGACGAGCCGTGCCAGGGCCTTGATCCGTTCAGCCGTGAGATGATTCTTGCGTTGCTGGAGGATATCTGCAATAAAAGTGACACACAACTTCTGGTGGTCACCCACCTGCTGACGGAGGTGCCGAAGTGCATCACCCACATATTGGATATGAAAACAGGAAACGTCACGGCCAGTTCTTCCGGGTCCGGAATCTGAATGAATCGGTTACACGCTGAAAAAATTCATCACTCAGACCCCTACATTGTCTGTACCCGCTACAAGGGGAATCCCAAAAAGCATATTGCCGTCTGCCGCAAGTGTAAATGGCATAAGACGTGCCGGGCATTTAAGCTCTATTGGCAGCCCGAACTTCCCTTCCGGTCTTTTATTTGAGTGGGTGCGCCCTAGCGGGCGCACAATAAAAATAGGCAGACCCCTTAAAGGAACCTGCCTATTGTGATGACTATTGGTTGCCACTTTACCCGCCGGCACCATCAGAGCTGCCGGAATCACCGCCGTCATTGTTGCCGCTGGAACCACCCGAGGTAGCACCGGAATCGCTTGATCCGGAATCTGAACCGGCACCGCCACTACCCTCTGAACCTTCGGTACTGTCAGAGTCGCCGCTTCCGGTATTGTCTGATCCGCTCTCCGAACCACCCGTTTCTTCCGGAGTGTTTCCAGATCCACTGCCTTCGCCATCGTTTCCGCTGCTGCCGCTGTCTTGATCGGAACCGGATTGACCAGCGTTGTTTTCATTCGAAGAACCTGAATCTGCGGGGTTTCCGCCTTGGCTTATTTGTTGCGCGAACTGATTCGCCAGTTGATTCGGAGACGTCTGGTGGGACTGGTTGTTGAAAGTAGCACCCAACTGCTGCATTTCCTTTGCGCTAAATTGGTTTTGAAGTGCCTGAGAAACCACATTAGAAACGTTGTCCGGGTCGACACCCAGACGGGCCATAACACTTGCCGTCAGAAATGTCTGCAGGGACAGTTCCTCGGCCTTGTTTTGTGACATCTGACGGGTGCGGGTCTGTAGCTGTGCCATGACACGCTCGATGTCCTTGTCCCGGAGGCCGGCTCTCATGCCCTGGGCAATCGACTGTCCGAGGGTGTTTTGACTTTCTTGATCCGGCGTTACTTCCTGTGCTTTCCGATATGCATACGCATAACGCGATCGTGTTTTTTTCATCGCCTGGACAATGGTTTCATCCGGTTTGTTTTTGGCCAGCCCCTCAAACGCCTTGTTCATGACCGGATCGACCGGAAGGCCTGACTGCATTGTCTGCATGAGTATGTTCTGAGCCTGGAGCGTGTATTTCTCCTGAAAGCGATGTTGCAGCAGCGAGCGGGTGAACTGGGTTGCATCGTCTTTAGAGATGCCGGTCAGAACCATTTGGCGGGTGTGGTTTCGTATCTTAAGACTGGTGTTCTCCGGCAGTGCATCGTCTATATCGTCCGCCCATACGGGACATGCCCATATCATCAGTACCATTGGTATTAATATTAATATGAATTTTTTCATTGTGTACCTCCGTTGGTGTTTTGGATTCTGACATAACAACGGATCGGGCAGTAAAAGGTTACAAATCCGGTACAAATATGCAGTTTTCAGACCCAAAATCGTCTTGTTCTTTATATTGGCAATCCGGTAAAAACAACTGCCCGTTCATGATATAAAAGTAAGTGAATTCATGCTCGGCAGAAAGGCTTATGAGCCAGGTTTTTTTGGTATGCCTGGTCAAAGGGTGGTGCTGAAACCCGTCCAGGGAACTTGCGAAGAACGCCGTTTGACTGCGGGTATCTTTCAGGTATAGATAGACCTGATCCCCCTTGATTTGTTGAAAATGGGTGGCGCATCCTGCAAGAATCCATCCAGCGAGGATCATAGAAATGACCCGCCTGCTCATACCGCGTTTCCCACGAAAATGACCGAGTTTTGACCGCCGAAATCATCCTGCTCCCGGGTCAATATGGTAGGGTCGGGAAAACTGTCCTGTCCGTTCAATATATAGCTGAAT
>CAYSBQ010000242.1:0-3725 GCA_964429315.1 uncultured Desulfobacterales bacterium
CGTCCCCTTTGGCTTGTTGCTTGGGACTTTTAATGCCAAGTATTGGCATTTATTTTCCATTTATAACATTGTTTACCCAACATTTTACAAAAATCATTTCCCGGTAATACGGGATAACCCATCTAAGATACAAAACATGCTATTACATAGCCCATCTTGGCATACTATTTTCATAACATAACGCTACAAGGTGCCCATACACGAATAAAAGATTCCCGGATAGAGCGATTAGCTCTTAGCGGTTAGTCCTTAGCTTAACTGTTAGCTTTTATTAGTTTTGCGGCTAATAGCAAATTGCTAACAGCTAAAGGCTTTTATCCGTAAGGGCCATTTGTGAACGGAAAATAGCTAGGATTGGCGGGGCATAACAGGCTCTGCTTTTACCTATTAGCCCCTGGCTTCGACGCCCTTCGACACAAAGACCGGGTTTGCTTGTTATCAGGGGCTTATACAAAGGCACGACTGGAGGATTTCTCCTTCGTGTGGAACCTCCTTTTAAGGCCCCTGGTGCCCCCCAATAACGCCAGGGGCTTTTGTATTTTCCTTCAAGGAAAGCGCGCAACTGGCATCCTTTCAGGAAATGAAGGCCGAAAATGTTCAATTGCCTCACAACATCTCCAACTCTCGGCGATATTCATGAAGTTTTGCCCTGACCTCTTCTACAGCCAAAAGGCCGGCTGACAGGTCTGAGACGGTTTTAGACACTTCAACATCGCTTTGTTTCTTTAGCGCCACGGCTCTGTTTAATGCATCCCTGATGGCCCCTAAGGTCAAATCGATTTTCTCGTTGAGGCTTTTGCGAAAACTTCTTGTTGTCTCCTCCGTGCGCCGGATCAGGTCATAGCGAACCCGTCCGCAATGCCTTTCGAAGATCTCCTGCGCCATGGAGCGCATGCGTTTGAGAATCATGCCTTTAGTGACAAAGGCGGGCAAAGCAGAACGGATACCCAACTGAATCAGAGCGGTGGCATCTGGGTCATCCCGCAGAAAGAAATAGAAGTCGCTTTTGCCGGTCAGTTTTTCTACTGTCGTAAAAGGCTTTAATTCCACCTGAAAAATGTCTGAGGCAAGTCGCACGATGTTTTCGATCGTCTGATTCGTACGACGCGCCAAATCGAGATAGATTTCTTCCAACACGTTTGCTATCTTCTCAGATTCTTGATTTCTGAAATTAGAAAAGATGGCTATGATTCTTCCATAGATAAATTTTTCCATGGATTTCTCAAGTACACGGCTGCTGAGGCTCTTGGCTGCCTTTGATTCAAACTCCTCTTCTACTTCTCGGACCAAGGTAGGAATCCCCGCTTTTTTCAGTTGTTCCAGGTCATTGTCGAGTCCTTCAAAGAGCTTTTTGATCTGGCCGTCCAGGATAAAGGTTTTCTGGTCCCGTTCACTTTCAGTCGTTTTCGCATGCTCTTCAAACTCCGTTATTTTCCCTTCCAAGGCGTCAAGGGAGAGTTTCGCGGTCTCCTGTTCCAGCTTATAAGCCATCGACTCGTCTGCCACGTGCCGCAACAGCGCTGAAATAATCGCATCAAGGAAGACTCTCCCTTTCTCGTGATGTAGGAAACGTCTGAGATGGTCTTCAAAAACAGGGAGCCGCGAGAGTTCAAGTTGCTCGGAGTTGTTGTTAAGCTTTCCATCCAAGGCCCGCTTGGCCGATATTGGCCAAAGTCCAACAGGTAGAGCTAAGTCTCGGGTAAGGATGTTTGTGGTAAATGCCGCCGACTCTTTCAAGTCTTTCTCATCCACTGTGTCGATCTTGTTTAACACAAAGAACAGTTTGCCCACATAAGCTCGGACATCCTTTAAGAACTCGTGTTCCGAGTTGCCCAATGGGGGATCGGCTGTTACAATAAAAATCCCGGCATCTACGTAGGGAAGGTAGGCATAGGCGACGTCCGAATTATGTTGAAAAACCGATCCCACTCCCGGGGTGTCAATAATGCGGACGCCTTCTTTCAGGAAGTCATTGGGGTAAAAGACCTCCACATATTTGACACCTCTTTTGTTTTGCGGATTTTCCTTCTCGGTGACAAAACCGTCGATATCTGAAAGCAAAATCTCCTCGCTCCTACCATCAAGATAGTGGACGACACCTCGTGCTTTCTCTCCAAACCGCAATATAGTGACAACGGAGGTCAACGGGATAATGGCCGTGGGCAGGATCTCATCCCCCAGCAGGGCGTTGATAAAAGTTGACTTACCTCTCTTGAATTGACCCATAATGACCATATTGAACTCTTGATTAAGAATCTTTTCCCTGAGCTCTCCAAGCCTCTTCGGTCCGCCTTTCATGTTGTGTTTGAATAGTTCTTCGACAGCCTCCAAGAGGCCATCTTTTATCGAAACATAGGCAGCACCCACAGCTAATATACCTCCCAAAATAAAAAAACCTCTACCTAGTGCGTTAAGCTCCAAGTAGAGGTCATTAGACCAGAGTTTTTTAAACTCTACCCTGGACGGTTACGGCTGACCTCATAGCCCCTGAATGTCAAGGCTTGTATACACGATCTCTTATTGGCGGTCAAGAACAGCTTAGAGGAAACAGGGGCTGTGCCCTGACTTGAGCAAGGTGAGATGTACCGCGATGGGAGTTTTGAATGGCACGTCCACTGAGAATAGAGTATCCATGCGTATGGCCATAAGATAAACCGAGGCAGAAGGTACGAAGAGGTCTTTTGTAAGAGAAGAACTACTGGAGCCAACGGACCCGATCCCCGGCAAACCTTAGCAGGAAATCCCGCTTGTGGGAGTGCGCGTGCTGTCCTTAAGCCACTTCAGTGGCACAATCCTTGATGGATAAGCGTATTTATCGTACGTCGCAATGACGAAAGATAAAGCGCAACGCAGACACACAGTGTATTTTTTCAAGCCGCCAGGCGCAACCGTAGCGCTTATTTGGACTTCCAACGAAGCCATCAATCTTATCTCGTTTGGGAAAAGAAAACTGTCAAACTCTAATCAAAAAGATGGTACATAGTACGGAGACAGGTCACAGAGTATCGCCTGGTAAAGGGGAGCGTTCACGCTTGAGGCTTAAAAGGGTTATATCGCAGTTATTTGAACTGTCAGAGGAACTTAGTGTCATACGAAACAGTCTGCAAGAAGCTAGCAGAGTAGCCACGGATCATGATGAGCTATTGAACATATTCTTGTCAATCAAGGAAATTGATATCATTAGGATAACACTTCTCTATGAATATGAATTGCTCGATACGTCGGCTATTGTGCAAACTGAACACCTGTCTCTTTATTATGACCGGAGGCTTGCAATACTACTAATGACAAAAGAGCAAATACTTGGCCACTACGAAGAATTGCAGGGCTGCGTTAAGCATATTATGTATAAAGAAGTCCTACAGGGAATTGATAGGGCGGCTGAAGTCATAGATTCGGCATTGCGGCTATTTGATGATATCATTGAGGTGCTCGACCAACGCGTCATGGAACAACGAAGTGATGAAACAATGCACTGAAGTTGGTTCACACCTTGAGCCTGGATATTTCACGTGAGATACCTTCGCCCCTGATCACCTTTGTATGTTAAGTTACCCCTAACGTTGCAAAAGCCGAGGGTGCTGCAGATGCAGGCGTCAAGGGTGAGGCTGTAGTCGTTTACGCCGATCCCTTGACAACGCAGCAGATGTTGTATCATCGGCTTTCCCGAAGGGTAAACAACATGGCTGTTTTTCTGGTTTTCTGGATATCACTGGCAGTGCATT
>CAYSBQ010000243.1:0-3718 GCA_964429315.1 uncultured Desulfobacterales bacterium
GATGGGCTAAAGCTGAGATGCCAAAATGTGAAGTTATTTTTGCGCGAGCCCTTAGGATAAGTTCTAAAAAAAGTTCGGGTTTATGCAATTAATATAGATTAGTAAGAAGCCGTCAGTTATTGAGTTACGAACCCTAAGGGTTCGCGCAAGAGAGGTGATAAATGCAGGAACAAGGCGCCCCGGAAGAATCCGTAATCAAAGAACTGGCCCTTTCTTGTGGAATAGAACAGGAATACATTGACAACTGGGGGAAAATTTGTCGAACTTCTTTGGATGTTAACAAAGCACTCCTTAAGGCAATGGGGGTTGTCAGTGCCAATAATGGGGACCTTAAAGGGGCATTAGAAGCGATGGCACAACGAAGGCGCTCTCTACTTACAGACCCGACGATAGTTGTCAGCAAGAATGCCCTTCCTGAAAATCTTGTTTTTCAAATTGCGATGGACGCGGAATTGGCTGCCAGAAAACTTACCGGCGTAGCTCTTTTTATTGAAGATGAGAATGGTTCCACAAAGAAAGTTTCTTATGCCAACAAAGACATTCGTTTTTTGAAGACCATAAATCTGGGAGGCATCATTTATGATCAGTGGGGAGTTTCCTTTCCTCGACTTGATACTATCGGTTATTATAAACTTGAACTCTTGGTGGAAGCCGAAGATTGGCGGGAATCGCAAAATGTATTTGTTGCCATATGCCCAGAGAAAGCCTATCTGCCGCCTGCCTTAGAAGGGAAAAGACGTAGTGCAGGGATTTCCTTAAGTCTTTACGGAGTTCGTTCCGAAAGAAACTGGGGTGTAGGTGATTTCGGTGATTTGAAGAAGCTCATAGACTGGGTTTCAGAAGAACTCCGCGGGAATATAATCGGGTTAAATCCCTTGCATGCAACCTTTAATCGTAGCCCATTTAATACAAGCCCTTATCTACCCATTAGCAAATTTTATCGTAATTATATCTACCTCGACATTGCCTCTTTAGAAGATTACGCAGATTGTTCTATGGCTCGACGTATAGTCGAAAGAGATGAAACGCAAAAGCTGTTAACAGAACTGAGGAACTCTGAAAGAGTCCAATACGAAAGAGTAGGGGCACTGAAAAAACGGGTTTTAAGAATAGTTTTCAAGGATTTTCTGAAACATCACTGGAAAAAAGGTGGAGCAAAAACTAAACGGCAAAAGGAGTTTGAAAACTATATTGAAAAAGAGGGGCGACTACTAACTTATTTTGCAACCTTTTGTGCCTTGGATTCAATTATGCACCAGCGGGATCCGCAAGTGTGGATCTGGACGCAATGGCCTCAGGAGTATAAACATCCCGAAAACGAGGCAGTGCATCAGTTTCAACGGAAATACCGGGATGAGATTCTATTTTACAAATATGTACAGTGGCAATTAGAAAGGCAACTACTCCAGGTTCAGGAGTATGCGAAGAAGCGGAATATGTCAATAGGACTGTATCCGGATTTAGCCTTGGCTATCGATAGGTTTGGGGCTGATTTTTGGGCTTATCAAGACTATTTTATTCCCGAAGCTCGTGTTGGTGCTCCTCCAGATGCATTCGCACAGCATGGGCAGGATTGGGGTTTTCCACCACCAAATATCGAAAAGCTAAAAGAGAATGGCTACGATATTTTTATTGATGAGGTTCGCAAGAATTGCTCCTTTTGCGGCGCCTTGCGAATTGATCATGTGATGAGATTTTTTCGTCTTTATTGCATACCTGAAGGAAAACCACCAAGTGAGGGCGGATATGTCCTGCAACCGTACGAAGATCTACTTAGAATACTAGCATTGGAAAGTGTTCGCCATCAGGTTGTAATCATCGGCGAGGATTTAGGTACCGTGCCCCAGTATATTCGTGACAGATTGTGTGAGGCAAATGTTCTTTCATATAGACTCCTGTATTTCGAAAAGAACGATAATCAAGACTTTAGCAAGCCTTCTGATTATCCCGAGCTGGCGTTAGTAACTATTTCTACACACGATCTGCCGACACTGGCTGGGTTTTGGACTAAAAAGGACATAGAGGTTCGGGCAACATTGGGCATGTTTGACGGACCTGATGCTGTTGAGAAGGCAATCCAAGATAGAAGAAAAGATCAGGGAAAGTTGTTGAAGCTTTCAAAGGAGCTAGGCATTCTCGGGAACCATGTTACAAATGCTCCGGAAGACTATCCCGAAGTTACAGGGGAGCTTCATAACGCCTTCATAGGCTTTCTTGCCCTTACATCCTCAAAGCTATTTGTCTTGAGTCAAGAAGATCTCTTTAAAGCAAAAGATCAACAAAATATACCCGGAACAACCAGTGAGTATCCGAACTGGTCGATGAAGATGAAATATGCGGTGGAACAACTACTCACAGATCCTCAGGTGCAAGATTTTTCCAAGATGTTTCGTACATGGGTTGAAAGGTCCCAACGATTATAACCCCAAAAGGATATTCTTAAATGAGCGGCTCATACAAGGACCTCTCTAATAGCGAGGTTAAGCGGGTCAATAATATTCAAAACGATTTCTTCGGTGGTCTTATTCATGTCTTTGACCCACCATTTCCCAAAGGTGTCTCGAACCGGCTCGAGCAGATTGTGGCAACAGCACAAATCAAGCATGGGGAATGCGTCTTGGATGTTGGGTCTGGTACAGGGGTATTAATCCCATTGATTGACGCGTACACTCCTCAAGCAATATATGCCTGTGATCTTTCCAGGACTATGCTGAATCATTTAAAGGAAAAATATCCTTTTGTTCACATTATTTCTGGAGATGTTCGTGACATAAAGTTGCCAACAGAAAGTGTCGAGGTAGTTTTTATTAACGCGTCTTATCCTAACATTGCCGATAAAAAGGGGGCTTTTACAAATATTGCGCGAACAATGAAACCTCAAGGGCGTTTGGTTATCAGCCATCCTATGGGGAAATCGTTCATTGACTTGCTGAAGGAGCGCTCTCCCTTTCCACTTGATGATTTTCCAGAACGTCAAGATGCAGAAACACTGCTTGAACCTTACGGGTTTACGATTGAACAATTTGTTGATGAATCCGAGTTATACCTCATTTTGGCCCGAAAAAAATAAAGGGCTTTGCAAATGGAACCAGCATTGTGAATGATGCAACTGAATATTTGTTGGAAAGATTACGAAGGTACAGCAGGAAACAGATATATTTGGCAGGATGTGTGTTGGCGGTCTTCCTTGGAGCTTTGGGATATTTTGCGATTTCTCGCCCTCGGATTGCCATGGGACCCGACCAGCAAGGTATTTATGTTGTAAACCGAGGGGATATGAATGGATTGATTTCTAGGGTGGATGGGTTTTGGTACTGGGCGGGCCAGGTCGGTTTTCTGGTTAATATGCCTGATATTCGCCAAGAGGTTAGGTCTGGTGATAAACCTGTACGTTTAGAGATTCCTCAAGTTCCTTCTCCGGTTGGTGTGGTGGTGCACCGGGAACCTTGCTATATGAAACTTATCATTTGCTACCATATTCCAGGAATTCCCGTATTCAAGTACAAGGTTGATTTCTATTTCAAATACGATTTGAAACAAGACTTGTGGATTTCAAGAAAAAGCATTCCCGCAGGATTTAGGGCGCTTGGAAGTATGGGGATAGGCAATGTAGAACAAATAGAAGTAAGTATTTAACTGATGCAGTTGTATTAAGACGGAGATATTTTATATGGAGCAGGGGATTGAGAAAATCACATTGAATTGGCATAAGGGCTTG
>CAYSBQ010000244.1:0-3697 GCA_964429315.1 uncultured Desulfobacterales bacterium
TCAGAGTGAATAATCTTGGGACTTGCTGTCTCCAGACTGGCGACAGCAAGTCCCATAATCGGAGCAACCATGAAACGCATCTTGAAAATCTTGCTCTCCCTCACGTTTGTGACTCTCGTTGCACTGGGGAGCTGGTACGCAGGGCTAAATATCAAATCCCCGGCCCAAGTGGCCGCGCTAACAGCGCCGCCAAAAGCAGCGCCGATTCTAGTCCCCGTCGAGGAGCGCGTTCTCACGTCCGACATTGTGACTCGCGGCGCCGCTCGCTTTGGCTTGCCCCAGTCCATCTCGATTGCCCCATCCCCCTTAAAGCCCAACACAGGGGTGATCACAACGCTGCCCACGCGGGACGCCCAGATCAATGAGGGGGACGTGCTGCTCACCGCTTCTGGACGCCCGGTTTTCGTTCTCCAGGGTGAGATTCCGGCCTATCGGGACCTCGTACCCGGCCTTGCTGGCGCTGATGTTCTCCAATTGGAGAACGGACTCGAACGCTTGGGCTTTGCCCCAGGGCCAGTGGATGGAACCTACGATGAACGGACCAGCGCAGCCGTGGCCGCCTGGTACAGCTCGGCGGGGTTTCAGCCGTTTGGGGCCACGGCCGACCAACTTGCCCATATCCGCGCCCTAGAGCAAGAACTGGCCGTAGCGATAAACAACAAACTGGCGGCCAACGACGCCGCAGCTACCGCCCCCCTGGCAGTAGACGCCGCTCAAGCCGAGGCGTGGGCCGCCGCCAGCGCCGCTCAAGTCAACGTTGACGCCCTGACCATAGTCCGGGACGAACTGTGGAAGGATTGGGCGCCAGACCAGGAACGAGTGGACGCCGAAAACGCTCTCCAGGCAGCCAAAGCGGCTGCGGGAGCCGCGTACAAGTCGGGCCAGGTAGCGATTCAGGTCGCCGTTGACGCCCAGAAAGCGGCTGAACGTGAGGCCCAGACGGCCGCCGATCTAGTCGCCCGCATCACCGCCGACCTTGAAACAGCCCGGCGGGACGCAGGCATCAAGGCGCCGGTAGACGAGATCGTTTTCCTGCCTGCTTTACCGGTTCGCGTCGAACAGAGCAGCGTTGTCTTGGGCGACGCGGCCAGCGGCCCCGTGCTGCTGGTGACGAATAATCAATTAGCAATTGATTCGTCCCTGCCGCTCAACGAAGCGCCGCTCGTCAAGCCGGGAATGACCGTCGCCATTGACGAACCGGACCTCGGCATCACGGCCACGGGTGTCGTGGGCAGGGTGGCCGATACACCCGGTAGCGACGGGGTGGACGGTTTTCACGTCTATCTCCAGGTCCTGGTTGACGAGGGATATACTACATCGCTCGTGGGCGTTTCACTGCGCCTGACCATTCCTATCGAATCAACCGGTGGCCAAGTCATTGCCGTTCCGGTCAGCGCGTTGTCTCTCGCCGCCGACGGGACCTCGAGAGTTCAGGTAGACCACAATGGTTCACTCGAGTTCATCGTGGTTGAGCCGGGACTGTCTGCCGACGGCTTTGTCGAGGTGACCCCGGTTGGCGGAACACTAGCGCCAGGTCAGCTCATAGTGATCGGGTACGAGTAAACAGCATGACGATAACCGAACGAGAAACAATGCACAGCGTGCTCCAACTCTGCAAGGTTGGACGGCAATTTGGCGTCGAACCACCCGTCAACGCGCTCGTTGACGTTAATCTCCGCCTGGAGCCTGGCGAATGGCTGGCGATTACCGGCCCGTCCGGCTCTGGCAAGTCAACCCTGCTCAACGTCATCGGCTGCCTGGACCGTCCCACCAGCGGAGACTATATCTTTGATGGCATAGACACCGCCACGTTGAACGACAACAAACGCGCCGGACTACGCAGCCGACGCATCGGGTTCGTGTTCCAATCATTTCACCTGCTGCCCCACAGGTCTGTGTTGGAGAACGTGATGCTGGCGGAGGTGTACCGCAAGCAATCCCGCCGCGGACGGCGAAAACGCGCGCTGGCGGCAATCGAGCGGGTCGGACTCTCGCACCGCGCCAATTTCTTGCCTACCAGGCTATCTGGCGGCGAGAAACAACGAGTTGCCATCGCCCGCGCGCTCGTCGGTTCTCCCAGCCTGCTGCTGTGCGACGAGCCGACCGGGAACCTGGATTCAAAAGCGTCCGCCAACATCCTCGCTCTCTTTGAGGCATTACACCAGCAAGGTCTCACGCTGGTCATCGTGACCCACGACGACAGCGTCGCCAAACGGGCTGGCCGCCGCGTGCATATCATTGACGGCGCACTGACCGAGGACACAGATTGGGAAAGCAAGAGAGAGCCAACGCATCCCCCACAAACGAGATTGAACACGAACGCAATTTCGCGCTCAGGTATCACGCTTTACGATCTCTTGGATGAAGCTATTGCTGGATTATTCGCCAGACCAGGGCGCATGATGCTGACAATGTTGGGCATTGTCATCGGGCTGACCGCCCTCGTGGCCACTCTGGGGCTATCCCGCACCGCCAACAACCGCATCATCGGCCGCTTTGATGAGCTTGCCGCGACCGAGATCTTTGTCACCACCAAGCCCGCGCCCGACGGAGCCAACCCCGAAGCGCTTCCCTGGGACGCCCCCACTCGCCTGCGCCGGCTCAACGGCGTCGTGGCTGCCGGAACGCTTAGTCCGGTTGACGTCGGGGACACGTTGGTCAGCGCGTCACTGGTACAAGACCCTCAGAGCCAGACCGATTTCAAGCTCGCGGTACAGGCCGCTTCTCCCGGTTTGTTCGAGGCCGTCAGGGCCGATCTGGAGACCGGTCGTTTGCCAGACCTGGGCCATTCCAATCGAGCGGATCGGGTCGCCGTCCTTGGTCCGGGAGCTGCACTCCGGCTCGGCATTGTCGGCGTCGAGCAACTCCCAGCAATCGCCATCGGCGACCACCTTTACCTGGTCATTGGCATCCTACACGACGTCGCCCGCCAGCCGGATTTACTCGGCTCAATCATCATTCCCGAAGGGACTGCGCGCCACGATTTCGGCTTGAGCAGTCCGCAGCTCGTGGTGGTCGAAACCCAGGTAGGCGCGGCAAAGCTCATCGCCCAACAAGCGCCGCTGGCGCTGCGGCCTGATGATCCAACGGTTCTCAAGATCGCCTCTCCGCCGGAACCGCAGCGCGTGCGCGAAGCGGTGCAGAGTGATTTGAATGTCATGTTTCTCTTGTTGAGCGGCCTGTCCCTGATCGTGGGCGCCATCGGCATCGCCAATATCACGCTCGTGTCGGTGATGGAGCGCACCGGCGAGATCGGCCTGCGCCGTTCCATCGGCGCGACTCGTGGGCACATTGCCGCGCAGTTCCTGCTCGAGAGTACGTCTATCGGCGTCGTCGGGGGCATCCTCGGCGCCAGTTTCGGCATCCTCACCGTGGTTGCCGTCTCTGCCTACCAGGTTTGGACCCCGGTGCTAGACCCCTCGGCCCCTTTTGTCGCGCCACTGATCGGTGGAGTCATTGGCCTGGTGTCTGGTACTTATCCGGCTCTGCGCGCCGCCCATCTAGAACCGGTCGAAGCGTTTCGCACCGGAACTTGATCTGCGGCTGAATATCGAGGCATCTAATGACCTTTGACTCATTCTGCTATTGGAGCTATACTTGAGAAACAACGGATTGCGCAAGGATATGAATCAAACGGACAGGATTGGCAAGTTAACGCTGTCGCCGACCAGGTCGCAGCACAGAGTAACGAGTTGGC
>CAYSBQ010000245.1:0-3670 GCA_964429315.1 uncultured Desulfobacterales bacterium
ATCTGAACCAAATCTGAGCGCCAACTCTGCGAACTTATTCTTGCGCGAGCCCTTAAGTGTTTTGTTAATGCCTTTCACCAAAAATAGATGTTCCAACGCGTACGAGAGTGGCGCCCTCTTGGATGGCTGTCTCAAAATCTCCGCTCATGCCCATGGAAAGCTCCATCATGCGCACATTCCGTATGGCATCCTGTTCAATTTGGCTCTGTAAATCCTTGAGTGCCTTGAAATAGGGGCGTACCTTTTCCGGGGCATTGAAATAGGGGGGCATCGTCATAAGGCCACGGATAGAAAGATTTTTGAGCAAGGAGATGTTTTGTACAAGCTCGAAGACCTTGGCGGTGTCAATGCCGGATTTTGTCTCTTCGCCGGAGATATTCACCTGCACGAGGATCTTTTGAAGTTTATCGATTGCCCTTGCTCGTTTGTCAAGTTCCTTTGCCAGTTTAAGACTATCTACTGAATGAATAAGATCAAAGAGCTTTACAGCATATTTAGCCTTGTTCGATTGAAGGTGTCCTATGTAATGCCATGACACGTCGTGTTCCCTAAGAGAGTTGATCTTTTCTCCGGCCTCTTGGATATAGTTCTCCCCAAGGGTTGTTGCGCCTGCCTTGATAGCTTTAAGGACGCGCTCAGCGGGAACAGTCTTACTGACGGCTACTAATGTTACTGCCTCCGGTTTTCTGCCACAGGAAATGGCGGCAGCTCTGATTTGACCCCTTACATGATCCAACCTGCTCTTAATATCCGGCATAATCCCACCCTTTCATAGCCCTTCGAGCCAGCCCTTGCTCTAACAGATATTCCACCACTTCACACAATGGAAGGCCTACAACATTGGTGTAGGACCCTTCGATGCGCTTTATCAGCACACTTCCAAACCCTTGTACCGCATACCCCCCTGCCTTGTCAAAAGGCTCTTGGGTGTCTATATACCAATCGATTTCAAGTGAGGCCAACTGTTTGAACTGGACATTGGTTTTAACCGTTTCAGAACGGGATTTACCTAAGTTTGTACAGCAGATGCAATAGCCGGTGAACACCTTATGTGTCTTACCGCTAAGTGTTTCAAGCATGTGCCTTGCCTCGGCCCTGTCCCTAGGTTTTCCGAGTACAGTATCGTTGATTACGACCATGGTATCAGCGCCGATAATCCAACTGTCGCGGTACTGCCGAGCGACTTCATGGGCCTTTGCTTCTGCAAGAATTCGGACGTATTCCTCGGGTTTATCTTGAGTATGTATTCGCAGACTCTTTTCGTTTAATGTGCTCGGTACAACTTTAAACGTAAGGCCTGCCTGGGACAATAAATCACGGCGTCTGGGCGATTTCGATGCCAGGATCAAGGTATCCGGTGTTGGCGGTTTATTCATGGTTTGAAGGTTATCAAGTGATTATTAGATTTACAATGGTATTGACAAAAACAATGTCTTCTTTTAGGACACGTAAATATGTTTACTAAAGAAGAGGGTTCGAGATTTTGGGTGTTAGGGGCCGGCAAGTTTGGCACAAAGGCCGTAGAAAGGCTTCTTAGAAAGAGGCCTGAGGCTGTGATAACAGTGATCGACAAGAGTGCCGAGGCCCTTGAAGACATGAGGGACCTTTCCGCCGAGAAGATCTGCCAAGAGGGTGTAGATTTCCTCGTTCACGAGCTTCAGTCAAAGACCGCACCGGATTGGATTATCCCCGCTGTACCTGTACATCTTGCCTTTGAATGGGTTTGTGCAAAGATATCTGCGGGGCAAGGCAAATTGGAGATCGTCCAGGTCCCTTACGAGGTAGAAGCCGTGTTGCCGAATCCAATAAGGGGGTCGGAAGGTCAGCTGTTTGTAAGTTATGCAGATTTCGTTTGCCCGGACAATTGCAAAGAACCCTTTGACAGGTGTACGTTTACCGGAAAGCCGCGTAAAGGCTTGCTCTATAAAAGGCTTGAGGAGATTTCATTTGATGCTTTTACTTCTGTGGTCGTAAGAAGCCGTCAACTAGCCCCGGGTGTAGGAGGATACCGTCCTCGGGCGCTTGAGGAAAGTCTCGAAAGGGTGCGTGGTTCTAACGGACGAATTTTCTACGGCACAGCTTGTCTTTGCCATGGGGTCATGCACGCGGTTAAGCTGTCTTGACGAGTCTTTTGCGGACGGACAATCGCTAAAAATAGCTTGAACCATCCCAACAGTGTGTACACAATTTGTCTTTTGAAAGCCCTATGGCGGCCACGAGATCTTCAAGCCTTTGGTAAACCAGTGAAGTCAACCCCAATTTTTCCCTGATCTTTTCGATCATTTTGAGATTCCTTGGAGAACCGGCCAAGGCGTATTCTTCCAGAAAATCAGTTTCACTGCCTTCGGCCTCAAGAATTGCTTTTCGGCCGGCCAGGACAAGTGTAGATCTCGAAGTTGAAAAATTCAGGAATTCGCAGGGATATATCAAAGTCGGACAAGCAGGCCGCATATGAACCTCCCGTGCGCCGTAATCAAACAGTTTTTGTATATTGTCTGTCAACTGTGTTCCGCGAACAATCGAGTCTTCACAGAAGAGTAGTCGCTTGCCACTAATCAATTCCTTGATTGGCAGGAGTTTCATCCTGGCGACCAGATCGCGCTGATTCTGGTTTTGCGGCATAAAACTCCGGGGCCAGGTGGGTGTGTATTTTACAAAAGGTCGAATATACGGCTTGTTCTTTTCGTTGGCATATCCGATTGCGTGCCCAATCCCTGAGTCCGGGATTCCTGCGACAAAATCGATCTCTATATTCTCGTTTCTGGCTAATGCAGCCCCACATCGGTTGCGCGCAGTTTCCACATTGATGCCTTCATAGTTCGAAGACGGATAACCGTAGTAAACCCACAAAAAGGCGCAAATCTGCAGCTTATCTCCCGGCGCCTTAGATTGCTCATATCCATCTGCAGTCATGTGGATGATTTCTCCGGGTCCCAAATATTTGTCAACCTTAAAACCCAGGTTGGGAAAAGCACACGATTCCGAGGAAGCTGCGATTGCCCCGTCTTTTGTGCCGATCACAATTGGAGTTCTGCCAAGTCTATCCCGAGCGGCATAAATGCCGTCTTCAGTTAATAACAGCAATGAACAAGAGCCTTTAATGATCTCCTGTGCTCTCACGATTCCTTCAACAAAAGAGTCTGATTGGCAGATTAGCATGGCCACAAGTTCCGTGGGATGCATTTCACCACCGCTCATCTCAGAAAAATGCACTTTATTGATGTAAGCCTGTTCTCCGAGTTGCGTAAGGTTATGGATTTTTCCCACTGTAGCGATCGAAAAAGTGCCCAAATGGGATCCAATAATTAAGGGTTGTGAATCCGTATCGCTAATTACTCCAATACCTGTATTACCTTTCAGTTTGGGTAAATCGGTATCAAACTTGGATCGAAAGTAGTCGTTTTCGATATTGTGGATAGATCGGGAATATCCTTCCGGGCCCCTCGTACAAAGCCCCCCCAATTTTGTTCCCAAATGTGAATGATAATCCGTACCGTAAAATAGATCTAGAACGCAATCGTCTTTTGAAACCTCACCAAATAATCCTCCCACAATTAAAGTCCCTTTCTTTCAACAAATGTATTAATCTTTACCCTAAAGTTTCAAAAGCCGATTGTGCTGCAGATGCAGGCGTCAAGGGTGAGGCTGTAGTCGTTTACGCCGATCCCTT
>CAYSBQ010000246.1:0-3651 GCA_964429315.1 uncultured Desulfobacterales bacterium
GCTGCGCCAGGGAGCACAGGGAGTCAAAAGCCCGCTTGATCTATTGTGACCCGGGTCCCTAGATCAGGTGGGGACGAATGGCAACGGTGGCGAAGTCATCGCCGCCGGCATTCAGGTCCATCTGTTCGGCAATAGCCTTGATTTTTGGATAGTGTGGAATTGGGGAAAGAAGTTGAATAGAGGACGGTAATAGAAGTTTCTAGTCTTAATAACCGACCAGGTCGGTTTCATTTTCGTTTCTGAAGAGTAGTCCTGCGTAGAATGTATCCAAAAAAGCGAAAGACGGGGCATTGTGAGGATGGGGCTCATCTGACAAAGCACTCTGGAACTCAAAATCCACAAAGTGCCGTCCCGGATCGATTCCGGATAGAATGTATACATAACTCGCATAAACATATCTGTTATTTATAGATGGAAACTCGTACGTTTCCTTTTATCTGCCCCAGCCACAACCAACCATTGCATTTTATGATACTCCCTACTAAAATGATGCTCCATATGAAAACAGAGACGAAATTTAAGTCGGGGTTTGTTTCTATTGTTGGTGCGCCCAATGTGGGAAAATCGACCCTTTTGAACCGACTCCTTGGCCAAAAGATCGCGATTACATCGGCAAAACCCCAGACCACGCGTAACCGCATCATGGGCATTTGCCATCTGCCCCAGGCGCAACTTATCTTTCTAGACACACCGGGTATTCACCATGGCAAGGGGGTCTTAAACGAACGGATAGTTGAGGTGGCGATGCAGGTTTTGGCAGATGCAGATTTGGCAATCTTGATGATTGATGGTGCTGGTCAGAGTAGAAATCCAGACAAGATGATCCTTGAGGCCTTAAGAAAGGAAGAGACGCCGGTCATTCTTGCTATGAACAAAGTGGACTTGATGAAGAAGCAACTGGTCCTTCCTCTTATCGACAGGTGGCGCAGTGCATATCCTTTTGAAGCCATTATCCCAATTTCCGCCCTTCAAGGAATACAGGTTGATGAGCTGGTCTCAGAGATGATAGAACTTCTTCCGGAAGGGCCGAGATATTATCCCGAAGGAAACCTTACGGATATAAGCCAGCGTTTTATAGCGGCGGAGATAGTTAGAGAAAAGGTGTTTCGACTTACCGGCGATGAGATTCCCTATTCTGTAGCTGTTGTGGTGGAATCCTTCAAGGAGCGTATTGAAAAAGATCTGGTAGAGATCCATGCTACTATTTATGTGGAGCGACAGTCACAAAAGCCTATTATTATAGGGAAGAAAGGCACGATGCTGAGGCAAATCGGAGAGTATGCCAGGAAGGACATCGAGCAAATGGTAGGGCGTAAGGTGTTTTTAAGGCTCTGGGTTCAGGTGCGGAAGAACTGGACAAAGGATAAGAAGATCGTAAAGGAATTTGGTTATTGAGATGATTTTATCATTTCATCCAAATATTGTAGCTGATGAAAACATCCTGTGTGCGGGCCGGCTTCCGGACGAAAAAGATGAAGTAACAGTTAGAAAGGCTGAAGCCGTCATCGTTCCTCAAGGATGTAGTGAAGACCTCTACAGGATGTGTCGTAAACACTGTTTGCGTATATTTCCGAATTATGATGTTCGCTTCGATTTTCCAAGAAAGCTCGGTCAGGCAAGACTATTTCAAGAAATACGCGCCCCTTTTCCTAGGACCTTTCTCTTTGATTCTGTTTATTCCTTCCGCTTTAATTATCCAAAGTCAAGTCCTTTAGAATTTCCATATGTCTTTAAGTCCGACTGGGGTGGTGAGGGAGATGAGGTCTTCTTGCTTGAGACTGATAATAGCTTGGAACGGTGTTTGAAAAGGGCCAAAGATATGGAACGGGGTGGTCGGAAAGGTTTCCTACTCCAAGAATATGTTCCGGCCGGGGGAAGGGATTTGCGTGTTGTTATCATAGGCAGCCGGCTTTATAGTTACTGGCGTTTTCAACAAAACAGCTCTCAGTTTCTTACAAACCTCAAGGCAGGTGGAGTAATCGATTACTTGTTTGCCCCTGAGCTTCAGGAAAAGGGCGGGGCAATGGTAAAAGAATTTTGTTCGAAGACAGGGATTAATCTCGCAGGTTTTGACTTGCTATTTCCCAATTATGAGAAGAACTCCTGCCCTTTTTTCCTTGAGATCAATTACTTTTTCGGACGAAAAGGGTTGGGAGGCTCTTTCAAGTACTATGAGCTTGTTGAACGGGCGGTCGAGGAGTGGCTTGAAGGGATAGGGTTGAGTCTTACAAATAGGATGGATTAGGATTAAGCCGTTATCGTTTAGGGGGATGCTGGTTAGGCCTGTGCTGTAGAGGTCTTTTTTTGCCGAGGTGCTTGGATGGAAGGCGATGCGGCAATCTCTTCTTTCGCTTTAAATGCATGGGGCCTGCGCCGTCTTTCTCGTACCAATCATCTTCGGGGCACCCTACGTTTATCTTCTCTTGAATCAGATCTTCCGCAGCCTCCAGGTAATACACGTAGGTTTCGCAGGCCAGGGTGATTGCCTTGCCGGTCTTGCCCGCTCTTCCCGTTCGCCCGATTCGATGGATATAGTCCTCCGGGTCTTGCGGAATGTCGTAATTTATAACGATATCAATATCATCCACATGGATGCCCCTGGAAGCTACGTCTGTAGCCACAAGGATCTTGATTTCGCCGGCCTTAAAACGCTGCATGATCTTTAAGCGCTTCTTCTGATCAACCGTGCCGGTAATGCCGATGGCCGGAAATGCGTTGCCCCTAAGTTTGTGGGCAAGCATATCAACACCCGTGCGGGTATTGGCAAAGATAAGTACCCTTTCCCATTTTTCACGCTTTAAAAGACCGAGCAGCAGATTTGGCTTAACGTTATTCCCAACATGGTAGAGTACCTGGTTTATCTCTTTTACGGTAATTTTGCCCCGATCTACAAAGATCTCCTGGGTATCATTCATGTGTTCGTAGGCCAACTCCATAGCTGCGTAAGAAAGTGTAGCCGAAAACAGCATGGACTGGCGCTTGTTGCGGGGGGGCAAGCGCCTAAGGATAAAGCGCAGATCCTTTAAAAAACCCATATCAAAGAGCCTGTCTGCTTCGTCAATTACCAAAATACAAACACCCTTGGGGAGGAAGACCTTTTGCTTCATATAGTCAATAAGACGTCCCGGTGTGGCTACGACAATATCAGGTCCTTGGCGAAGGGCTGTTTGCTGTTTTATGTAATCGATACCACCAAAGACGGGTAGTATTTTGAAATTAGTATGGCTCCCCAACAGTTTGGCCTCATCGCAGATTTGAAGGGCAAGCTCGCGGGTAGGAGCAATGATCAATGCATGAGGCCCATCGCCATTCAGTTTTTTTTGCTCAAGGCGATGGAGGATTGTAATGAGAAAAGCGGCTGTTTTCCCGGTGCCGGTCTGTGCTTGCGCGGCGATATCCTTGCCCTGTAAGGTCAATGGGAGAGAAAGGGCCTGAATAGGTGTGCATGTCTTAAACTTGGCAGCTTCTATGCCCTTTAAGATTTCCGGAGAAAGGCCAAATTCTGTGAACAAGACTTCTGTCGTTGCTGTGTTGTCATTTTTCATCAAGGGTACTAACATAAGTTAAATCTGCTTTCTTTGCAAGTAGGTTATGAACTAGTGGCCATCCATAAATGGTCTTTTTGCCCAATCTCTGCGTTATGCTCAAAAA
>CAYSBQ010000247.1:0-3629 GCA_964429315.1 uncultured Desulfobacterales bacterium
TCCCATGAAGGCAAGGTTGACGATGCTACGGCACGCCGGCTGGTGTTGTTTGCCGAAAAAGTCCGCAATATCAGGGAGTATGGCCTGACAGAAGGCGCCAGCAGCCGTCTGCTGATTTATGCTGCCCAGTTGATTCAACACGGAATTTCAACCAAAGAAGCCTGCAAGGTGGCCATTTGTCTCCCGCTTTCCGACGATGAACGCTTGCAAGAGACACTTGCAGAACTGGTAGAGGACATCTTTGATGCGTCATGAGGATCATCCCCTGACCCGTCTCGCCGTCGCTGATCCTGACTTTGCGAAAGAAATTGAAATCATACTCGATACCGCGCCCACCTGTGTTCATCGAAATGATCTGGCTTTGCTTGTGAATGACACCCTTTGGGCGCTTTCGCAGGAAATTGCATTCGGACGGGCCGTGGGCATTGGATATGCACGGCTCCTGGCTGCCCGGAACCGGGGCATAAAGACCTACCAATCGATTGTCCGAAAAGCCGGCAGGAATGGGCCGACCGTCGGAAAAATTCTGGCAACACACCTGGTACCTGTTTTAATAAACAATGACGAGGAACTGTTCGATGGTTTTATGACAGCCTGCCGAATCATGCGCCGCAAGGGGACCTATACCCTGAAAGGTCCTCTGGAAGGCTTATCACGACTTTTGGAAGACGGGGATGTCTTGGGCGGACGGGTGTATCTCGAACTCCTCTGTCATACCTACAACCGGGAAATGAGCTATCAACAGAGCCTCCAGATGACATACATAATTCCAAGCGTTGTCGGTGCCATGCCGCCGCTTAAACGTGGCTGGCAGATGTCCGCATTGTCGCGGATCATACAGATCGACATGTCAGCGGCAGAATGTTTTATCGCGGGATTGAAAAGGGGATTGAATCTTCTGTACAAGAGGGGGCTTGACAGGTTCGTTTCCATGGGTCTGGAAAGATATGGCCGGAACAGAGAGCAGGGGTGCCGATTCCTGTCTCTCGAATCCAGGCTGTCTCTGGAAACCTGCCGCGCAATGCAGGTGGCGGTACCTTTGTCTCAAATCCAGCGCGACCTTTCGCGCTATGTCAGAACCAGAACCGGTCAACCGATAGCCATCAGGGCAAATGACGCGTTTCATACATCCGGCAGATCGGGCGAAGCCGGTACCTTGAAGGTATTCTCTGATGAACAGGCCATCTATCTGCCGCATGAAATCGATGTTTATGGTAACAAGAAAAAAAATCAGAAGCTATACAAAGACCTGGTGAAACTCGAATCGGCACTTCTCGAGTTTGGGACCTACGATTTTGATGCTGAAAGAGCCCTGGAGTGCTCAGGCGTCCCCTTGGAAACAGGGCCTGAAACCGAAAATAAAAGATCGACGCTGTCTGCGATGTCAGGCAACTCTGAGATTGAACGCTTTTTGCATCTGTTTGACTGCCGGGCACTGGCAACAGACCTGTTTGTCATATATGAACACGGGCGTATGCGCTGGTGTCTCATGCAGCAGTATCCCGGTATTATCAACCGGACCCTGCCCGTCATGCAGCAGGAGATGCTGCAAATTTTTCAAGCGTTGCGAGAGCGGCACGTTCTGAACCTCCTTTACGCCGGCATCGCCCTGGGAATGTCCACGCAAGCGTTGACCGGCCCGGATCTGCAAACCCTTGCCAGGGTCCGTGAGATCCAGGATCTGGCTGAAAAGGAGATCAAGCGGAACCCGGCGGTCGAAACCTGCGGGCGCCTTCTTTTCCTGACCTATGAACCTATTGTGCGGGCCCTTGCAGGAGATGTTCTTTCCGAGAGCGGCCAGGCCGGCCGGCGGGCATTGAATACCCCGTTTGGAAGAGGTCTCAAACCGGATTTCCGTTTTCATATGGATGCTGGGGTGGATCGCATGGCCGCGTTGATTCAGATAAAATTGGGCCATAAGGGTATGCATGTATACCGGGCGGATGTCCGAAAAAAACTGGTCCAAAATAACGGAATGCTGTCACCCAGCGATATTCAACACCTGATTGTCGATTGGCAGTCTCATGGCGAAGCAGGGCAGGTACTTAAAAACAGAAAGCAGGTCGATTTGTCCGGGCTCGATTTTTCGGACGTATGCGAGGCCATCCAGGAGATTGGTGCTCTTGAGGCGAATCCCAACGCAAATGTTTTTGCCTACCCTGAATGGGATTGCCGTCTGGGCGATTACCTTACGGATCATGTTCGGGTGACCGACCGCAAGATCGAAGGCGTGGACGGAGATTTCTATCCCGCCACACTGGATCGGTACCATGGGCTGGTTCAACATATGCGACGTGCCTTTGAACTGTTGAGACCCGAAGGCTTGTGCATGATGAGACCATGGCTCGAGGGAGATCAGTTCGATTACCGGGCGCTGCTTGATTTTGCTGTAGACCGCAAGACCGGCCGGATTCCCTCGGACCGGTTATATATAAAACGTGACAAGCGGCAAAGGGATGTGGCCGTGCTGGTCCTGGTGGACCTTTCGAAATCGACGGCAAACCTTGCATCCGGGTCCTCTTCCAGGATTCTCGATATTGAAAAGGAGGCTGTGGTGCTGCTCTCAGAGGCCCTGGATGTGGCAGGCGATCAATTTGCCGTGGCCGGGTTTTCAGGTGCCGGTCGATTCGGTATAGATTATCTAAGGATAAAGGATTTTTCCGATCGACTCGATGATGGGGTTCACCGGCGTATCCATGCAGTGGAACCCATGCGGAGCACTCGAATGGGTGCGGCCATACGCCACGCGACGCAAGCGCTGGGAAAAATGCCGGCCAGGGTTCGATTATTGCTGACGCTCACGGATGGTTTTCCCAACGATATCGGATACAAGCAAGGGTATGCCGTGGCAGATACGCGCAAAGCTGTTTTTGAAGCGTATGCAAAGCAGATCTATTTCAAGGCCATTGTGGTCAATATGGCCGGTGATCACAACCTGGATGCTTTGTATGGAAAATTTCATCATACTCTGATATCGGATATCAAGGAACTCCCGGACAAGCTGTTGCGCATATATGGCGCAATGACCCGCATGTGAGGTTGTAATGCTTATTTACGATGATATTTTCAACTGGAAAGGATTTGGCGGCAAGCTCAAGCTTGCCAGCGGAAAATGCCGCTTGAAAATTTACGATTTGAGTGGGGATCAGGCAGACGGCCTGACACACCTGAAGCCCATTGTCGTCATCGCCATCGACCACCCGGAGAGCACCATGTCGGTCAGGAGTTGTTCGAGCCACATTGCCACATTGGTCAGCCAAACGTTTCATGTCGCGCCCGGCCGCATGCAATTCGTGGAATACTATCCCCGGAAAACCTATGGCAAGGACGGAAAGAACGTTATCCCCGAAATATTGGAAGCTGTCGATTTTACGTGGAAAGAAGATCTGGCGATGCACCCCAGATTACGACCGCTGTCACCACCGCTCCTAAAGCGCGTGCTGGCGCTGTTGGGTGATGGCCGGGCAGGGGAGGGGCTTCTTTGAAGGGTTCGAGGGTTCGAGGGTGATACAAGGGTTCGAGGGTAGCTAACAGTTATCAGCGGACAGCAGCATGCCAGCTTCCAAACATCCTAGCGTCCGAGAAAGAATCCAGGAGTCAGAATACAGAATCTTTACAATGATGATTTT
>CAYSBQ010000248.1:0-3572 GCA_964429315.1 uncultured Desulfobacterales bacterium
ATTGCGAAATGCAGCGCAACGCAGAAGTTGGACTTTTTACGAGACCGTCAATCTTAAGGTTCATAGGTTCAGAGTTCAACGTTCAGGGTTAGGGAGGCTTATGGGACGCCATTGAGCGCCTCCGCGGTCCCGCTATTGGCGGGATTTGAGGCATAAGGTTGGAGGCAAAAGTCAAACACAAAGAACCTCTGAACCATGAACCTTTGAACGGCTCCCACCAATCTACTTGCTGTGCTTGAGGAGCACTTGCCTTATATGTGCGGTAAGTTCCTTTTTATCGACATCTGGGCGAATGCCAGGACACATTGAATGCATCGTGGTCCAATTTGCCGGATCTGCAAGGACACCCTCAATAAACGGCCAGAGCTTGCACATGCGCGGCTTGACCTCATGGATGGTGCATAGCTTATCCCAGAAGATGCAGTAACCAGACTTTGCGGTTCTAATGAGAGGCCTTTTCCCTGACCAGTGACAATAATCCCTTAGAAAAGCGGCGCGATCCATATCGAGGTATTTAGAGATGGCCTCAATTTCTTGTTCACCTACGAATGTGCCACCGAAACCCTTGCAACAATCACCGCACATTTGGCATTGAAAAAAAACAGATGAGTCTGACAACCTAAAGGGTTTGTCTCCTTTCCATAGCACGCTTTATTGTAACTTCATCAAGATATTTCAAGTCGCTTCCCATGGGAACACCTGAGGCTATTCGTGTTATGAGCATAGTTTGATCCTTAAAGAGCTCTCGTAGGTACGATGCCGTAGCCTCTCCTTCTACGTTTGTGTTAGTAGCAAGGACCAATTCCTCGACCTCGTCATTGCTTATCCGTGCCCTAAGTTCCTTTATCTTAAGATTATCTGGTCCTATCCCGTTTATTGGGGATATGGCGCCATGAAGAACGTGGTAAAGCCCATTGAATGCCCCTGATTTTTCAAGTGCCACGAGATCACTTGGTTGCTCAACAACACATAAGATCCTGGTATTTCGATTTGGGTGGACACAAAGGGAGCACGGATCAGTATCTGCGAGTCCAAAGCACTTTGAGCAGAGCCTGACTTTATCCTTAACTTCAAGGATACTCTGTGACAGTGCCTTCGCCTCGTTATCGGATGATCGCAGAATATGAAGGGCAAGACGGGTGGCGGTTTTTTCACCAATGCCGGGAAGTTTCGACAGGTGTCTGATTAGGCGGACAAGCGACGGTGGGTAGTATTCCATAAGACTAGCCGGTTATTATGATAGTCCCGGAATATTGAAGCCGCCGGTCAACTTGTTCATTTCTTCTGATACCATTTCTTGGGCTTTTCTCAGGGCCTCATTGACCCCGCTTACTATCAGGTCTTGAAGCATTTGAACATCTTCAGGATCTAGGACTTCCGGCTCGATATTTATGGATACTAATTGCTGTTTTCCATTGGCAGTGACTTTCACCATACCGCCTCCGACTGATGCCCCCACTGTTTTATCAGCCATTTCCTCTTGAAGCTTAAAGATCTTGGATTGGAGTTTTTGAGCTTGCTTCATCATGTTCCCCATGCCTTTTGCCATTTTCGACCTCCGTTACGGGATTTTTACATCAACTATCTTGCCATCAAAAATTTCTAGGGCATCCATTACAACAGGGTGGTTAAGTGCTTCCTTCCTTAATTGCACCGCCTTGTCGTTTCTAGTAGATTTTTTCTCCACAGAAGCCACCTCCGCAATTTCTACAATATTGATTTGCATGTGGCGGTCAAAGAACTGGAGGCAAACCTCTTGGATGGCATCAATGCTCTTTTTTTCCTTGAGTCGGTCCGCGAAAAAGGAGTTGCCTCCAACAGAAATCTCTAAGAAATCTTCACCAATCTTCGTCAATACGGCCTTCTCCAGGCAAGGGACAAGGGCTTTGCATCGTTGATTAAAAATCGAAAATAGCTCTTGCCACGTTTGTTCAAGGTTCCCAGAGTATTTTAATGCCGCATTTGTTGATTCCTCTTTTTCACAAATTTGGCAAAGTTCTTGCTCAGCTACTGTATATAAAGATTTTTTTACAGCGTGACCGGCATTAATCTCCAGCCTCTTTGCCACATTGTCAATCTTGTTGATTATGTCTTCAACGCTTATGACTTGGTTGAGCCGGGTAAGTTTGATGAAAAGCACTTCCAGGGCAAGCTTTGGTTGGGCGGAAAACTTGATAGTTGCCTCGGCCTCAAACAAGGCAGTGAAAAACTGATTTATTGTCTCTGAGGATATCTTTTCAACTTGTAGTTTCATATGTGCGATTTCATCTTCAAGGGCATCGACCAAGGAACCATCTTGGTCATTCATTTTAACAACAAGAAGATTTCTAAAGTGTTCCAGCAATTTTGCGTATATTCGCTTCAAGTCATGACCTTGATGGTATAGCTTGTCCAACAGATCGAGGGCTGAAATGGCATTGCCACCTATTAAAGCAGCGGACAAGTCGAATAGAACTTTTTGATCTATTGCGCCCAGACTTTCTAAGACATCTTCATCGCTGACTTTGCCATCTGCATAATTCATAACCTGATCAAGAAGGCTCAGGGCATCGCGCATACTTCCAGAGGCTTCGCGACCCAGCAGACGAAGGCCTGTTTCACTAATGGAAAACGAAGATTCACGGCAAATATGCCCAAGGGATTTTACAATATTTTCGATACCTATGCGCTTGAGATTGTGTCGCTGACACCGCGAGAGTATCGTAATAGGAATCTTGTGGGGTTCAGTGGTGGCTAAGAAAAAAAGGACATGAGATGGTGGTTCCTCGAGTGTCTTTAGGAGTGCATTGAATGCAGGGCCGGAAAGCATGTGCACTTCATCAATTATGTAAACCTTATACCTGCATTGGCTTGGCATATATTTCGTATTTTCCCGCAGTTCCCGAATCTCATCGATTCCCCGGTTCGATGCGGCGTCAATTTCAAACACGTCTATTGCCAGTCCTTTGGTGATTTCCTTGCACCGCTGACAGTGATTACATGGAGATGGTGTTGGGCCATGCTCACAATTCATGGCCTTAGCCATTATTCGTGCCACGGAGGTTTTTCCGATGCCCCTGGGGCCGGCAAAAAGAAGGGCATGCGCTACCCTTCCCGCCATAATAGCGTTTTTGAGGGTTTGCATAATGTGTTCTTGCCCCACAACCTGTTCGAAGGTCTGAGGACGGTATTTTCGCGCAAGGACAAGATAGGACATAATATTTAGTCTTCCTACATGCTTTCCACGGAAAAGAAATGGCGGAGAGAGAGGGATTCGAACCCTCGGTACCGCTTTTGACAGTACACGCGATTTCCAGTCGCGCTCCTTCGGCCAGCTCGGGCATCTCTCCAGGAAACATTAACGTCTTGGTATTTCTACAACCAGTCGAACTTATAGGAGTTTAACGAAGTCTGATTTTTTGCCTCGCACTACCCCAATATTTCAATTGGGGTGAAAATTCTAAGTTCCACATGTGGTTGATTATAACAGTTTAATAACGTGTTTGAGGTGACCTGTCAACATATCCCCAAATCCACTGTCAAAAAACCGAAGACAGAATGATTATGATACAATTATGTTACAATCACAGCTG
>CAYSBQ010000249.1:0-3568 GCA_964429315.1 uncultured Desulfobacterales bacterium
GAAATCTTGCCGTCTGGGCGAACGCGCACTGTACGAGAAAGGTCCGGCTCTTTCCATACCATAATCTCGATAACATCTCCAGCCCCAATAAGGTAATCATCCTTTTGGTGTTTTGTTTCATTTTGTAGTGATGTGGGGTCTGCTGCCAATACATGGCCAGGTGCTATCTCAATAAACGTGTTGCCCAAGAGAACAGATAAGATGAAAGTTATGGCGACAACACAAATATAGCTATACAAGGAATTCCTTATTGTAATCACCGGACCGGTTATCCTTTCTTGCAAATTCATGATAATTTTCTCTTATACCATAGTCCTTGATCTTACTCAACAAACCTTTGTAACTTACTTGTAATAATTCCGCAGCTTTTTTTCGATTCCAGCGGGTATGGAATAGGACATCCGTAATAGCTTGAGTTTCCGCTTTTTGAACTGCTTTCCTGCACACTTTTTTTAACGAACGCGGCGTTGTGAGGTTAACATTATTATCAAAATCGGTTTCATCTGTCATTAGGGGATTAGTAGCAAAAGAAAATGCACTATTTAAGCGATGATCGCCCATTTTTTTATACATTTCCCGATTATTTCCTAGGACCGTAATAGTTTGAATGAGATTTTCCAATTCACGAACATTCCCAGGCCACGAATACTCGCAGAACTGTTCTTGGATTTCAGGGCTTAGCGGGAAAAACTTCTTGCTGTGACGAGCCGCATATTTTTTTAAAAAGTGATTGCATAATAGACCAATATCTTTTTTACGTTCCCTTAATGGTCTTATGTGAATAGCGACCACATGAAGGCGGTAATAGAGATCCGCCCTGAAGAGGCCCAGTGAAACCATGTCGCCAAGATCATGGTTCGTAGCCGCCAGTACACGTGCATCGATCTTTGTGTTAGTTATGCTGCCAAGAGAGGCAACCTCATTGTCTTCAAGCACCTGAAGCAGCTTGGCCTGTATAGACAGGGAAATGTCACCAATTTCATCTAAAAAGATAGTACCTGAGTGCGCCAGTTCGAACTTCCCCGGTTTTTTGTTAAAGGCGCCCGTAAAGGCCCCTTTCTCGAAGCCGAATAATTCGCTTTCTAACAGATTTCTAGGCAATGCGGCGCTGTTAACCTTGACAAATGGGTTTTCGACTCGAGAAGATGCTTTGTGGATTTCCCGAGCTACAAGCTCTTTGCCCGTACCACTTTCACCAGTTAAAAGGACCGTTGCATCTGATTTTGCTGCGCGAATAATATGCTGCTTTAATTGAGCCATAATTGGGGTTTGCCCAATAATAGCGTCATCCAACTCCTTACAAACAAAATCTTGTGATTCTTGTATGAGTTGTTCGATAACCCGTTTTAAGTCATAATTATTAAAGCCCACGTGCAAATAGGCGAGATTGACCTTGCATAGTGCAATTTCGTCAGGCGGGGATGCATTCCCATCCGTGATAACAAGAATAGGAGTTCTGCCTTTTTCACGTTCTATTACCTCGGAAAGCGCCCTTATATGGCCTGTATGATTGCTTGGGCCAAGTAGTAGTAGATCGGGATCATAATGATCCAGTTCAATTAGAAACTTTCTCTTTTCTGAAAGGCAGTGGGCTTGATACCCATTAATCTTCAGAAGCTCACTTAAGTAGTCGAGTATTCCTGGAGAATCTTCAACAACAAATACTTTGATTGGTTCCATAGCCTTCCCGTTTTGCTCCTCCTGTTTTGTTCGCCTGCCAACTATGCTTTTACTAGCAAGCATAGTGCCAGTGACAAAATGCTGGATGAAACTATCGAGGGAAGGTGGACAAGCTAAACAAAAGTAAAGAACGCAAAGTGAAGAGAAATAAGCCACAGAACTGGTTTATGAAAGAATCTAGGAGTAAGAATCTATTTTCCACTGTATAAAAAAATGAAACAAAACAGGCAAAATAATTCTCATTTATTGGAAAGAAATTTACCACTTATGGGAAAACATATACCGTTGATTTAAATCCCACGCACCAATCGCTAATACCAAATTGCATGAGTCGAAGAAGTTCAATCGCTTTGCTCGTTCAAGGCGTTCAAATTGTTCAAGGTTCATGGGTTCCAGCGAAAAACTATTCTTCGCGGCGAAGGCCGAAATCCTTGATTTTATAAAGAAGAGCCTTATAACTGATTTCCAAGAGTTTTGCAGCCCTCTTTCTGTTCCAGTCTGTTTCCTTAAGAACTTCACTGATGAGCTCGCCTTCAGCTGCTTGGACGGCTTTCTTTTTCACTTCCTTTAGCGTAGGAAATTTCCTTTTTTGTTCTGGCGCCACTTCCTGTTGCTCAGACACAGGCGGTAGAACCTGCGTGGTTAGTTCGTGGCCATTAAATTTCCTAGTCTCCCTGGCCAGAAGCTCACCCTTCACAGTACGCCAGTCTCCCAAGATCATCAAGCGTTCTACAGTATTTTTGAGCTCTCGAACATTTCCAGGCCACGAATATTTGCGAAAGAAGTCCCGCGCACCTTCGGTGAATTCAAAAAGCGGCCTTTTAATTTTTTCGGAAAACTGGTTGCCGAAGTGGTCAATAAGTAAATCGATATCATCGTGCCTTTCCCTGAGAGGGGGTATAAAGATCCTGATTATATTCAAGCGGTAATATAGGTCTTCGCGGAAACGGCCTTCTTTAACACACAGTTCCAGATCTTGATTTGTGGCAGCCAAGACCCAGCAGTTAACTTTTACGTCATTCTTGGCGCCAAGGCGTGAGAACTGAAAGTCCTGCAATACCTGAAGCATCTTCGACTGGAGGCCAATGGGCATGTCTCCAATTTCGTCTAAGAATATGGTGCCGCTGTGGGCCAATTCGAATTTTCCCATCTTTGTTCTGTCCGCACCAGTAAAGGCCCCTCTTTCATAACCGAATAGCTCGCTTTCAAGAAGTTCACTGGGGATTGCTGCACAATTGACCTTAACGAATGGCTTTTCTTTTCGATTGGATGACAGATGGAGAGACTGGGCAACTAGTTCTTTGCCAACTCCGCTCTCTCCACAAATAATAATATTAAGGTCACTGTTAGCAACTTGACGAATAAGTTCCTTGACTTTCAGGATTGGTGGGCTTTTTCCAGCAAGAATTTGATCGCATATGCTCATGTGTGGTTTTGTCTGATGAATGCGCCTTTTTTTATTTGTGTAATATAGACCCTATTATATCTGCCAACTCTTTAAGATTAAAAGGTTTTTCTAAATAGTAATCAGGGGATTGTTCGCTTGCCAGATTCTTGACTTGCTTGCCATAACCGGTCATCGCAATAATCGGTAGGCCGGGAAATTCTTTCCGCGCAATCTCAATAAGTCCCAGACCGCTAATGTCAGGCATGACAATATCGGTTAAAAGAAGACTATATTCTCCATTACGCAGAAGCTTCAGGGCGTCAAGGCCTGTAACGGCAGTATTTACATCATAATCGGATAGAGCTAAAAATTCCTCAAGTATGGTGAGAATGGTCTGATCGTTATCAACAACCAAGACTCTAATTCGTGATGTTTGTTCCATTGTCTCAACCAATTTAGATTCCTCTCAAAAATGCCCAAACCAATGTTAGTTTCAGAGCA
>CAYSBQ010000250.1:0-3560 GCA_964429315.1 uncultured Desulfobacterales bacterium
CCTTTCTTCCCACAAACCAGAAATACCCATCCTCATCTTTTTTGGCCCCGTCACCGGTAAAATACATCCCGGGAAACTGACTGAAGTAAGTATGTTTGAACCGTTTGGGCTCCCCGTAAACCCCCCGCATAATGCCTGGCCACGGTTTAGTGATGACAAGATATCCGCCTTCGTTGACCTTTCGCTTTCGACCTTGGTCATCCACAACCATCGGCTCAACTCCGGGAAAAGGCACAGTGACTGAGCCGGGCTTTGTAGGGATAGCGCCTGGAAGAGGAGAAATAAGGATTCCCCCTGTTTCTGTTTGCCACCAGGTATCCACAATGGGACATCGGCCATGGCCGATGTTTTCGTGAAACCATCTCCAGGCTTCCGGGTTGATGATTTCACCTACACTCCCCAAGAGTCTCAAGCTACTCAAGTCATAGCGTTTGGGCCATTCCTCTCCAAATTTGGCCAAGGCTCGGATGACGGTAGGTGCTGTGTAAAAGATATTTACTCTATGGTCCTGGACAATTTCCCAAAAGCGGCCCGGATCCGGATAGGTGGGTACACCTTCAAACATCAGGCTGGTTGCGCCCGAGCAAAGGGGACCATAAACAATATAGCTGTGTCCGGTAATCCATCCAATGTCTGCCGTGCACCAATACGTATCTTGATCCTTGATATCGAAGATCCACTGGAACGTCTGGCTGGCATAAAGAAGATATCCGGCTGTTGTGTGGAGAACCCCTTTTGGCTTACCGGTGGACCCACTGGTGTAAAGAATGAATAAAGGGTCTTCGGCATCCATAACAGCAGGATCAGACTTCACTTCGAAATCTGATCGCACCATCTGTTCATGCCACCAGGTGTCCCTATTTTTTTGCATTTTCACCTTTGTTCTCGTGCGCCGCACCACTACGCAGGTCTTCACTTTAGGGCAGGCCTTCAGGGCATCATCCGCGTTTTTCTTGAGAGGAATCACTCTTCCTCCCCTGAAACCTCCATCAGCAGTAATCAGCGTCTTTGCACCACAATCCCTTATTCGGCTGCTCAGGGACTCAGCGCTAAATCCTCCAAATACAATACTGTGTATTGCCCCGATACGGGCGCAAGCCAGCATGGCAACGGGAAGCTCAGGGATCATGGGCAGATAAATGGCAACCCTGTCACCCTTCCGAACCCCGAAAGACCTCAACACCTGGGCAAATTTGCAGACTTCACTGTGGAGTCGTTGATAAGTAAAGACCTTGTGTTCATCTCGCTTTTCCCCCACCCATATCAATGCGGCCTTATTCTTTCGCCAAGTTTCCAAATGACGGTCCAAGCAGTTGACAGATACGTTTATCTTACCTCCTTCAAACCACCGTATCCTGGCCTCATGGAAATCATAGTCAAGCACCCGTGTCCATTTCTTGAACCACGAGAGCTGTTGAGCCTTTTCAGACCAGAATGTATTCGGGTCTTCCACCGACGCTTTGTAAAGCCTCCGGTATTCTGCGAGGCTCTTTATGTGCGCCTTTTCCTTGAAGTCCTTTGGCGGAGGGCATTTTTCTGCTTCCAATACGACAGATTCAATTGTTTTATCTTGTATCATTGCATCCTCCTTTAGTTGCTGATTCCCAGTATCGGAAATATGGTCTTTTTTATTTTAGACACAACCGAACGTAATTCGGCCTCGACCTTCTCCCTGGTATCGTCGGACACAAACCGGGGTTGATCTATCAGTGAGGCAAGGCCATCTCCCCAAAACATTCCTCCAAACAATGCTGTGTCCTCCTCCCTGGGGGCAAGGCCATTCATGATGGCCCATGCCATTGTCCACGTTCGGGCAATGTTTCTCAACACATAACCGCCGCATCCAACGGCCAAGAGTTTCGGAGAAACCTTAACAATATCTTCCAGCGCCCGACTGAGGGACAGGTTCGTCAGTTGCAGATTGGAAAAAGAATCGGAGGACAGGCCGTCAACCCCGAGTGCCGCAACAATGATTTCCGGTTTGAATACTTCGACCACAGGCAAGAAGATCTCGCCGAAAGCCCACAAAAATTCCTGGTCTGAGGTCTTCTCGGGCAGGGGGACATTGATCGTGTAGCCTTTCCCATGACCTTTACCGATTTCACTTTCAAAACCTGTCTTGAAGGGAAAGAGGGTCTTGCCGCTTTCGTGAAATGACATGCACAGCACTTTGCTTGAACTGTAAAAGGCTTCCTGCACTTGATCACCGTGATGGGCATCGATGTCAACGAAGAGTATGCGCTTCTTACGACGGACCCACTTTTTCAGCGCGATGACAATGTCGTTTATATAGCAAAATCCTGCGGCAAAATCCTTTCCTGCGTGGTGGAACCCCCCTGTGGGATTGAACACAATGTCAGCTTCATTGCGATCAATGAGTTCTGCTCCAACCAGTGTGGCCCCGGCGGCCAGGGCATGATAGTCGTAAACACCTTTGTATACTGGACACTCCGTAGTTCCAAGGCCATATTTGAGCCAATTTTCCTCAGGCACACCTCTGTTTGCCCTCTTGAGGAGGGTCATGTATTTTTCGGTATGAAAGATCAAAATGTCCGCAGGAGTAAGGGGCGTTGGGTGTTTTATAGTCATCCAGTCGTGTTCGAACAATTGCAGCTTCTTGCACAACCGGTATGTGACTTCACCTCTTTTGAACAGCCAGGGATATCCCTTGTAAGCCTTGATTTTTGCAAACTTTGGGCTGTGGATAAAAACGGAGCGCATTAAATTATCTTCTCCCGTGTATTGCGGGGCATCTCGCGGCAGGCTTTCCCAGCTTTGATCAACAGCTCCATGTCACGGCATGTATTGATATCACCACAGAACGAAAACCCAACTTTTTTAAAGACCTTTATAGCTCGTCTATTGGCATTACGTACAGTAACTACGACTTTCTCACACCCGGCCTCTTCTGCCACCTTCTTCATGATCGCCGAAAGGGCTGTTCCGACACCAAGGTTACGAAATCCTTTTTGAATGAAAATCAGATACTCTGAACAGGAACGTGCGCGGCATAGATCCAGGGCAATGTGACCTATGACGCGGCTCTTGTGCAGGGCCAACACATTAAATAGCTCGGCAACCACATGATTGATCCACCTCATTCGAACTTCGCCATTTGGGGGCGGCAAGCCACATTCGAGGCCCTTGGGTTCAAAGGTTTCGTACATTTCTTGTAGGGTTTTAAAGTCGGCAGCCGTATAACTCCGGACATGTATAAGACGTCCCCTCTTATCTTTGATCTTAACCGGCAGACACTTAAACCCCGCTCGATATTGCTCTGCAGCGTTCACTTTACCATACGCTCCTCCACGAGATATTCAAGCCGGGAACCTCGTAACTAGTGGCCATCCATAAATGTTTTGGTCCTTCTCCAATTTAGTTGGAGAAGAGGGTTCCAGGGTCCAAGGGTTCCAGGATTCAAGGATTCAAGGATTCAAGGATTGCGGCTTTCGCCTTAAAAAGATGCAAGGGTTTGTTTTCTAAAGACTTTATCAGCGCTTTTAATATTCTTTCGATTTCTGCAATGTCTTTTTTTAGTGTACCCAATTCACCTTTTTCAA
>CAYSBQ010000251.1:0-3488 GCA_964429315.1 uncultured Desulfobacterales bacterium
TGGTGGAGGCGGCGGGAGTCGAACCCGCGTCCGACAATATTCCACAGAGGCGTCTACATACTTGACCTGAATTTTGAGTTTCGTCTTTCAAGACCCCTTCAGGCAGGATTCTTGGAAGGCTATCTTGTCAAGATGTTTCGCCTCATACGTAACAAGCAACCGCTAGAGGCTATCCTGCTAGTCGACGCCCTGGCCCGGATCCGCAGGAAAACCCGGCAGGACGCTAGCCGGTATTAAGCGGCTAGAGCGTAGTTATAATCGTCTGCGATTATTTTAGTTTCCGCCGTTTTTACGAGCTGGCAGAAGCTCGATATGCAGCCTGTGCTTCCATATTCCCGTCGAAGCCGTTTCGCCCCCCTTTATAAAATCGCTTCGCGATTTTACATTATGCGGCCTTGCCGCTTGAAAAAAGAGTGCCCCAGAAAGCGTAACACCGGCAAACGATTATAGTGTTATTATAAACTCTCCCCTATTATTGTCAACCCCAATGTTGTATAAACAACATGGCATTAAACACTAAAATAAACATAATATTAGATAGTTGTAACCATATATTCAGTAAGTCATGAACTCACCGGGAGTGACATCCGGAAAGAGAGAAAAAACGCCATGTTGTTTACCCGCTGGGAAAGCCGATGATACCGCATCTCCTGCGTTGTTGAGAGTTCGCAGTAAATGACTACAGCTTCACCCTAAACGCCTTGGATCTGCAGCATCCTCGACTTTTGCAACATCGGGGTCAACCCTTAACGGTATAGCGCTTTTCCCGTTGGAGTTCCCGCTGTTCTTCCTTTTCTCGAATTGCTTGCCGCTTATCGTATTTTCTTTTCCCTTTTGCCAAGGCCAGCGTAACCTTCGCCTTGCCTTTTCTAAAATGTACTTCAAGGGGAATAAGTGCTTGTCCCCTTTCTTCAACCTTGCCGGTCAGATGCTTTATTTCCCTTTTGTGCATAAGAAGCTTGCGGGGTCGTAAGGGGTCATGGTTGCCGTGAGCGGCAAAGGGGTAAAGCCCTATGTGCATGTTGTAGAGAAATACCTCGCCGGCTCTAATCTTGGCATAGCTGTCCCTGAGATTTGCCTGTCCAAGTCTTAGCGATTTGACTTCAGTGCCTAATAAGACCATGCCCGCCTCATATTTATCTAGTAGAAAATATTCGTGTCGCGCTTTTCGATTTTGGCATATTATGCGCTCGTTGTTACTGTCTTGCATCATAACTTCCTGCCCTCATGAAGAGGAACTTTCTCATTTCCCTGGGTCTTTTCTCTCCCAGAGATTTCACTATCTGGGAGAGAAAACAAGATATCTTCAATATCCTCCGGATTAATGCTGAGAATGGAAAATATCTTTTTCTCGATCACTTGTGTCTCAACAAAGACCTCTTGTAGCTGAATACCGAGGCTGGAGATCTTTTTGGCATATCTTTGTTCTATATCTCGAAACCGTTCAGAAAGATCTACGACTTCTTCGTGCTTAGCTCGTTTGTCAGCATAATTGACCAATTCTTCTTCCGTAACAATTTTTGAATTGGCTGAAGCAGCACTGCCGGAATCGAGTCGAATATGTTGACGCACGATATTTGCCACGGCAGGATAACCTAGAGAAGTGAGCAATTTGCCTCCTGTATGCGCATGGTTTTCATTTGTTTCAATGGACCTCGTTTTTGCGATATCGTGCAGTAAGGCGCCGGCCTCAACCAGGGCAAGATCAAGGTTGAGTCCTGCACGGTTTAACTTGCCGGCAATAAGCAAGGCTATTCGCGTAACCAGTTTGCTATGTTGCAGAATGTGGGGCAGCATTTGGTGTTGACGGATCAGGTCTAGACACTCTTTTCTTGTAGGTACCAATGAGCTACCGCCCCTTCCAAGTCGGCTTTCTTTTCTCCAGAAAAGCAGAAAGCCCTTCCCTGGCATCTTCTGCGAAAAGATTTGTCACGATAGCCTCTTTTGCGCAATCATAGGCCTGGAAATCGGCTAGATTGACTTGGTTGTAAAAGGCCTCTTTCCCCAAACTTAGCGTAAGGGGGCTTGCTTGTGCAATCTTTTCCGCCAGGGCTTTTGTCTCAACATCCAGTCGATCTTTACTAACAGCCTTGTTTATAAGACCGTATTGTTCCGCCTGGCGTGCTGAAATCATATCACCCGTAAAGAGCATTTCCAATGCCCGTTTTCTACCTATTGCCCGGACAAGTGGTACCGCCGGAGTAGTGCAAAAGAGCCCAATCTTAACCCCCGGTGTTCCGAAGAGCGTATCTTCTTCGGCTACGGCCAGATCACAGGCAGCCACAAGCTGACAACCCGCAGCCGTGGCAACTCCATGGACTTGTGCAATAACCGGTTGCGGCAGTTGCTGGATCTTTTCCATAACCTCGATACAAGTGCCAAAGATCGCCCTGTAATCTATCATTTCACCATCTACTAGTTCTGAGATGTCATGTCCTGCACAAAATACCTTCCCCTTCCCTTTTATAATGACCACTTTAACATCCGGACGTTGACCTACGCTAGTGAGAAGAATGCTAAATTCTTCGAGGAGTTCAAGGGAAAGGGCATTTCTCTTTTCCGGACGGTTTAATGTTATTATGCCTATAGGCCCTTCAATATCAAACGTTACATTTCTATGATCCATGGAAACCTCCCCTATTCTTCTATCGTCTCTTCGAGATAAACACAGCCGCCGCCCCTGCCGGCACCGTATATCGCCCTTCCACCAAGGCAGCTTCATTGCCATCTTCATCCATGATATCTCTTGGTGAAGGCTTGCTCGTATCGACAATGCGAGTCCACCCCATACCCTTTCGGAGTTGCAAAATTTTAAAGGTCTGTTCTACTTTGTCCCCGTTAAGTAACACCAGAAAGTTATCGTCCGGCCTGTCCTCATCACGCTCTGAACCATCCAACATGAAAGCAAGCACCACTGAATCATGTGACCAGTCAGGCCTGCCGACCTCCAGTCCGTGCCAACCGAGGTCGGGATGATCATCGTGGTTGGTATCCACTCCGGTCAAAAAATGCATTCTTCGAAATACAGGATGTTTTTTTCTTAAGGCGATCATCTTGCGAAAAAATCTCACCAGGCCGGAATTTGCTTTTTCCTGGTTCCAATCAATCCAGCTAATCTCATTATCTTGACAATAGGCATTGTTATTTCCGCGCTGGGTTCTAGCAAACTCATCTCCGGCCAGGATCATTGGCACACCCTGAGAGACCATCAGGATAGTCAAAGCTGTCTTGATTTTCCGAATCCGCAGTCTATTGACTCCCTCATCATACGTAGGACCTTCTGTGCCGTTATTGAAACTATAACCATGATTGCTTCCGTCTCTGTTTTCCTCTCCATTTTCCTCGTTATGCTTACGGTCGTATGATACGAGATCATAAAGGGTAAATCCGTCGTGGCAGGTTATATAATTGATACTATTATATGGGGTGCGACCTTGTTTTTGATACAAGTCTGAACTCCCCGCAATACGTGTAGCCAAATTCGGAAC
>CAYSBQ010000252.1:0-3486 GCA_964429315.1 uncultured Desulfobacterales bacterium
GTGGGCGGCATAGTCGTTGTATTTCAGTCCGACGATTGCCACACGCGCAGGGATGACGGGGGGTGCGTTGATGGCGGCCATCACCTGAACGGGGAAAGCGTTAAAAGCCAGGCTGCCGCTCCCTTTCGCGCCTTTGCGGTGGACGGCGTGCCATACGGCGCTGGCCCATGCGTCTGGGTCCTGGCGGCTATCTGCCCACGTGCGCAGGGTTTGAAAGACGGGGCGAAAAGCGTTTTTATCCTGGGCTTGCATCGCGGTTCGGACAAGCGCAGCATAGCGGGCATTGAGTGTTAGTGCGGTGTCGTGGTGGTCCTGGGTCTTGGGGAAAAGAGAAGCAAACTCCTGCAGGGGTCGCTTTGTGAGTGTCGGCGGCTCCCAGTGCGCGTTCACGTTACGCGCCAGGTGTGAGATTGTGTCATCAGCGTGGCGGCCGAGTGTCATCGGTTCGGTGACATACACCGATTTCTTCTTGTGGGCGTCCAGCCAGGCGAGTGTAATCAGTTGGTCGGTGGCGGTCTTTATCAGGTCGTAGTCGTGCAGCAGGTCAAACTTGAACTTATCAACGGCTATTTGGATCTCGGGGGCTAGAATGGCTACAAGGTCCAGGCGGCGCATGGCGTTTGCCTGGGCCATAAAGTACGTCAAGAGTCCGACCATGTTGTCTGTGTTGGTGAGGCAAACGCGGGCAAGGTTAGGGCCGTCGAGGGGGGAGGCCAAGCGGGTTTTGTTCTTCTCGATGTGGATCGGCTGGCGAGTGGTCCAGGTTTTTATTTCCCTGGCCATCGTCGGGAATTTGCGCGCTTGCTCTACGATGAAATAATCTCCGTCGAAATCTCCGGCGACGGTCGAGGCCGTGGTGTGGTTCATCCAAGCGATACCACGATACTGCATTAGTCGGGGGACGTGGACGTTGTGCCAAATGCGCAGGTCTCCCCAAGAGCGGGTAGGGTAGCGTGTGCCAATGATTTCGCCTTCTGGCAATTCGGGGATACAAACCTCAGCGTCTTGCAGGTCGTCGCAGGGTATACCCATAAAGCCGGTCCATTTTAACCCACCTCCCGTTGCCAGGTGCAACCACTGGCGGCGCAAGGCTCGCCCTAGGCGGTCCACAACATAAGGGTGGTCGGTGAGTCGGTTGTACGTGTCGTTTGCCAGAATGTTGAAAAAAAGCGAGTCTGTCTCGTCGTATTCTCCGTCTTTGTGGTCCAGGCGGAAAAAGTCTACTGCCGCTTGATTGCTCTTTCCTGCATTTACCAGGCGGGTTGCTCGTTGGGGGACGTGAGGCAAGACGTCAGCGTCTATCGTTTCCCTTGCAAACCATTGCAGGATTGTATACCCGACTTTGGTCGGTCGGCTTTCGCTCCAGGATACCACGCCAAGTTGTGCATCCCATATATGAGCGCCAAGCGTGGGCTTGTAGCCTTTGAAAGACGACAAGGGAATGATGAGGTCAAATAGTGTATCTGGCCCTCCCGGTGATGCTACAATGGCAGTGCCCTTTGCAATATGACCATGGCCTTTGTCTCCGTCGAGCACAGCTAGCCTAAACTGGACGGCAAGCCGTTCGTCTCCGTCGAGCAGTGCATACAACTGCGGGCTGGCTTTGGCGTGGCAGTCTCCTGTATCGTGTTCTCCATCCTCGACCACCAAAACGCACAGGTCGTAGATGTGGTGCATGCTCCGGCAGTCCGTAACCAACATGCTGCCGTAGGCTATTGCTTCCTCGGCCGTTTGCCAGAAATACGAGGAGGCGCGGGTTTCGTGGGACTGGGACAAGAAAAAGTCTCCGTTCTTTCTACTGCCGCTTGCAAAGTCTACGCGCCAATCATTCGCGACACTGCCAGACAAGGCCGTGATGGTATCCTCGCGGGTGATGGGGTCCAGGTTTTCCAGGGCGTCTATAAGGCTCCGCTCGTCGTCAACGTGGACGATTGCAAAAGTTCGATGAGGGAACAAGGCTTCTAGTAGCGTGTAGCGGAACGGGATTGTCTCTTGCTCCCATTTGTTGGTTGCCAGGTTGTATTTCTTCAGGTTCAACATTGCGGCCTCCTAGTGTTCCAATGCGGTTATGATTTCATCGCGTGATGTTTTGGTCAAGCTGGCGTGTTGAAATTTCGATAACAGCGCGTGCGCTTGCTGGTGTGGGGCTTGTAGGCTCTCGGCTTTGACCTTGTAGCGTCCCGATAACTGCTCCACAACGAGCTTTGACTTTGTCAGAATGCGGACTGTAAAATCGTGGGGGTCCTTGTGGGCTAGTGCGATGCGGGTTATCAGGTCGTCCAGTGCAGCAAGTAAAGCTCTGTACTCGGCTGTGTGGGGGGAGTCCTCGCTTTTGAGTGTGACGTTGCGGTGTGATTGTCTCCCGTCCCGCGTTGTCAGTTTGTATCTGGCAGTGTACGCATTCCCCCCATCGCAAACAATGGTATAGTCTGCGTCTGCGAGTTCTGCCAGAACATCACCATGACAGGCAAGCGGCGCACAGTGACAACCCAATCGTTTGCCTTGCAACTCTGACAGTGAATCGAGCAGGTCAAAGCGTGTCTGGATGTATGCTCTGTATTTCTCGATGACTTGGGCGCGCGTGCCATCTGCTCCAATGCGAAACGGATTACCCCATTTTGAGGTGCGGCCAATGTACACGTCATAGTCGGATGTCTTTACACTAACTACTGTAGTCTTTTTCATGACCTTCTCCTATAAACTGACCTAAAAAAGCACTGGCTGGCTGGCGGCGGGGGACAAGCGCCAAGCGCCAGCAAACGCACCAACAGACACACGCGCCCAACTGCCCCACGCGGACGGCAGCACAACACCAGGCGCGCAACGAAAAACAAAGACGGGCAGACCGAGGCCGACGGCAAGCGCCAGGGCCGACCACGAACCAGAAACGCAAGCGCCAGCACGCCACGAGCGCGACGGCAGCAGACCGGCAGGGCAGGACGAGGACACAAAGCCGGCAAAAGCGGCGCCAGCGCCAGACGCGGCCACGGCGCGCACCAGGGCAACAGAGCGGCGCGCAAAGGACGAGCGCCCAGAACCAAAGCGCCCAGAGGCAACAGAAAAAACCAGAGCGCCAGGGGCGGCAGACCGGACGAGCGCATCAGCGCCAGCAGCACAACCAACAGCGACGCCAGAACCAGCGCGCTCGACGCCAGCGACGGCGGCGGCGACACACCCCCCCCACGAGGGGGGCAACGAACGGGAGCCACAAAAGCCAACTAGCGACATGACGACATCTCCTTGATAACGGCGGCGGGTCGGAACGACTAGCCAATTGTAGCATATTGCTACCGCTAAAACATAAAAACTTAATTAAGAAATGGTTAGAAAACGAAACGGCAACCGAGAGGCGCAACCGCAAAAAAAACAGCAGCCCGCCCCCCCGGCGCGCAGGACCAGCCCCCCCAGGCCCGGGCCCCCGCGACGGCCACCAGGACCAGCCCCCCCCGGCGCGCCCCCCAGCCGGGCCCCAGGGGCGACGGCCGC
>CAYSBQ010000253.1:0-3460 GCA_964429315.1 uncultured Desulfobacterales bacterium
AAACACCCATGTTATGGGAGAAGTTACCGGCATTACGTATGAAAACGATATGCCCTATTTGATGATCAGAGATAAACTGGTGTCACCGTCCGAGATTATGGAAGTCCAATTAACAAATAAACCAATGATAAATGACTAAGAAGTAGGGAGGGGGAAATAACATGTCACTTTCAAGCGCACTTTTTTCAGGACTTAGTGGCCTGAGCACCCTTGGCAATTCACTTACTGTCATTGGCGACAACATTGCCAATGTGAACACCGTGGGTTTCAAGCCAAACCGGGTTACCTTTCAGGATGTCATGAGCCAGAACGTAGCCACAGCGGCCGGCACGGCTCAGGTTGGGCGCGGGACCGCTTTGGCAGACATTTCGACTAATTTTGCCCAGGGGTCTTTTGAGTCAACCGATTCGTCCACAGACCTGGCCATCGGCGGCGAAGGCTTTTTTGTGGTGAGAGATCCAAACTCCGCAGAAAATGAGTTCTATACGAGGGCCGGTGATTTCCGGTTTGACAAGGACGGCTATTTCACTACCTCTGGAGGTCACATCGCAAGGGGATGGGAGGTGAACACCAGCGGGGAAGCCATAGGTTCTGTTGGAGACATTGCATTGTCTTCATTCACATCTTCTCCGGTTGCATCTACCAGTGTTTCCCTCATGACAAATCTTAGTTCAGAATCCAGCAGCAATGTCGCCGATTTAGAGCTAGTCTGGGATGGAGATAATGCGAATTCCACATTCTTGGCGGCTGCAAACTATGATCATCAGTCGACCGTCAAGATCTATGATTCTCTTGGGCAAACTCACGATATCACTGCCTATTATGACATGGATACCGTCGCTAACACCTGGGAATATATCGTTTGCTGCGCACCGTCAGAAGATGAAAGAACCCTTGCTGCGGGGAACGGCCAGGGTTTGCTGGCACGTGGGACTATGACGTTTAACTCCAACGGTGCTATCACTGGTATGGCAATGAGTAACTTCAACGGCCAAAACGCTATTGCTGGAGCCAGTGGCTGGAGCGCTGCTACATTGCCGGATGGCTACCTAACGTTTGCACCGTCTTTTGTGGCCGGTACCACCATGTCCGTTGCCTTCAATCCGGGGCTCAGGTATAACACTACAACCTTAGCTTGGGAGGCAGCAGCCCTGTCCTCGACCCAGTATGCGCAGCCATCCACAACGGTTTTCCAATCAGCCGACGGCTACGGATCAGGCGGCTTGGAGACGATCTCAGTGGGAATAGATGGTATTATCACGGGCAATTACTCAAACGGGGAAGTCATCCCACTCTTTCAGGTGACTTTGGCAAAGTTTCAAAACCAACAGGGGCTTTACAAGTGCGGCGGCAATCTTTGGAGGGAGACCAGACTTAGCGGTGACCCTGTTACAGGCGCCCCTGGCACCAATGGCTTGGGAAGTATTGCGGCCAACTCACTGGAACAGTCAAACGTAGACATTGCCAGCGAATTCGTGAAGATGATTACCACACAGCGCGGGTTCCAGGCCAACTCGAAGATTATTTCCGTAACTGATGAGATGATGGCACAGCTCATGTCGCTGAAGCGATAACAAGAACTGAGAGTGTATGAAAGCCCATCCTTTTCTGAAAGCAAATCTTGAAGCCCTGCAGAGGCTGAACGCACCGATTTTTCAGTGGCTTACCACTCAGAATCCTGACGTTAGCGGTTTTGACGGGAATATCATTACCAACAAGCATGGACTGCTAGACTGGAGTCTTCCCAATGGCCAAGGATTATTTGACTCCATCTCCCAGCAGGTGGCTTATCGTGACTGGATTCCCAAAGACAAGACGGATACAAGCGCTACTGTAATCGTGGGTTCCAACCTGGGTTACGGCGTCAATCATGTGCTGGCCAACACGCCTCATTCCCACCAGGTGTTGGTACTTGAGCCGCGGCCGGAAATTCTGTTGGCCTGCCTGAGCCAGACAGATTACCGCGACTTTTTCGAGACCGGGAAACTTTTTTTTGTCCCTCCGGACCGTGAGTTTTTGGGCGGAATGGGTTGGCAGCTGGCGTTGCAATATGTGTTCGGCAATATCTTTTTGCGTTCTGACATGCCTTGTCGACAGCTGGGGCCGGAATACGCCGCGTGGACCGGCCACATAAAGGAGGCCTTGGAGGATTTCAGCTGTGGAATTACGACGTTACGCCGTGCGCAAGACATCATGGTCAAGAATGAACTAAAGAATTTTTCTCGGGCGATGCGCGACGGAAACCTTTTGGCACTTAAGAACCAGGGCCAAGGATTGAGCGCGGTGGTGCTGGGTGCAGGTCCGTCTTTGGCGGACTTCGCCCCGCTTCTGGCAGAAAAACCGGGAGGCGCACTATACACGTGTGGATTGCAGACACTGCCGGCACTGCAAGAGCACGGTCTGAAACCGCATTTGTGCATGGCTGTGGATTATACAACAGCCTTGAAAAAGGTCTTTGATCGGCTGGATATGGAGAGGGCCAGAGACATTCCTCTGATCTATTCCCTTACATTGGATCCTGAGGTGTTGAATGCCTATCCAGGTCCCACTATTCCCGTGTGGACACTTGGGGGGTTGAGTTCAAATATGCCACAGGACAGAGAGTTTGTACTAGCTACCAGGGGAAACGTGGGCGTTGCATTGACCCGGTTTCTTGCGTGGTGTGGAGTCGATCAAATCATTCTGGCAGGTCAGGACTTTGCGTGGCAGGGGGAAAAAACCCATGTATCCGGCCATCTTTCAGACGAAAATTCGTTTTGTTTTAATCCAGAGCGCCACATAAAGATGAAAAATAAGGATGGTGAGACCATATATTCAGACCTGGCCTATGTCACGCCATTGCGTGGGCTGGAAAGCGACCTGAAGCAATTGAATATCCCGGTTTTTAACCTCTACGGCGGTGGCGCAGTAATAGAGGGCTCGATAGAAGTAACGTGGGAACAAGTTCTCAGCGAGGGCCTTGTGAACTCGACCCCGGGAAGCCTGGAACATTTTCTGAAAGCCATGAACCAATGCAGGGCGCCGAGGCCATGGCCGGTGTTCGAAGCCAGAAGCATCCAGTGGGCCGGTTCCCTGTACTCAGTGGAAAAGCGGCTGAAGAAGCTGTTCAAAAAGGCAAGTGAGTGCCAGGAAGAGATCCATAAAATATTTAACCAAATCCTTCTTTTCCTTCGCCAGGATCCCCTGTATCAACCATATTTGTTCAAAGAAATCCTTGGGATGGCCGGCTTGGTTCATGCCAGGCCCAGTTATGGCTTTGAAGAATTGGCAGAGTGCCGGAAAATCGTGAAACGGGTTTTGGAGAAAGTCCGGGCAATGGACCAGCATCTCATATACGACAGGAAGGCGGCATAGAATCTATTGCCGGACGGTTGGCAATCCTTGTCCCTAACCCTGAACGTTGAACCCTGAACCCCTGGCCCAGACCGACTAGGCACTATATATACGAAAAGTATGGTTT
>CAYSBQ010000254.1:0-3447 GCA_964429315.1 uncultured Desulfobacterales bacterium
TATGTTGCCGCAGTTATTGCGGCAACAGCCAGTTCGATAAGACTAGAGTCTGTTATTAGTATCTGCCGGTGTTCGGTCTTATTTATCCGTCCGGAGACAAAGGCGCCGCAAGCGGATCCTATCATAAAAAGTGTTATAAAGATGCACATACGTAAATATGCGTAGCCATATATGACCTGGAACAAGAGAATAAGAGACAACTCAAAGGCCATGGCCGCATATCCCGAAGTCATGATTGTAAAGTTGTTCGAATCCTTACGGCACACAAGGGCTGCAAAGCCTAGAACCAACAGGAAAATAATGTAAAGAAGGGCCTTTGTGCTCCCCGTTTGCTTTAGCCACATATCTAATAGATACCCAAAAGCTGCCGGCGATAGGTCCATGTTTGGCGAGGCGCCTTGCCGATCAAGGAGTTTTCTAAGATGGTTTATGCGAAAAGGATCTGTCATGGTGGGCAGGTCATAGTCCACAAGTTGTTTTGTGGAGATCTTGCGCTTTGCCAGTATATCCGCAATATCTGTTGTCAAAGGGGCGCTGGAGGCAAGATAATAATGAGTTAGTCCGGGAAAGACCAGAACATGATCAAAGGTTTTTTTTAGCGCCATATAGACTGAGCGATTAACAGCCAATCCCTTTTCTTCCACATAGTTTTCAGCACCGACGAGGGAAAAGGACAAAATCCCTCCAGGAGAAAGGATTGATTTTACCTCATAAAAGAACTCCTGCGTATAAAACCGGTTTAACTGTCCGTTTTCCGGGTTCGGAAGATCGATAATAATGGCATCGTATTTCATGGTCGCATTCTTTACGAAAAGACGCCCATCCCCCACGTGGACATGGACAAAGGGCCGAGTAAGACTCTTGCCGATGGTCCTGCCAAGATCGAGGATGGCAGGGTCGAGTTCGACGTAGTCAATCCGGTTTGGTTTGTGTTTAGCGATCTCTTCGATAGTTCCGAAGACCCCGCCTGAAATCAACAAGACGTTTGCTCCACGATCGACCTGACAGAGGCCTAGATGTGCCTTGGCTTCTATATTAGGATCATTGGTAGAAAATAACGGAATGGCATCTTGAAATATATTTAGTTGTTTGCCCGTCTTTGAGATAGTGAGCTGTGCAAAGGGGGTGCTCTTGTGAACGATGATTTTTTGGCCAGGGAAGCGCCATGAGATCGTGGCCCTATCAATAGGATTGGTTGTAACAATGCCGAATGCAAGCATAAGCAAGACAATAAGACCGGTAGGTGATGTCATCATCGCGGCTGCAAGGAGATTTAACACCGCCAGGCAGATCAGGCTGTTCCAGTGAGAAAAGGTGTAGACAAAGATGAAGCTGAATAGGAGTCCACCTGTAATGTCGCCAATAATATCTGCGATGTATACTCTGGTCGTAGTCTTCTCACCGGAAAGGAAGGATCCTGCTATGGGTATCATTGCACCGGCAACAATACAATAGGGGATGAGGATTGCCCCGCTTGAAAAGATTGCCGGACCCAGCCCCTGCATCTCACCTCTAACCCAAAGGAGGGGAAGGGCCCGGAGGGCTACAATCTGTCCAAAGGGCAAGAGCGCTACGAGGATATGCCCCCAGAAAAGGGCTTTCACGGGCTGGGCCCTTTTTGCCAATGGGACGCCAAGAGCACTCCCTATGCCTGTAAAGAGAAGCCAGAAGCCAATGACCAGGCCTATAACCAACTCGTTGCCACTGAAAGTGGACATAATCTCGCGTATCATGATAAGTTGTACGGAAACGGACGAGGTTCCCAGGGCCAGGAGGCAGCCCCAGAATCTTTTTTGGTCGTAAGGTTTTTCCATTACACGTTTTTATCTTTCGAAACTAAACTTTTATCTTTACAATGGTATAGTGGCGTGGTAATTGCCATCATTTGACGGGTGCAGTCAGCCTTTTCCTTGTTGGCTAGATAACAGGTTAACCACCGTATTTTATAAGCTAAAACAACATGTTTTATAAGCTAAAACAACATGTTTTATAAGCTAAAACAACTGGGCAGTAAAGATAATTTCTTAAGTAGGTACTAAAATGAAAAAGAAAGATCTGGAATTTTTTAGGGAACATTTAACTGAGCAATTAAAGACTCTTTTGGCTGAGGTGAGTGATACGATCTCCGGTATGACGGATGAAAAGCCGACCTTTCCTGATCCCACAGATAGGGCGTCACTCGAATCGGATCGCAACTTCATGCTCCGGATTCGCGACAGAGAGCGTAAACTGATCGAAAAGATTCATGATGCCCTAGACCGTATAGACAATGGCACTTACGGCATCTGCGAAGTCTGTGGCGAGAGCATTTCAGCTAAGCGTTTAAAGGCCCGACCTGTTACTACACAGTGTATTGAATGTAAGGTCCGTGAAGAAGCCAAGGAAAATGCTCTCGAGCATTAACCTTCTATTTGCCTTTTTCGATGCCGCAAGTCTACCCAATCTCACAGTGCATTGATCTGCACATTCATTCGACTGCCTCCGACGGCTCCTTTTCAATTTCGCAAATCATAGAAGCGGCGACGAACCTTGGCCTGAGGGCTATTTCGATTACAGATCATGACACACTGGAAGGCTCTCTTGAGGCACTCAACCATCCTCAATCCCCTCATTTGGAAATTCTGTCCGGTATTGAGCTTAGTGCCGATTTTCCTTCAGGAACCATGCATATTCTTGGCTATATGATTCGTGTGGATGATTCGGCTTTCTTGAAGATGCTTGAGCGTATCCAAGGAGATAGGTTTGAGCGGAATCTGAGGATTGTCAAAAAGCTTCAGGCCTTGGGAATAGACGTAGGATATGATGAGGTGATCGAAGCCTCTGGAGGCGGCCAGGTTGGAAGGCCTCACTTTGCCCAGGTGTTGACCAGCAAGGGTGTTGTTCAAAGCGCTGAAGAGGCTTTTAGTAAATATTTGAGAAAGGGAAGGCCTGGCTATGCCAACAGATACCGCCTCAAGCCCGCTGCGGCTATTGAGGCAATATCGCAAGCAGGGGGGATCTCTGTCTTGGCCCATCCGTTTACACTTGAGCCGGCAAGTGAAGGGGCGTTAGAAAAGATAGTGGCGGAGCTAAAGGCAAATGGTCTTAAAGGGTTGGAAGTATATTGTTCAGATCCCAACCCAGATCGTCAGGCAAGATACGAGAGACTTGCGCGTTGCTACGAGTTATTGATGACAGGGGGAACGGATTTCCACGGTGCGGTAAAGCCGGATGTGCATCTAGGCGTAGGGAAAGGGGGCCTTCGCATTCCATACAGTTTGGTTGAAAACCTTAAAGCATGTCGGTCCTGATATCCAAACGGCCTTTTTATTCTTGATGCCTGGCTGGAAACCTGGTAAAAACAATATCAGTAATTGGGGGCTGAAGCCCCCGGTGAAGTATTATACCTTATAATTTAACTGAATGCTAATCTCGGAAATTGAGCCATGAAGGTTCTCGTCGCTAAGG
>CAYSBQ010000255.1:0-3420 GCA_964429315.1 uncultured Desulfobacterales bacterium
TGAAAAAAGAGTATGAATCGGTATGGATGGTATTTGAAAAAGGTGCTAAGGAAATTCGGGAGGCGCTGAATGAACTGGCAGCCATTCATCATGATGACGCCGCCGAGGTGGATAGATGGATCGACAGACAATCGGATTTATTGAAAGAAACCAGGAAGTGAATGGCTTGCTTTGGTCGGCAGGCAATCCAAACCTATTCATAAGCTTTTAACCAAGACCGAATCGTTCTTCGATTTTATTTGGGGAGGTGGCATATGAGCCCAAAAAGATATAATCTGTTCGCCAATGCAGCCGTCTTGGGAATAGGCATAGCAATGCTATTGATTGTGGATGTTGGCATAGGCTTCGGACAGGAAGGGACTCGAAACAGGCAAACAGAAGTTGCCGAACACCAGTTTTTATTTGAATATATCTATTTCAAGGTCGACAAAACAGAAATATTACCTTCATCGGTGGGTGCCTTGGATCGTAAGATCGAATGGCTGAAACAAAATTCGCAGCACTCGGTTATTATCGAAGGCCACTGCGATGGACGCGGCAGCGACGAATTCAACCTGCTTCTCGGAGAAGCGCGAGCCGGGAAGGTTAAAACATATTTGATAGGGAAGGGTATTCAGGCGTCGCGAATGCTGACCATCAGCTATGGCGAAGAGGATCCGGTCGATCAGCGGCAGAATGAAGAGGCCTGGTCGAAGAACAGACGCGTACGTTTTGTTATGCAATAACTGATGGATTCGAGGGGTCGAGGATTCCAGGGTTCAAGTGAAAAATTCATTCATGAAATTTTCGGGTTAGACGTCAGGTAAACATCATATTGAATCTCCCATCAGAATCGCCCCCATCCCCACACCCGGAAAACATGGTATGGCACATTGTAACGGCCATCCTGTGTCGACTGCTTTTAAACACGGCAAGACGGTTTGCCTATCCGTTTGCCCCGGTGCTGAGCCGTGGTTTGGGTGTCTCCCTTACATCCATCACCTCACTTATTGCCGTCAATCAAGCCACAGCCATAATAGGAATCGGCTTTGGGCCGCTTGCCGATCGATTTGGATACCGCCGGATGATGCTCCTTGGCATGGGAATGCTTTCACTGGGTATGCTGGCTGCGGGTATTTTCCCATTTTATTATTCAGTCATGGCTGCCTTGTTTCTGGCGGGGTTGGGAAAGAGCATCTTTGACCCCGCCATTCAGGCCTATGTGAGCCGGCAGGTTTCATATCGCAGGCGGGGAATGGTTATCGGGTTCCTTGAAACGAGTTGGGCCGGCAGCACACTGATCGGCATTCCCTGTGTAGCCATCCTCATGAACCGGCTTGATTGGCAGGCGCCCTTTTATGTGCTGGGCGGACTTGGCCTGGTGGGCATGCTTGCTCTGGTGGCCCTCTTTCCCAAACATAAACGGACCCAATCCTTCGTTGTAGAAAAAAAGGCCTTATGGAACGCATGGCCTCATTTGATCGCGAACCGGTCCGCTTTAGGGGCGCTGGGTTATGCGTTCTTTATCAGCGTTGCCAATGACAATCTTTTCGTTGTTTATGGGGCCTGGCTGGAACAATCCTTTCATGTCAGCGTCGTCGTTCTCGGTATCGGTACCGGCGTCATTGGCTTGGCTGAATTGTGCGGGGAAGGGCTTACGGTTATGATATCCGACCGGGTCGGCCTGCGTCGTTCCATTTTTGCCGGCCTGGTGTTGACGACTGTCAATTACGTTTTGATTCCCTTGTATGGGCAGAGTCTGTCGATCGCCCTGATGGGAATATTTATGTTATTTTTAACGTTTGAATTTATGATTGTGACCAGTATGTCTCTCTGCACCGAAATTCTTCCGGCTCACCGCGCCACGATGATGTCGGCTTTTTTTGCGGCAGCAGGTGCAGGCAGGGCTATAGGCGCTCTTATGGGCGGTCATTTATGGCTTTTCGGCGGTATCTGGCTCACAGGCATGCTGTCTGCCGGCATCACACTGCTGGCCCTATTCTCGCTGATACTCGGATTAAAAGCGTGGTGCCCTGTACAGGATAGTTGATATCTTACACCAGGCCATCCTCCCTTAAGCGAGTCATAGCCGTCTGCCCGATGCTTGTCACGTGGCTCAATGCTTTTGAGAGATGAAAGGGGGCGTCATGGCTTACATGTGAATTGAGCATGACAATGGCGTTGTTGATGTGTTTGAGAGCAGCTTCCCAGTGTTCATGGGGTGCTATTTTCATGCCCAGGTGGATTTCACTGGCAACCATGCTTACCAGGGCCGTGATGATTTGCTCGGCAGCAGGTTTGTCCTGATCCGCTAACCCCATAACCATTTCGATGGTCTGGGACGTCCATATAAGACCTGCCTTGATTTTTTCACTCTGAGAGAATGCCAATATCGCTGATTGTGTATCCATTTGTTATTGTCCTTTGTTTATTTTTGACAGTTTCCAGCCAATAGGGTAATATATACAAACTTGAATTGAAAGCAATTAGGAACATTTTCATGACAACGATTACTAAATCGGTTTTGGATAAGGTCAATCCGCAGGATATTGGTATGGGTCATGCAGGAGACATCCCGGGGTCCAAACGATGGTTGAGCTCCTTTTTTGTTTTCGCATGCATAATCTTTTTAGTTTCGGGCTGCGCTGTTTTAAAACCGATCGACAATAAATCTCTCGAGGGCGGCTCTTCACAAACGGACAAGGTTGTTGCAGCTGTGTATCATGACTTTGATGATATCCTTATTCCGAAAGCCATGCGGGTGAACCGTAAGATGTCATTCGTATTTGAAACGCCGACTATCACGGCCGGGGTTCTTTCGTTGGGTGGAACGCTAAAACTCGTTGAATTGATTGAATTTTTTAAGACGAACATGACCAAAGACAACTGGACGGCCGCCAGTATGTTCAAAGGCCCTCGATCGATACTTCAATTTGAGAAAGGAAACCGCTGGTGTGTGATGACCCTGACGGACGGCCGATACGGCTACAAGACGCAGGTTGAAATATGGGTCACACCGAAGAACGATGCCGCCATATCCGGGTTGCTGAAATGATTTCAGCATCGATAAGGTTTAACAATAACCGATAAATATTCGACTTTGTTCATAAATTTATTGCCGTTTGGTAACAGAGCGACAAGGTCGCGTTTAATAAATTCGTGCAACGAATTTATTGGGGATACGGGATGTCAGACATACTGGAGAAAAAAAATATCATATTAGGCGTAAGCGGCGGTATTGCGGCTTACAAAAGTGTTGAGTTGCTGCGCCTGTTGACGAAACAAGGAGCGGATGTTCGTGTAATCATGACCAAAAATGCATGTCGGTTCGTGGGATCGTTGACCTTCGAAGCGCTTTCAGGAAAGGCGGTCTGCACGCACCTTTTCGAAGAAGGACATAATGCAAGCATCGGTCATATAGCATGGGCAAAGGAGGCCAGT
>CAYSBQ010000256.1:0-3405 GCA_964429315.1 uncultured Desulfobacterales bacterium
CTTGATCAGCACGTCCTCAACCCGATGTACCAATTCCTCAGGTTCTACCGGCTTGGCGATATAATCGTCAGCCTCGGTCATAAGACCCATAACCTGGGAATAGGTTGTCTTGAAGAGATCATGGCCAACGGCTGTAAGAAGAATGACCGGAATCATCTTCAACTCATCGTCTGCCTTGATCACAACACAGACATCATATCCGTTCATTTTAGGCATCATAACATCAAGGATTACCAGATCTGGTTTTTCGGCACGCACCTTCGCTAGTCCTTCCTTGCCATCGTGGACCGTAACTACTTCGTAACCTTTGCTTTCCAAAAGGAGCGTTGTCGCCTCACAAAAATCAACATCATCGTCTACTAACAGTACCTTTTTCATGGCTGCACCTATGATTCCTCTTATTCCTTACCGATCCTCCTGATGATTTTTCCAACTCTTTCCAACAGCACCTTGCCTTCTATAGGTTTTTCAACGTAATCGTCGACATCGAGCTGCACCCCGGTCTCCAGTTCGTAACGGCGATGGCTGACCCCTGCCTGTACGGAGCTGAGAATAATAATCGGCATCCGGGCATACCTGGCATACCGCGGATCTTTAAGAGACTTACACACCTCAAAACCGTCCATCCTAGGCATTAGGAGGTCGAGAATGAGTAAATCGGGCTGCTCTTCCTTCAGCTTGGCCAAACATTGCTCACCATCCTCAGCCATGACCACGGTATAGCCGCCAGACTCCAATATGATCTGCAAGGTCTCTCGCATATCCGGATCATCGTCTACTACCAAAATCTTGGCATTTGCTCCCATGACACACCCCCTTTGTGTTGCTGGTCACTGGTCAATGGTCAATACAATTGAATGCTGGCGATTGATGATTGATGATTTTATTCTTCCAATCTTTAGTATTCAATCGACAATCGTCAATAACCAATGCTTACACCACCGGTCTCGGCATCAACCCAGCCTCCTCCACCATGCGTGGCACTATATCCTCCCAGGCCACAGCCATGATATGAACCCCATGAACCCCATCTATCTCTTTAAGCTGTTCGATGGTTTCCAGGCAAATCCTTACGCCCTCTTCCTTGGGATCTTTGGCGTCTGCCATTCGATCAACCAGCTCCTTTGGCACACTCAAACCGGGAACGTTGTTCCGCATGTAACGCGCCATACCAACCGACTTCATTGGTATCAGCCCTGCAAGTATATGGGTTTTTTCATGCAACCCCCTGTCTCTGACCATCTTCATCCATTCAATAAACTTAGACACATCAAATATGCCTTGGGTTTGTATAAAATCGGCGCCGGCTCTTATTTTCTTGGCTAAGCGGGTTACACGAAATTCAAAGGGATCGGCAAAAGGATTGGCGGCAGCCCCAATAAATAACGGCACATCTCCTGAGATCTCCTCACCATTTAAGAACTTGTGCTCATCGCGCATCTCCTTGACCATCCGGATAAACTGAATCGAGTCGATATCATATACCCCTTTTGCCGTAGGATGATTGCCAAATTTCTGATGATCTCCGGAAAGGCAAAGCATATTACCAATCCCCAGCGCAGCTGCTCCCAGGATATCACTTTGCAAGGCCAAACGATTTCGGTCTCTTACAACCATTTGCAGGATGGGCTCTACACCCAGTTCCTTCAACAAGACGCACCCGCTCAGACTGGACATTCGCACGACGGCTGTCTGATTGTCTGTTACGTTTAAGGCGTCACAACAAAATTTCAAGAGCTCTCCCTTTCTCTGGACAACCTTAGACGAAGTCCCCTTGGGAGGCCCTGCTTCAGCGGTGACGGCAAACTGGCCACTCCCCAAAATCCTTTCCAAATTGCTACCTGATTTCATGATTTAAGATCCTCTCTGACGAGCTTTCTGGGTCCTCCATGACCGGCAGGTGTCCAGTCCTTTATGGGAAAGATCTCTTCCAATTTATCTAATTGGTTCAATCGGCTCAGTCGGTCAATGATCAGCTGCCACACACAGTCTACATCCTTGCTGATCTCACATTTTCCTTTCATAGACCCACCGCATGGACCATTGAGAAGCTGCTTGGAACATCTGGCAATAGGACACAAACCGGCCGTTTTATCCAGGACACAGCTTCCACACCCAGCACAGCGCTCCGACCATACGCCCAACTCCTCAGTTACCCCTAAAAACGTGGTGTTGCAACCCGGCAAAAGAACCTTATCAGAGAACCTCTCTGCCATTAGCTGAACACCCGCCCCACAGGCTAAAGATAGGACGGCATCACAGTCATCCACCTTATCTTGTACAAGATCTATAAATTCAGGTTCACACTGCCTGGCAATGCTCTCTTCGAAGACCTCCCCTTCCTCTCTAGAGCCTTTCCTGGAAAGACGAATGGCAGCAGCCAACTCTGCGACCTGCCGTTTGCCTCCGGCAAAAGAGATGGCGGCACACGTTTCACATCCCAACACCAAAAGACAGCTATAGTCTTTGGTCATAGTGTTGATCTCTTCAAACTTCTTTTGTTCTACTGTAATCATTAACCTAGTTCCTTTACACTAAATATATCACTTGAGGCCTATCAGCTCATCCCCTTAATTTTTTCTATCAACTCGTCAACCCATTCCTTCTCAACAAGCCCTTCCTTGGGCATATTACAAATATCAAGCTGTTCCTTCTTCTTGCCACAAGCCTCAAGCAGGCGCCCTGCATAACTCACACGCCTATCAATCCTCTCTGTTATCTCCGGAAAAGGATCATTATTATTAGGACACCTGGCAAGAAATACCCCATCTGCGCCCAACTCAAAGGCCTTAAAGATATCAACAGTATCAACCCTTCTCACGCCGAAGACCATTACTGGAATAATATTTGGATAATCTCGTCTCAAGCCTTCAATGTCCCCAACGCCAAAGTTTCCGTGGAAGTCAAAAAATCCCACGATTAAAGGACGCTGGACTTGCACCCCGGCCATGGCCGTTTCCATCTGTTTAAAGATCTTGGCGCGTGAATCCAGGCCAATGTCAATCGCCTGGACAGGACATTCCAGCACACACATCCCACAAGCCTGACAAGCAAAACTGTCTATAGAGATCTCTCCCATCTTGCTTACAGTTGGCACACCCAATGGACAAACACGGACACAAGTCAAGCACGAGATACACCTTTCTTCGTCCACCTTCACGCCAAGATAACAGTGCAAACACCTTAAGGCCTCCTGTGTAGCACGATCCTCAGAAAGGCAAGCCTCTACCTCATCAAAACCCTTGAGTCGATCATCAACCGGAAGATTGATTTTGCTTGACCTAGAAAAACTCCTGGTCCTTTCAGTCACTGCAAAAGGAAGAGCTTGAGTCTCTTCTCTTTTATCCTCCTCGACACTCGGGAGTTCCTTACCCCTCAAATATAGATCTATCGACACCGCTGCTT
>CAYSBQ010000257.1:0-3334 GCA_964429315.1 uncultured Desulfobacterales bacterium
CGGTTTGGCGGGAGCGGAGAAGATGTCAAAAAGGGGGAAATCAGTATAACTAAAAGAAACTATGAGTGGGAGATTTACCTGAAGAAAAAATAGAAAATCTTAGCCATCAGACGCTTCTTGCATCATTGTCCGAAACGGTTTATTTTGTAAACATCAAAGTGATTTTGGTTTTCCCGCTTCGTTGACCGGCCGAGAGCAATAAACCTCGTTTTCCCTTGAACATCGAGAGTGAAGCTATTTTGCCCTGTGATAAGGCCATCTTCACACCCCAGCCTTTGCTGGTCAGGTCTGTCTTATAAAAGTTCATTACTTCTTCAGGTGAGTCGTTAGTCTCCATTTCGACTAAGCTCCGCTTACCCTGCGTTGCGGACTTCGTAATTTTAGCACCTTCATACTGAGGAATTTCTCCTCCCAGAATTTCCTCTTGCCCCTCGGGCATGGATGGCTTAGATTTGGGTTTGACAGATTTGTCTACAGGCTGGCGGGAATCAGCCTTTGCCTCTTTCTGTACCGGGGTGGCCGAAGGGGCTTGCGCCCCTTTGGTCTCGAGAAGTTTAACCACCTCCTGGTGGCCTTTCTGCCGGGCATAGTCAAGAGCGGTCTTTCCCGCTCCGGTCCTGGCGTTTACATCAGCACCATTGGATAGCAAGAGTTTCACAACATCCGCAGCCCCCTTCTTGGAGGCACTCATGAGCGGTGTTTCCCCACTATAGCTTGCTTTCTTGCTGATATAAGGGGCGTTTACGTCGGCTCCTTTTGACAGCAAGAGTTTGATTATGTCAACTGCGGCGTTCCGATTTTTGCTGATTTTGCCGATTGCTTTCCATAAAGGCGTGTATCCGTTCGATTTGAGCGTGGCGTTTACATCCGCTCCTGATTTGATCAGAACAGGCGTAACCGTTATCCAATTTTTACGGTTATCAAGTGCCTTTAAAAGTGCTGTCCATCCATACTTGTTTGTATAATTAATGTCAGCGCCCCTGGCGAGCAACATCTTAACCATTTCTACATCGGCGCTATTACTGGCTTTCATCAGGACGGTTGTTCCGTCTCCCTGCAGCGTGGCATTTACATCGAGTCCATTGTCTAGAAACGCCATGATATTAACCAAGTCATTATTCTGGATGGCGAGGCTGACCTGATTTTTTGTATCTTTCGTGAGTTGAAAAGGTTCATCCTGATCGAGCCTGACCTTGACCCCGCTTTTCCTGGCAAGAAAAATATCAAGGCTCTTAATGCCCTTTTTCGCGGGGTATTTCCAGGTTTTGGTCTGTCCGTTTTTGATCACTGCTTCGGTCTCGTCAATCTTGTCTTTGTAGTCCCCCTTGTAGAATTTGATCTTGACTTTGGACTCAGGGCCATCCTGGCTATCACTGGTTATGATGAGTCGTAGTGGGCGGCCGGCGTCTACGATAAGACCTTGCTGCCGATCATGAATGCCGGTCATGATGAATAAACTTTTCGTTTTATCTTTGGCGAACGGGGATTCCTCGGCCAGGACCTCAGCAATGACTTTGCCCTTTTCGACTCTGACGGCAACCTCTTCAGCCTTGTTTTGGAATCCTAAAAGAGGTTCTACGTTATTCCTCAAAGAATAGGTCTCTTCTATGTCCATTTTTATGGGCTGGCCGTTCCGGAAGGCCTTGATAGTAAATACGGACTCACCCTCATTCAGATTCTTCACTTTAAACCTGATCGAACGACCGATTTCACCAGCGGCCAGATTTTGGGGAGGGATTTTGACCCTGATCTCACCTCCCTGGCCGATTCGCCGGGCCCAGGGCAACTCCCCCTTGACCGTAGTTGTAACCACGGGTAAAGCTTCCCCTTCTTTGTCAGCCTTGACCTGGCCAGCAGCGCTGCCTATGTTGGCAAAGAAAAAACCCGACCCTATTATGATACAAAAAAGACATAGCCATCTGTCTGCTCTCATGGTTTTCTCCTTTTAGTTAACCTGCAAAAGTCTTCCTATTTTTTGGATTTGCCAAATAGTGCCCATAACCCAAGCAAAATAAAAAGGATGCCCGTAGCCGGGAAAAGTAAATGTGTAAACTTTATACCTGTTTCCAGAACGGCCAATTGAGGGTTTTCAGGGTTGTAATGTACTGACACCGTTTTACCGGAAGGGTAACGGTTAACAATCTCACGTGCATTTCCAGGATCAAGATAATCTTCAGCGCCCTCAAAAAACACTCTGTAAGATCGATATTTATTCCCTTGCACTTCGTAATTGTAGAGGATATTAGGCAAGTAAAGGGTTCTATCCCATCCGGTTTTTACCCCTTTCCGCTCCCATTCGGTTGTTTCGCGAATATCTGAAGAGACAATTGTTCCAGATACTGAAGGCCAGTCATGGCACTCCCACATTAACCTCATCTCGTCTAACCCAAGGAAAAAAACAAGCAGCGCTACCCCAATGCCAATGATTCCCATGTAACGGGGCGGTTTTTGAATGTGGATTTCTGCTTTTTTGCTAACAGGTTTCCCCTGCAATCTTGCTTCTTGTGATTTTACCTCTTCTGGTTTTGCCTCTTCCAGCTTGACTTTGAGCATTTCTTTCGCAATCTTGAATCTGTTTTTCATTTTGTCTCCTTTCCGAGCCTTATCGTGCAAATAATCTAACACTGATATTTCGGGTTAGAAGGAAACTTCGATTGATTGCGTTTTTCCGCCCTGAACCTGGATATCGTTAAAGGTCTTCGCACTGCCTTTCACTTTGATATCCAGCACCTTGGCGTTGTATGTTCCCGGCAGCAGATTAAACGTCCTCACGCCGTTGCTGGTCCAGTGGGTGTAATATTTCTTGCCGTCCTTATATAACTCGATGGGAGTGTTGAACGGTTTTCCGTCTTTGATGGCTGTGACTTTAAGGAATCCCACTGAAAAGTCAGCGGTTCTCTCAACGGTCTGCCCGGCTATAATTTGGACTTCGGTAAAGATCTCAGTGGGCTTTATGGGCGGGACGTTATGGTTTGCCACCTTGACCGTGTATGTTCCTTGAGGCAGGTTAAACTTCCTCAAGCCATTGGTGGTCCAGTGGGAGTAGTACTTTTGTCCGTCAGGCTTAAGAAGGACCACCTCGGCGTTAAACGGTTTGCCGTTCTCAAGGGAGGTGACTTCAAGGATACCGTCGGTAAAGTCGGCTGCTTTCTCCACTGTTTGCCCTTCGGTTATCTGGGTGCCAGTGAAATCGATCGTTGTTTTTTCAGGCACCTGGTTGTCGATTACCCTGACATCGTAAACCCCGGGCTTGAGGTTGAAAATTTTTTCACCCGGTTCGCCCTTTTTTGTCTCGACCGGGCCATTCCAAAAGGGTTTCTTATGGCCCTCGTGC
>CAYSBQ010000258.1:0-3327 GCA_964429315.1 uncultured Desulfobacterales bacterium
CAATGTCTTTTGAGATGACAATCAGGAAACAGCTTGAGACGAGTATATAGTCTTGACCTCTCATGGATGAACGACTCACATGATGCAGTGCAGTTGGTGCATCTATTCTCGCTTTTTGTGGCATGATTAATAAGTATCAAATACAATCCTCAACGAAAGGCATAAAATCATAGACGTCCCCACTGTTGCTTGATGTTGATATCGCTTTGTGCAAAGAGCAGCCTCAAATATGGAGGGCCGTGGGTCTTGGTACGAAAGGATTGTCGTGTAATTGCCTCGGTTAGATGGTTTAATAACAATGGTTAACTTAATGAGTTGAGGAAAACAGATGGCGCTTGTTTTATCAAAAAAGGTGTGAGGGAAAAGACAAATCCAATTTTATGAACGTTCTGCACGAACGTCCCGCAGGTACTGCATAGTCTGTGTGTCTGCGGCTGTCTGCGGCAAAGAGAATAAAAGAAAATCCTGTCAAATGAAAATAGCCGCTTAATGCATCAAAGACCTGTCTTTGGAATCTTTATCGTGGTATATGAGCAGGGTGGGGCTTGGTCCGACCCTAAAAGGAGCATTAAGAGGCATGTGGATAGGGTGAGCAAGAGTCAAGAGCAGACTTGACCCCATTCCATTAGTATCGTGCACCGCTTAAACTTGCCGTTACGTGGCAGAACCGCGACTTCGTGTGAGAGTGAGGCAGTCAAGCGTGAACGCGATTAGTTTCATCTCGGAACACACCGCCGAGTACATCCTGGTTTCGCGACTCGTGTCTATACTATCGCCTCACTTCTCGCGCATTGTACCGTTCTACTTCTGGTCAACGCGGGAGGGCAACTCCATGTCGCGGCAGTGCGGCCCTCACCAGAGAATTCGATTGCTCTCGGTCTTTGCGCGACGCCCAAAGATCACACGACCGGCGGACGATCGGATCATCATGAAACTGAATGCGGAACTATTTGACGTGGCCCGCTTTTCTGACGTGTTCGGGATCCCCGTTCTTGCGGCTGTTCCCGTCGTTTCATCGATCTTAGATACAACGTTGGATGCTCCGTGCCAGTGGTATCGCCTAGCGCCTGACTCACAGGACGTTTCTGATATAGAGCTCACCCTTGCATCCGATGGCGTATTCAATAATACCATAGTGCCAGACATCGTCACTGGCCCTTTGAAGGCGGAGGATCTCGTCGCCATCGTCCATGAAGCGGCCAGACCGGTAACGTGGGACGTGGGTATTCAAAACCTGCGAGAAATTCGATCTAGTACGAAGGCAGAACGCGGCACTGGCAAGTTCCCATACTTCGGCGGATACAAGCCGTTCAACATAATGGCGACGGAACGCTAGGATTGGCAGGTATGCCACGTAACCACGGCGTGCACTGGAGCGGCGGCCCGCGTGTGTCCTGAGATTGAAGATCTCTGGCCACCGTCCAGCGATGCCAAACGTTAGCCTCTTTTAACGAGAAAGATATTTATGAATTTCAAAATGATGAAAATAGACGGTGACTGGAGTGCAGGAATGGTATTAGATTGGCATGTTGCTCATAGTGAATTTCTTGGGCAAAATCAGTATGGCCACCCTGAATACAATACGGTAAGAACAGAAGTCGGTGAAGCCCTATACCAGTTAAAATATCGTTCGGATTTAACACAAATTGACACATTGGCAAAAACTATGGCCGATGCCATAACTCTGGCATTTCCAACAGTGTCATTCATTGTTCCAATGCCACCATCAAAACAACGGGCAACTCAACCACTCACAATCTTGGCCAATAGAGTTGCGGAATTACTTAAAATTCCATTCTTTGAAAATATTTTGTTAAAAAATGGCAACACGCCTCAAATGAAGGATATAGATACAAAAGAAGAAAGAATCGCAGCATTAATGGGGTGCTTTCATATTAATGAGGCAATTACCAACGATGGGCAGTGGGATGTTCTCATTATTGACGACTTATATTCATCAGGAGCATCATTGACAGCGGCAACACAGACAATGAAGACCTATAGTAAAGTTAAGAATATTTTTGTGGCAGCTTTTACAAGGACAAAATAGCTATGAAATGCATATTTATCTCAGGTTCAATGCGCATTAAAAATATTAATAGGATGGTAACTGATCGCATTGGAAATATCATTCGTGAGAAATTCACAATACTTGTTGGTGATGCCGACGGAGTTGATGCTTCAATTCAAGAAATTTTAGAAAAAAAATCATATAAAAATGTGAAAGTCTATTGTACTGGAAACTATCCTAGAAACAATATTGGTAAATGGGAATTAATAACTGTCCAGACGGATCACAAGCCTAAAACACGATTATATTTCACGGCTAAAGACATAGAAATGGCAAAGAAATGTGACCATGGGCTTATGGTTTGGGATTCAAAGAGTACCGGAACATTAAGTAATGTTTATGAATTGCTTATAAACAAAAAAACATCTGTTGTGTTTGTTAACAAATTAAAAAAGTTCTTTAATATAAGTAATTTTGAAGACTTTGAACATTTGATATCCATAATGAGTGACAGTGCCTTTGAGAAAGCCGATAAAAAAATAAAGCTAAGAGAAAAAATAATTTCCAACAAAAATAAACAATTGAGCCTATTCCCCGAAGCTCACAAATCAATTAAGCAGCAAGAAGCTCGGCGGTTTAGGGTGAGTTAGTTGCCTCCAAAAAATCCAAGCCAGGTGCACGCCTTTCCTGGCTGCCGCTTATCTCCAGCGTTATATTGATTCTTCCGAGTGTTTGAGATGAAAAAAGAGGCTAAAATCCTACTGGAAAAGGCGATTGATTCGCTGGTTATTTCCGTTGAGCATTTCAACCGGCCTTGGAATCGTGGTTGGGAGGAAGCAGTCCTTATCCTGCTCGACAGGTCGTTCGAACTTTTCCTCAAGGCCATTATCATTCATAAGGGCGGAAGGATCAGAGAACCGAGGGCTAGCGAAACCCTCGGTTTTGACAAATGCGTTCGAAAATGTCTCAGCGATAATCAGGTAAAATGCCTTTCGGAGGAAGAAGCTCTGACAATTCAGATCATAAACAGTCTGAGAGATGCTGCGCAGCATTACATACTAGATATCTCAGAGCACCAGCTCTATATGTATGCCCAGGCGGGTATTACCTTGTTCAATGATAAACTGAAGAAGGTATTCAGCCAGAAATTGTCCGATTACATGCCCGAAAGGGTGCTGCCAGTTTCTACGACTCCCCCCACAAATCTCGGCGTTTTGATAGAAAAGGAGTTCAAGGAAATCAGGGCTCTTGTTAAGCCGGGGGAATTAAAGGGGACGTCTATGATTTCATGCGTTTTATTCAATCAGCCAAAACGA
>CAYSBQ010000259.1:0-3290 GCA_964429315.1 uncultured Desulfobacterales bacterium
GTATTTCAACCATCTTGCAACGCTCGAATCAAGCCATTCAAAACCTTCTACTCAGGTATTTAGGTTGAAGGCTGTGAAGGCCAATTATTCATTGTCTACCTTCCTACACCTTCAGTCTTAAGTCTAAACACCTAATTTTGTATGATCACGCATGATTTGTCCCTATTAGCCTTCCACCTTCAGTCTATCCACATGAGTAGTTACACTAAATCCATATATCGAATTACAATTATATACTCCGCATAAAAATTTTTAGCCTTTCAAAATCTTCTCTCTATCCAAGCCGGGGACTTTTGCTAAAAGCTCCGCAATCTGAGGGGCATCGTCCAGCCAATGACGAAGATTTCCCAGGATGGTTGCCACGTAGGGATTTGCCTCTCCATCCGCAAGATGGTAGTTCACCCATAATCCATCCTTACAGAATTCAACCAGACCGGCATCTTCGAGTACTTTCAGGTGGTTTGACGCATTCGGTTGTGATATTCCCAGCGCAGTTTGAATCTCACACACGCACAGCGTCCTATGTTGAAGCATCTTGACGATTTTAAGTCGATTCGGATCGGAAAGCGCCTTCATTATTTTTATAAACACCTCCATTCTTGCCCCCCCGGTTATATAAGTGAGTTAGAATATACTACTGCTTGGCCGGAATGTCAAGTCGGAATCCGTGACATTATGTTGAACGGGGAAACCACGATAAAATGCTAGGGGGTTTTCGATTCTGATCTCTCCTGTGACCGAAGGCTTATATCTATAATTCCAGATTCGATTTTTGGAACGTAGAGTGTTGACAGGTATCTATGCTATACCTATCCAGTAGGCGTGTTTTTAATCTGTTTGTATACAGGCACGTAGTGAAAAAACACAGAGTATACACCGGTCGGAACCACAGGACCAAATAGTCTGCCAAAAATACCTTACGATTTTACTTGTTAAATGGAGGCTTATCCCTTATGCTTACAGGTTATAATAATGTGGTCTTGGTTTGCTGGTAATTAATAGATGTTCCACGCCCGCCGCTGAAGCGTTTCATCTAGCACTAGCTCTTCTGTGTTTATAAATCCCCAGAAACCTTCGGCACGTCATCGGCTTCGTCGGGGGTATGCCTGATTTAGGGCGCTGTCTATCGATAGCGCCGGCACACAGACGGTGTACGTTCAGAAACCAAGGCTGAGTAGATCATCAAGGAGGGAAGGCTGTCTTTGGACAGGCTCAAACGGTACAGAACATGATACAGAACAACATCAAGCAGGAGAAAATCCGAAACGTCGCCATTATCGCTCATGTCGATCACGGGAAAACCACCCTGGTGGATCAGCTGTTCAAGCAGAGCGGTATGTTTCGCGACAACGAGCAGGTTAATGAACGACTCATGGATTCAATGGATTTGGAGCGAGAACGGGGCATCACGATATCCTCCAAGAACGGGTCCTTTGCCTTTGACGGGCATTGGATCAATATCATTGACACGCCCGGCCATGCCGATTTCGGAGGTCAGGTCGAACGGGTTTTAAATATGGCCGATGCTGCGTTGCTCCTCGTTGACGCACAGGAAGGCCCAATGCCCCAGACGTACTTTGTACTCAAAAAAGCCCTTGCCATCGGGCTGCCCATCATCGTTCTAATCAACAAGATCGACAAACCAAACGCTCGCCCGGACTGGGTGTTAGATCAGGTATTTGACCTCTTTGTAAAACTGGATGCCCCTGATGACGTTCTTGATTTCCCGGTCATCTATACCTCTGCAAAAGACGGTTACGCCGTAACTGACCCAAGCGAACAGGCCTCGTCCATGGCACCCCTCATGAAGGCCATCATTTCTCACGTACCGCCCCCGTCTGGCGATGCAGCAGGACCCCTGCAGCTGCAAGTAAGCTCCATCGACTATTCACCCTTCCTCGGTCGCCTTGGCATCGGGAAGATCACTTCAGGCACTCTCAGCGTCGGACAGGCCGTTGTTGTGGCCGATCGGACCGGTGCCCTTATCCCTGCCGTCATTTCTCGGGTGTATCGATTCGAGGGAAACCGAAAAACACCCGTAGCCCATGCCGCCTTGGGCGAGATCGTTGCCGTTGCCGGGATGGACTCTGTTACAATCGGAGATACCTATACGGTCCCGGAAACTCCCTGCCCCTGCCCGCCGGTTTCCATTGATCCGCCAACTATTTCAATAAACATCGTTCCCAATGATTCGCCCTTTGCCGGCAAGGAAGGAACCTTTGTGACCTCACGCCATATTGCCGATCGCTTGCATCGGGAGACCCTTTCGGATGTCGCCCTGGTAGTCGAAGAGCTTGAGGAAGGAGTGGGCTTCAAGGTTTCCGGGCGCGGAGAACTCCATCTGGCCATCTTGATCGAAAAGATGCGAAGAGAGGGCTACGAATTTCAGGTTTCCAGGCCCCAGGTCGTGATGAAACAACAAGGCGGCAGCACACTGGAACCCTATGAGGAGCTGACCATTGATGTCGACGATGAGTATCTGGGCGCGGTAATGGAAGAGCTAGGGCTTCGCAGGGGCAGGCTCATTGATATGAAACAAGGAAACGGCCAGGCCCGCCTCAAGTACAAAATAACTACCAGGGGCCTTATCGGCTACCGGTCTGGGTTCATGTCCTGTACCAAGGGCATGGGCGTTATGAATTACGTGTTTCTGGAATACGGTCCCTACGCCGGCAAAATCCGCCAGCGAAGAAACGGTGTCCTGATTTCCAAATCCACCTGCATGACAGTAGCCTATGCCCTTTTCAATTTGCAGGCCAGGGGCAAGCTCTTTCACGGCCCAGGCATTGAGGTCTATGAAGGACAAATCGTCGGTGAAAGCAGCCGTGACCGTGACCTGGTGGTAAACCCGGCCAAAGGAAAGAAGCTCACCAACATGCGTGCAGCAGGATCCGATGAAAATGTTATTCTCACACCACCGTTAATTATGGGTCTGGAAGAATGTATTTCCTACATCAACGACGATGAACTGGTCGAAATCACCCCTAAGCACATACGGCTCAGAAAATGCCGATACGGAGCAATCCGCATGCCCACGCCCCTAAAGAATGCTGCGTAAGGACTCGTCACAAGGATCTGGGATAATTTTCTTTCATGCCACAACACTACATGTTACGGACACAGGCAGAAGCATTACTGCTCCACATTTCTCTAGGCTTGAGATGGCCTTTGGTGCATGTCTAGGTCCGGTGCTCTTCGTCCAAATTCAGTTACGGTTTTTTCCCGTTGCTCTACCTCTTCGGCATAAGGCGCATCAGCAAATCCTTGCAAAATGAGATTTTCCTTCTTTA
>CAYSBQ010000260.1:0-3279 GCA_964429315.1 uncultured Desulfobacterales bacterium
CCCGGGACATTGCCTGGGGTACCGGATCGATTACAAGGACCGCTCCATCTGCTACATCACCGACAATGAGCTTTTTCCCAAATCGAGCCGCTTTTACAACAGTGCCTACATCAAGAAATTGACGGCTTTCATCCGGAATACAGACGCATTGATCACCGATTGCACCTATGATGAGGATGAGTACGCCCACAAAATTCGTTGGGGGCATTCGTCCATCACGGAAGTGATCCATCTGGCACATGGTGCCAAGGTGGGCACCCTCTACATGTTCCACCATGACCCCGGGCAGACCGATGCCACTATCGATGCAAAGAATGACCAGGCCCAGGCCCTGCTGAACAGGTTAAAATCCTCGACCCTCTGTGTCACCCCCATGGAAAAACAACGCTTTATGGTATAGCGAGTTTTAGGTTTTAAGTGTTAGGTAAGCTTCGTGCTATCAGCCAGGAGCCGCAATGAATTACGCCCGCAGGGTATCATATCGCACGAAGTGCAAATTACGGCCGAAGGATAAATGTCGTCCGATAGGACAAATGACGCACGAAGTGCAAATGACATCCGAAGGATAAATGAGGTCCGATTTCCCCTGGCCATTGGCGATCCTCGGCCAGGGGAATTTCAGAATATGAGGTGATTATGTTTCTTCAACGGTAATAGCATCTTCTTCGCATACTTCTACACAACTCTCACAGCCCAGACACTCTTCCGCATTGACAGGTGATGATTTTTCATCAACCATTTCAAAAACTTCGGTAGGACAGACATCGACACATTCTTCACAGCCCACACATTTTGTCTCATCAACAGTTGGTACAAAAGCCATTTTTCATGTCTCCTTTCGTAATGTTCGGTCATGGTGTCAAGCACCATTTTATTATCAACGAAAATGCCAATATACCAATTCAATTTTCGAGTCAAGACTTCTTCTGAAATTCACGGAAATATCTTCGCGCCTGATAGATTATATAGTGATTGTCATAATAACGTTCCGATTGCGGAAGCATTTCAGCCTGAAGTCGTATCGATATATCCCATCAGCGTATTGGCCTCGACGGCGGCGCCCCTTTCACCAGGGAGCTTGCCTTCAACAAATCGGGCCAATAAAAGTTGCGGGGCAATACCCGGCAGCAGGTAGAGTTTCATGCAAAGCTTGTCCGTAGTTTCAGCAGGATAGGTATCCAGCAACCCGGAGTCGTTGAGGAGGGGCATGGGGGTATGCACCAGTTTCTCGCAATAGTCTATCAGGTCCCGCCGTTCATTTTTCGCCGTTGCCACATCCTTATGGATAGCCGGAATCGTCGCCGCCAGGATCAACTTTTCGGTATCCGGCACATGCTCCTGTATCAAGGCCGGAACGGAAGCACAGGTTGTCACCAAGGGTCCTTGCACATGGCCATGGGAAAGCATGACACGAGACCATGCCTTCAGGCGATCCAGTATCATATACTGAAACGGGTCCTCGTTCTCCCATGGTTGACCGAGTTCGGTGGCCATGTCCGTAGAAGGCTCCTCGCCTCTGAGTTCCCGGTACAAGTTTTTCTCCATGGCTTCCTGCTGCAGCATCTGATGGGCGAGCCACTGGTGATGGGCGTCAAATTCCTGAGCTATCTGAAGAAATATGCGTGCCTGCAGGATGGCATCTTGCCGCGGCGCATCAGGGGAAACCGCCCCTCCAGCCGTCCGGATGTCCTGCCGTATCTGCGAAATCGACGACGACCCGAAAAACGGAACCTTGTCCTGGTAGCTCTTTAAAAAGGAGGCCACACCACCACGATGGCTCCGGGTCCAGTTTTCAGTTTCGGCCAGAACCTTATCAAAGGTCTGAGAAGCTTCCGGGTCAGGCATCCGTATATCCAGGAAACCCCGGGCAGCCCATTGTCTCATGGGTTCCGGGACATGTTTCATCGAGGACTGAAACACCGAGATGCCGCTGAAAAAATAGCTGCATGCGTTGATGGTCGGTTCCGTCATGTAAGTAAAAGGAAAGAATAAGGGTTTCAGCATATCTTTTCCCGGTCCCTGACCGCAACACCCCGCAAGATAAGCTCTGCCCTAATTTGATCGGCAAGATCCCAATTCCGCTGTTGTCTAGCCTGGTCACGCTTTTCTATGAGGCGCCCGATATCGGCGTCCGGGGCCTGGTCTTCAAATTCGAACAGGTTTAGAACCGTATCGATCTTTTTGAAGACATCAATGATCTTGGTAGCATTCGACTGGTTGAGAGCCTGATCCGATATCAGCCTGTTGATCTTCTTGATCATACTAAAAATGGCTGCCAGTGCGGCGGAGATGTTGAGATCGTCGTCCATGGCATCGGCAAAACCGTGCCGGATATCATATAACAGCTGATCCAGGTCCGGGTAGGAAGGTCCATTGCGTAATTCGTTAAGTCTTAAGATACAGGAATCCATTCTTTGGAGCGAATTTCCGGCGTTGACGAGTTTGGCCCGGGCAAACTGGACCGGCCTGCGGTAATGACTCGAAATCAGCCAGCAGCGAATTTCCCTGCCGCTGAATCCCATGTCCATGAGATGTTGGATCGTCAGTCCATCTCCCTTTTCATCCATTTTCTTTCCATCCACGAGCACCCGGTCACAATGGATCCAGAAACGTGCCAGCGGTTTTCCGGTCAGGGCTCCGGCAATGGCGATTTCATTTTCGTGGTGAGGGAAGGTCAGTTCACGGCTGGCGGTGTGAATGTCGTAACTGTCGCCTAGGTATTTCATAGACATGGTCGCACATTGGAGATGCCATGAAGGCCTCACGTTTCCCCATTCCGTCTTGACGTAGATACCCCTTTTGAGCTCGGACAATTTGGATCGCTTCAGGAGTGTGAAGTCCCGAGGGTTATCCTTCTCGTATTCATCCAGGTCGACCGTGGCTCCGAGCCGAATCTTGTCGATATCGACACCCGACAAGCGGCCGTATTCCTTGAATCGTGAGATATCGAAATAGATTGAGCGTAGCTTTTCATAGGCAACGCCTTTTCTGACCAGTTTCTTAGAAAGCGACACCATATCGCCGGTATGGTCGCTGGCCCTGGGGTATTTTTCGGCCGGTTTGATGCCCAGCAACTTCAAGTCGTTTTTAAATTCATGGATATGCCGGCCGGTAAAATCGGCTAGCTCCATGCCGGCTTTCTCCGACCCGTCGATGGTCTTGTCGTCAAGGTCGGTGATATTCATAATGTGCGTCACATCATAACCGCGATATTCGAGATACCGTCTGAGCAGATCGGAAAAGACAAACCGGCGGCACTCCGCAAGATGGATTCTGGCA
>CAYSBQ010000261.1:0-3277 GCA_964429315.1 uncultured Desulfobacterales bacterium
GGAATCATGCAAAGAAGTCGCACCAGGGCGGGCCTGAACGTTGAACTCTGAACCTGTAAACACTTAGGGCTCGCGCAAAAATAACTTCACATTTTGGCATCTCAGCTTTAGCCCATCTTTGGCCGATACCTCATTCACAAACTCCTCGAAATAGCTCGCTATTCCTGTGGTTTTGCTCAATCGGATCGACCAAATCTGAACCAAATCTGAGCGCCAACTCTGCGAACTTATTTTTGCGCAAGCCCTTACCGTTTAAGAAACATGCCGTTCTGTTGTATTGCGACTGAGCCTAAATTCAACTTTTGGGTTGATTTATTTTTTCATAAAATATACTTATGACTTCTTCCGCTATGATGGATCAAGCGGAAAAAACAAAAGGATTGGAGATGAATATACATGGATGAAAGTGTAAAATTGCTAAGAAACGTTGCTTTAATTGGGCATGGTGGCGCTGGAAAGACTTCGCTTGCTGAGGCTTTGCTATTCAACGCTGCCGTTATCACACGTCTCGGCAAGGTGGATGACGGAAACAGTGTGATGGATTTTGAGCCTGAGGAGATCCGTAGAAATATTAGTATTAGCACGGCCTTTCATCAATATCCGTGGAAAAAGCATAACGTCAATATCATTGACACTCCTGGCGACGCCAACTTCTTTGCCGACACAAGATCGTGCCTTCAGAGCGCTGATGGGGCGGTTGTTGTCATTGAGGCAATAGATGGCCTTAAAGTTCAGACGGAGCAGGCATGGGAAATTGCCGATCAACTGGAAATACCCAGGCTGGTATTTGTCAACAAGATGGACAGGGAACGAGCTGATTTTTCAAAGACCTTTAGCGATGTTGCAGAAAGCTTTGATACAAAACCAATAGTGGTGCAAATTCCCATCGGTGCGGAAGAAGACTTTAAAGGCGTTGTCGATCTAATCAGCAAAAAGGCCTATGTGTATGATGGTGGCGGGAAAGCCTCCATAACTGAGATCCCGGCAGAAATGCAAGATGAAGTAGCGACGGAACGGGAAACACTTATGGAGAATATTGCCGAGACAGATGATACAATGTTGGAGAAATATCTGGATGGACAACTACTCTCTGACGAAGAGCTTTTCGAGGGGCTTAGGACCGGCACTCTCAATCGGAGCTTTGTTCCTGTCCTTTGCGGGTCTGCCACAAAAAATATTGGCATTGACCTTTTAATGGATTTCATCAGTGCGTGTTTGCCGTCTCCCATGGAACGGGGCGCAGTGCCTGCCGAGGACCTGGCAACTGAACAAATGAAGCAAATTGATCCCGAAACAGAAGCCCCATTTTCAGCCCTTGTTTTTAAGACAATTGCCGATCCTTATGCGGGTAGACTAAGTGTCATCAGGATCTTTTCCGGAACACTTAAGCCGGATGGCTCTTTTTTCAATGCATCAAAGGACAAGAAGGAGCGGTTCGGGCAACTCCTTAAAATCGCAGGGAAGGAACAAAAACCGATGGTCTCGGCAGGTCCGGGAGATATCCTGGCTATTGCAAAGCTCAAAGAAACTAATACGGGAGACACACTTTGCACTGAAGCCAACAAGATATGTTTTCAAAAACTTGCTCCCCCACCAGCCCTTATTTCCTATGCTATGGCTCCAAAATCGAAAGGAGATGAAGATAAGATATTTACTTCGTTATCCAAGCTTTTGGAAGAAGACCCAACCCTTAAACTGGACAGAAATATTGAAACCAAGGAGATTGTCATCTCCGGGGTGGGGCAGATTCACATTGAAACGATGGTCGAAAAACTCAAGCGCAAGTTCGGTGTCGAAGTAGATCTGAATCTTCCGAAGATTCCATATAAGGAAACGATTAAGAATTCAGCTAAGGGTGTGGTCTACCGTCACAAGAAACAGTCAGGTGGCCGAGGGCAGTTTGCCGAAGTCCATTTTGATGTTTCCCCTCTTCCTGAGGGAACAGGCTTTGAATTTAAAGAAGATCTCACTGGTATGAATGTGCCCCGCAATTTTGTGCCGGCAGTGGAAAAGGGCATACGTGAGACGATGGGCTCCGGAGTGCAGGCAGGTTATCCGGTGGTAGATGTCAGAGTGCGGTTTTATGATGGAAAGTCACATGAGGTAGACTCTTCCGAAATGGCCTTTAAGATTGCAGCATCAATGTGTTTTAAGAAGGGATTACAGCAGGCCAACCCCACCATGCTAGAGCCGATCATGAACCTTACTGTAACCGTCCGAGAAGATTTTATGGGTGATGTAATTGGTGACTTGAATAGTAGGCGCGGCAAAGTTCTGGGTATGGAAGTCCAGGGGAAGAACCAGATAATCCAGGCACAAATCCCCATGGCTGAGATTCAAAGATACGCTCTTGATCTGACTTCTATGACCGGAGGAAGGGGGACTTTTGCCTCTGAATTTGACCATTATGCTGAAGTCCCAGCACACATCATACAAAAACTCATAGAGAAAGAAAAGTAGGATGATAAGGATTGCGGCTTTCGCCTTGAAAAGATGCAAGAGGTCAAGGGGTCAGGGATTGCGGCTTCCGCCTTAAAAAGATGCAAGTGAAATGCTCAAGCATTATAGAGTCGGAGTGTATTCGGTTTTTATATATCATTAGAAAGAAAAGCACTCGACCCCTTGAATCCTCGAATCCTCGAATCCTTTACATCAACTAATACAGCTGCGCCCAAAATGCTCACGGAGCGAACAAAAAGACTTTACGAAACCAGCAAGTTCTACGGTTTACACTTTTTACAAGGACTGTATCCTGCCCAGAAAGCCGCATATCTGTTGTTGAAAATAATCCGGCTCCTTTTTTCTGTCGCCTTTCCAAATTGGCACGTTGTGCGGTGAAAGCGTCTTGAACGTTTATTACCAATATAGTGGCCGGTTTCATCTTGAAATTCCTTCCACAACCCTACTCTTTTTGCCATCGCCTCTCGTTGGGCAATCAACAAGAGGTGGTTATATTTCGTGTTTGGCTTGCAAAAAAGACGATTGGCGTAGCCATCCCTTACCAACTTGTCATTGACAAATGTTCCATCTTCAAGGAACACATAAGCCAGCAACCGACCATAACGATCGTGTTGTTGTCTGCCAAGTTCCAGATGTACCTTCTTGTGATATACCAACTCTAGATTGAAAGCTTTGGCTTCACGCCCAAATCTTTCTGCCGGCATATCTTTGTGCCTGATTTCCGGAGCATTAACTCCAATATAGCGGAGGCGTGTACCGTCGGATAGGACTATTGTGTCTCCATCGTCAATCCATCGTACAAGCCGAAAGGAATCCG
>CAYSBQ010000262.1:0-3248 GCA_964429315.1 uncultured Desulfobacterales bacterium
CACAGGAATATATTGAATATTTTGAGGATTAAAATTTGAGCCCGACACAGAGATTGGGCAAAAGGGGGCGTTTTGAAATTGCCTCCATAGTTTAACCTTTTTGCCCGTAGTGTTACTCAAAAAGCTTTTGATATCACACTTAAATAATAATGTCACTATGCCATGGTCGTCTATCAGGGTAGTTTTGTTCTGTCACCTAGCATAGCGAATATGATATCAAAATATAGTCATTCCGATGTTCATGGCAAGTGAACCGAAAAACTCTTGAAAACTCATCCAGTTAAATTGCCACTAAAAGGGAAAAATCTTAGTTTACAGGCTTTCTCCGGTTAGAACAAATTTACCGTGAGTCCTTTCTACATCTTGCGGGCCGGGTGAATCTACGATCTGGAGCGCGGCAGGTTGGCACAGGCAGGTGCTTCTCATATTCGTGATCGGCTGGAATTGTGAGGCCGGGGGGCTGATTTTACTGAATTCGGTTAAACTGGTCCGTCACAAATTCTATGCCCTTGCCATAAAATTAGGACAGATAAGCGTCGATCGGATAATCGGGATCCGCATAGAAAGGCTCTTTGGGATGTCCCTTAAGCCGCTTTAGTTGACAGGAGGGCTATAAGCCGCCCCCTAAGCCGCCAAACTAAAGACAGCAGAGCCATGAATTCCTCGTTTAGAATTCCTTTAACATTTTGGAAAGTTGTGCCGTAAGTGAAAACCTGCGGAGAGAGGAAACAGCAGCATCTTTTGGATTAGCAGAATAGTACGTTCCGGCTAAAAAAAAGGCCATGAAATCACATAAAACCAATGACATCAGGACGTCAGGATGTTATGCTTTTGGCATCACAATTGCTGAGATAAAAACAGGAAAACCACGTTAAGAAATACGGGCTAAAGGAGCCGCCATCATATTCAGCCATGGCATGAGGGGTCAGACGATGATTGAGCAAAAGATATGGAAATGGACGGGGATTGTATTATTTTTCTTCATTTATTCCCTATCCTTTTTTTTCTCTACAGAGGCGTTTTCGCAACAAGCGGGAATAAACCCACCCGCTGTGCCCGAACAGAAGAAATTGACTCTGGTAGATGCAGCAATGTGTGAAGGTGTCGTAGGGCATAAACCCTGGAACCGATCCGTAGCAATTTCCGCTTCAGTAGGCCAAGTTTTCTGTTTCACCTCTTTTGATCCGGTACCAGAAAATACTTATATCTACCATACATGGTATTCCAGAGATAACCCTATCTATAAAATCAAGTTGGCCCTGAATACCCCTCGGTGGTCGACGTTCAGCAAGATACGCCTTCGGCCCAGCGATAAAGATCTATGGCGCGTGGAGATAAGCGATCGCGAGGGGAAAATTATTGCTGTCTTGAGATTTAGCATAGTGGAGTAACAAGCCATGGAAGATTTTATATTCGCCTTTTTCCAGGCAATGCGGTGGCAGGACGTGGTTGATATCACTCTCAACAGCTACATCCTTTTCCGCCTTTATGTACTATTCAGAGGAACCAATGTATTTAGAGTCTTGTTAGGCATAGCATCCCTCATATTTGTGCAACGGCTGGCCGTCTCCCTGGGGTTTATTGTCACCAGTTGGGTCATTCAGGGGATTACGGCTGCCGCTGCATTGTTGATCATTGTTGTCTTCAGAAATGAAATCCGTACCTTGCTTCTGGCAAGAAATGTAAAAAATATCCTGTGGGGGTTTTTCAGGGGCACGATCGAGACCCCGGTAGAAATCATCGCGGACAGTGTTTATGAGTTGGCACAAAAGCGAACAGGGGCATTGCTCGTTTTCCCGGGAAAGGAAGACCTTGAAGAATTCATCCATAGCGGGATCCCCTGGGGCGGACAATTGTCCAGGGATATGATCTTGAGCATATTCTGGCATAACAATCCTGTCCATGATGGTGCCGCTATTGTTGTAGGGAATCAGGTGAAAGAAGTTGGGACAGTTTTACCATTGTCTCATAGTAAGGACCTTCCTTCCTATTACGGGACACGCCACCGGGCAGCCGCCGGCCTCGCTGAAAGTAGTGATGCCTTGGTTGTTGTAGTTTCAGAAGAAAGGGGAAATGTGGTGGTTGCAAAAGGCGCCGGCATGAAAACCATCACAGATAGAGATAGTTTCATCAGGATCATGAGAGATCATTTAGGTTTATCAAAAGAAGGAAATAGACAATCAAGAAAAAACAAACTTGAATTTGTCAGCGCTGCCCTGGTTTCTGTCTTCCTTGTGTCCGGGTTATGGTTCAGTTTCATGAGTGGCTTTGAGACATTCATCACCCTGCAGATTCCAATACAATATACGAATCCCGACCCTCGCATGCAAATCATCAATACATCCGCCAATGCGGTCAGCCTGCGCCTGAGTGGTTCCGGCCCTCTCATAAGGTCTCTTCGCCCTGATCAAGTGAGTGTAACAATAGACCTGAATAAAGCCGGCATAGGAGCCAATACCTTTACTATTACGGACGAAAGTATTAATTTACCCCGCGGTGTCCACGTAAGCCAAATCAAACCTCAAAGCATTGAAGTAACGCTGGACGTCCTTATGGAGAAGGAACTCCCAGTTCAGGTTGATTGGATAAGGAAGCCGGCCAAAGATTTCGTGATATCTCGGGTCACTGTTGGACCCCAAAAAATTGTGGTCGTTGGCCCTTCCCATGTTTTGGAAAAAATGACGACCATCTATACGCAACCGGTTCCTATCGATAATTTGAAAACATCGGAAAAAATGACAATCAAACTGGCATTGCCTCAGCCACTCATAAGATTGGCATCCGGTTCTAAAGATACCGTTACGGTGGAGTATGCTATAGTTGCCAGGCAGAGATGAAATGCCAGGCTTCATTACGGCCACTAAAGCTTTAAACTGGGCCCGCCTTATCAAAAAAATCTATGAAACAGATCCCCTTCGCTATCCTAAGTGCATGGGAAAAATTAAGATTTTAAGTTTCATCGAGGATACGGAGGTCATCAAGAAGATCCTCAAGTATACTTAGGACTGTGGGATATCAAGGCCAGACCCCACTCAAAGCGCCAACGCAACTCCACCAGATTGCCACAAGGAATAAAAAAAGCACGATTGACGCATTTGGTGGAGAGAGAGAAGATTTTCGCACCAAACATGGCTTCAAAATGAGCAGTATTTCAGTTTTTCCTAACAGCCTTCAGCCTTCAGCCTATCCACCTGAGTAGAGTTACAACCCTTGATGAAATCGTAAAAAGTCAGATTTAGACGGTTTCG
>CAYSBQ010000263.1:0-3219 GCA_964429315.1 uncultured Desulfobacterales bacterium
TAGTAGCTATTAAATAATCATCTGGGTGGGTTGTGATAATATCACCATCCGGATTAATTATAGCATCATTAACTGATTGAGCTTGGCTTGGGGCAGTTGCTAAAGCAGCAAATAAACCACCTATAGCAGCACCCGAAAGAGCTAATCCTAGAGGACCGAACTTAGCGTTAGCTCCAAAAATTTCTGCGATTGCTATGCCTATGGATTTTACTAATGTTATTCCACTTTTAATAGCTAATATACCCATAGTTGCAGTTAAAGCTCCTAAAACACTATGTAATACTATAGAATTAGATAACATACTACTCAATCCTCCCACAATTATACCTAAGGGACCTTCAGCAATATTTGTAAATATATCTTGCATCTTTTCTAAAGCTACATTCAAAGACTCTTGAAATGTTAAAGCTTTAAAGTTAGACAATTCTTGACCTTCTAATTGAGCTGAAATTTCCTCATTAGTCATTGATTGTCTTTGTTGTTGTAATAACATCTCAGACATTTCTTCACGAGACATCCCAAGAGCTTCAGCTAATGCGGTTTGCTGAAGTCTATTCATTTTGCCGTATTCGAAGTAGTTGATGTTTTGTTTTTCTAATTCTTTTCCAACTCCTTCTAAATCATTATTGATAGCTAATAATCTAGCTTTCTCTAAGTTAATTTCTTTACCAATTAATAATTCGGCTTTTAATTCATTTTCAATTGAAGTTTCAAAATTAAGTAAAGAATCTGCAATTTTATCAACTTGTGCAAGGTTTAATCCTAATTTTTTGGCTTCTAATGTAGCCGATGTTAATTCTTGGACACTACCTCCTAAGGAAACTTGGATTGATGCTGAGGCTGAGGCTATTTCTCCTATGGTTTGTTTAGTATTAAAGGCTTTACCATTAAGAGTATTAAAAGCACCAATTTGTTTAACGGTATTTTCTAATTGGTCTTCTGTATTATTACCTCCTAATTTATATAAAGAAGTTAATGCTGTAGCTTGTTCAACTGAGAGTCCTAGTCGTTTGTTTAATGTAGTAAAAGTTTCTAACGTTTGACCACTATAATCTACAGCAAAACCTAATTGGCTAGAAAATTCAGAAAAGCTTTCAGCTAATTTTTTAGTGGTAATATATGCGTCTTCACTAGAATTAGCTATCATATGAAAATCAGCTGAGATTCCTGCTGATTCATATCTACTTAGACCTAATTGTTTTTGTAAACCTGTTACTCGTGAATCTACTTCTCCTATAGATGAACCTATTTGTTTAAATAAAAAGAGACCTAAAGTAAGGGGATCATTTAGAGCCTCACTAATTCCTTCACCAAGTTTTTTAGCACCATATTCAAGTGCTTCGGATGTTGACATTGCTTTCGCCCCTGAGTCAACTAAGAATTTTTGTTGTTTTATAACTTCTTGTTGTGCCTTTTTTGCAAAACTTCCTATACCCGGGATAGAACCTATAAGATCAAGAATTTTACCAGTAACCCCCAGTGAATTATTAAGTTCTGTTACTAATTTTAATTCTTCTTCTCTTCTTTTTATATTGTCACCTAAAGTAAAGGATTGGGCTTGTGTTATTGCTAATCTTTTACCATCAGTATCTAATAAAGAATAAGCTGTTTCTATTTCATTATCTAACTCACTATTAGTATTTTCAAGAGCTATTAATTGATCAACTCTTAGAGCATTACCATCAGCTATCTCCTTATTAATTTCATCAATTAATATTTGATTTTCTTTTTGTGTTGCTAAGTTTTTGGCTAATTCATTAGCGGTTTCAACTGTAACAGCGGCATATTGTTTACCTGAAGTTAAAATTTTAGTAGTTAAACTAGCTGTTAAAGTATCAGTAGCAGTTCCTAATTTTTTGTTTTTTGTAATTTGTTTCTCAATATCACTAATTGTATTGAGGCCTACCCTTTGATTAATTAATTCTTTATTAATCTTTTTGTTAATTTCTAACAAATTTTGTTCAGAAGTTTGACGTCTGGAATGGATGCCTAACTCCTCTTTAAGAGTGTCTAATAAAGTATTGGATAAATCTACTGAACGGGATAGGTATTCGACTTGAGCTTGGTAATACTTATTACTTTCTCTAAGTCCGTCATTACGTTCTTCTATGGATTCTTTATCTATAGCCATATGTAGATTTTGTTATAAATATTAAAAAATTCAATTTTATTTATAACTTGATGTTTTAGATTTTTGTTTATTAGCAAAGGCTTGTTTAACAGTTCCGTCGGGGTTGATGACTGAATCTTTAGCAGAAGAATTTTTAGTGGTTTCGGCTTGTTTATCGTAATGATCTTTAATTTTTTTAAATGTAAAATTACGAAGCCAAATAGGCATATTGTAAATCTCCCCCCAAGAATATCCCCCATTACCATGAAATACAATTTCATGGATTTGGGAAAAAACGTTATTACGTAAAGTTTTAGATGAGGTTGGAGTCAGGCCAAAAAAAGCTAACCCCAAGTGGGAGAGTCCTTTTAATTTTAGATCCTGAGGGAAAAAAAGACAGATCTACGTCTGGTTGAAGTTGGGTAACGTATTCTCTTAACGATCGGGAATCTTGGGCTAACAGATACCCATTAACAAATTCATTAATGGTTTTCTTTTCTTTATCCCCATTAATAGAGGTTATCATATACCTCAATCTAGTGGTTAATTCCGCTGTGCCTTCTTTATTTACTTTTTTAAGACTTTCTAATTCACGAGAAATTAAAATTTCGTCTTTGTGAGTTAAGAATTTAAAGGTTACCTCATTACCTGATTGGGGTAGGGTATAGGGAAATTCGTTTAATCCTTGAGTAGTAATGGATTCATTTAGGGGTTTATTCTCTAAGGTAGTTAAATCAACTTCTTGTTCAACTCCAGCATAACTAAATTTATAGTCTTTACCATATCCTAAGATACGAGCAGCTACAAAGATAGCGTTTTTATCACCAATAACCAAATCGTCATAGTTAATCTCAGATGTAATAAGGGATTTCATTAAACGATCCAATACAGTGCCATCGGTAATATAATTAGCATTAGTAAGAATATCTTCTTCTTTAGCAGTCATATACTTCATCTCTATCACACCCGAAGAGAGGGGGTTCGATTCCGGATAAACTAAGCCTTTTGAAGGTAATTCGATTGTTTCTGTTGGTAAATTAAAATCCATATCTTTTATTTATAATAACTTTATTCGAGTATAAATATGAATGTAAAAAAAAGCCTGACCG
>CAYSBQ010000264.1:0-3218 GCA_964429315.1 uncultured Desulfobacterales bacterium
AACAGGGATAGCCTTCGGCATGATTTTTATCATTATTTTTTAGACAAGCTTTATGAACGAGGGGAATCCTTTTCCACACGTGACCAACAGATTTACGCCTTTATCAAGGCTGATGACTAAGGAATCGTATAAACGGCGGGTAAGGGTTTGATAAAATTCTGCTTCAGGCTGTAGGTATACGCACCCTGGGTCGGAATCATCAAGATATCCCCCGGTTGGATATTCTTACCAAAATACATATAGCCCCAGATGTCATGGGGAGTGCACAGGGATCCGAGGATAAGGCACGCTTTTTCATGCAGCGAGGGGCGCGTCAGGTTCAGGATGGGAAAGTAGTCCGTTTCAAATCGTTCCCAGCCGACCGTATTGGTGCCGGCATCGGTAATCACCACGTCTGAGGCCTTTTTGTCGATTACCGAAAGAAGCAGGTGCACGGCGTCGTTGCAGATCCAGCGACCGGGCTCCAGAAAAATCCGGCATGCTACGACGTTGAAAAGATGTTTATGGATGGCGCTGCCGAGTTTTTCGGCAAATTCTTTTATGGGGGTTGCCGGCAAACGGTGATGGGAATCCATCGGACCCGCCGTTTGTCCTAGCGCCGCGCGCACGCCACCCTCCAATGTACCGGCCGGCTGCAACCATTCACCCTGGGAAGGCCAGTAGCCACCGCCGATATCGATAAATTCAAGTTGGTTTTGGAACGCCGGGGACATCCCGGCTATCGCCTTTCCGAGGGTGCGGATAGAATCGATCTGTTTGTGGGGCGTAAGATTCCAACTGGAATGAAACTGCAAGCCGATCAATTGAACATGCTGACACCGGCAGGTCTGCTCCCAGAAAGCATTCAGATCCAGGACGGGAATGCCGAACTTACGCCACAGACCAACCGGGTTGGTGTTCAGGCGCACCCCGCAACGAACCTTTGTGTTCAACTGCGCGGCAACATCCTCCAACCGCCCCAATTCGCCAAAGCTGTCCATCAGAATCACCACCCGATCGGCATGCGAGACTGCAAGCTGCAGTTCCCTGGCTGTTTTCCCTGGACCGCTGAATACAATGTCCCGAGCTCCGAGTTTCAATGCCATCGAAAGTTCGATCCCGCTGGAAACGTCCAGACCGAATCCGGCCTCTATCAGCGTCCCGGAAATGTCTGGATGGTTATTGCTTTTGACGGCGAAATAGAAACCCACCGATGGCAGAACCGCCTCAAAGGCCTCCCGCAACTGTGAGGCCCTGGCCCTGAGAACCGCCGATTCCTGCAGATATAGTGGTGCCGGGTGCTCGGTTAAAATCTGCAGATAGCGATCCCGCCGGTCAAAATAATACGCTACAAAGGTAGACAGTTCTTCTTTTGGCAGCAGGGGACTGCTCTGGGAGAGCACCGCTTGAAGCGCTTGCCGCAAATCAGATGGTTTTCTTGTCATTGGTTTCTACTCTATCTCCACGACCAGTTTTTCAAGCAGTTCCCGGCATTGATCTTGAGGCTCGCTGTGCCCGTCAGGATGAAAGATGACATGCCCCAGAATCCAAGTGTCATAGTCTTTCGGAGGCATTTTGACTCGGTGTCCCGGCCTGTGCTTCAAATAAATATCGGCCACACGCTTGTCCTGCCGTAATTGACTGTCATCGATTTTTTTCAATGTGCCTCCGACGCCGGCATGAAGCCGCAATCCAATACAGGGACGAGTGTCAGATTTTTTGTTCAGACGCAATGGCCGGCCCCGGGAAAAATCCAATAACAGCTTCAAGATGTCCAGGTTCCAGCAGTGCCACAAAAGAAACGGCAGGCAGTCGCCACCGGGTCGCGGTGTCAACTCCAGCAAAAAGATTTGGTCCTGATGAATGATAAAATCCAACATACAGACAGCCCGCTCGATCCCCAGTGCAGCAGCACTGCGAACAAGGGTTTGCAGAAAATGGTCCCCGTTTATTGCAGCCGGCAAGTCAGCCGGCAGCAGATAGCCCAAGGTCGTTCCGAACGGCCCGTGCAAGGAAAGAATCTTGCGCGTCAGCCGGATGACATCCGCACGGCCATTTTCGATCACAAAATCGCAGCTGTACTCGTCACCGTCCACCAGGGATTCGGCCAGTATTACGGGATCATCCGAAAAATAGGACGTGTAAAGACGGTTTTCCCGTCGCTGTTGCAGTCCCTGCTGGATATCGTTAAAACCTTGCTCGCAGGCCCTGACGTCTTCGCAACGAAAGATCAGTTCACTGCCGCTGCCACTCAGCGGTTTGAGCACACAGGCATCACCCAGCTCGCGATAAAAATCAGCGGCCTCTGCAGCCGATCGGATGAGTTTGACACGCGGCGTTTGCAGGCCCTGCTTCTGCCAAAGGGTTTTTGAACGGTATTTATCGCGACAGTTTTTGACGGCTTGAACGGACGGATAGGGTAACCCGAATTCCTGGGCAAGAACAGCGGCCAGATCCATCGATTCACAATCATAGCAGGCCACGCCACCCAGAGACAGATCGTAATCGTGAAGGTGCTGTTGCAGCAAGCGGCGAATCTTGCCATAATCGGATAAATTGCACAGGATTTCTTCGGCGGGTGTCGGGCAGGGCTCATAAGCCCCGTGGCGCACCCCAGGCTCGGTCAGAAACAGGGCGTTCCCTGGACTGCTCTTTTGGATCCAGTCAATATAGTCAGCGGTGGAGCCAACCACCAGAACCCTTGTGTTAGACTGCACTAGCGACCCGCAGACCGTCAAGATCTCCCTGCCAGCCAACTGCTGCAAGCGGTAGATTCGTAATTCTGTATAAGGGCCGGGCGGTCAGGTGAAATCGATTTTTCCAGTTAAATTCGCCGCATAGAAAATCGACTTCCTTGAAGCGCTGCCGGCAGGCCCACTCAATATGATGGAAATTGATCAATTTGGCAACGCCCGGAAAATCCGGATGGGTGCCCCCGGCGAGAACCGTATACGTTTGGTTCCAGACAGCCCCGACATCCACGGCCGCCAGTCGGCCGCCGATAAGCACGCTTGTCACGCGTAGCATGTTGTTGACATGCAGCCAGGTCACCAGCTTCTCAAATGCCCTTAAAAAGCGTGTGTCATGGAAATAGGACTCTCCCTTGAAGTTTTCCAGGTTCATACGAAAAAGATGCGCCACATCATCGAAACAGTCATAACGGTAAGATACGCCCCCGACTGTCAAGCGGTTCAGCTCGCTGCGCATTTTCTTGCGTGACTTACCCGAAAAACACTGCA
>CAYSBQ010000265.1:0-3185 GCA_964429315.1 uncultured Desulfobacterales bacterium
TTGGTGCGAAAATCTGCTCACTCCACCAAAGTGCGTCAATCGTGCTTTTTTATTCATTCAGCCTTTAGTCTAAATCGCTTCAGCCGGACTACGTGAGTAGTCACAAAGTCACTATACCCGTGGTTTTTTAGGAGATACTATCTGAGTAGCTAAGGAGGTGCGCAGTGCAACAGTACACTATTCATCCATTGGTAGTTGGTGCAAATGAAACAGATCAGGGGGTTATGACCTATCTTCGCAATTATGGAAAAAAGATCTGGATTCCAATCTATGTTTTCTATCTCAAGGGCGGGGATAAGAACATCCTTGTCGACACAGGCCTGGAACAGTTCGTGGTGCCGGATGATCTGGGCGATAAGTATGGCTTTGATATCCTGGAATTTGAAGATGCCCTTGCCACAGTGGATCTCAAACCGGAGAATGTTGATCTGATTATTCACACCCACCTTCACAATGATCACTGTGAAAACGACTACAAGTGCAAGAATGCAAAGGTCTATGTCCAGAAAGCGGAAATGGATTTCCTGAAAGACCCGCACCCCATTGATCACAGATACTATCCCGATGTCTTGGATGAGGTCGAGGTGGTGGAACTTGAAGGGGATGCCAATATCTGTGACGGTATTGACGTAATTTTAACACCTGGCCACACAGTTGGTGGTCAATCAGTTGTCGTCAACACATCAGAGGGCAAGGCTATTATCACGGGGTTTTGTTGTAATGACAAAAACTTTCCGGAATCAGGTCCTGCCATTACTCCCGGGGTGCACATAAATGCCATAGAGGCATATGACAGCGCGCAAAAGATCAAAGAGATAGCCGATATCCTGATCCCGCTCCATGATCTTGCAGTGGGGGCAAAGAAGACTATTCCGTAGACGGGTGAACTACGAAGGCACAAAGAGCACGGCAAGCCAAATTCAGCAAGTCAAATGGAAGCCGGCTATGATTCGTCTGCCTTCTTCGGTGAGTTGATTGTAGGAGTTGCACGCCGATTCTGTTCTTGCCAACAACACCTTCATGCCAAGGCCTTTAATGGAAGACATGACCGCCTCAGACACTTTCATGCTCCCGTAGGCGCCGGTGCCGAAAATGCATACCTCGGCATCAGCTTTGAGCAGATCCTTTACGTCGTGCATCTGAACCAGATGGCCACTTGAGCGCCGCCAGCCTGGTATCACCTTGTTTCCAACCAGCTTGACGTCGTCCCGGTAGACCTCGCCGTCGATCTCAATGTGACCAAAACGGTATGATTGGATGTGCATTCCTGGATTACAGCTTATATAGCTTTTCATCGTAAAGCTTGATCCAGTTGTCGGTCAATGCTTTAATGGCTTGTTCGGTTTTATCGACCTTCAGGATCAAAATGACATCTGGTGTGTTAAGGCAAGGGTAGATATGGATAATATCAATATCTGCAGAGCTGAGGATCTTTAGGACTGAGTTCAGTCCGCCGGGGTGATTAGGTACTTGGAGGGCTATTGCATCTGATGTGGTAGCCTTAAGGTTCAGACCCGCCAAGACTGATGAGGCCAATGCGGGTTTGCCGGCAATAAGTCGCAGGGTGGCTTCAGTTTTTCTTGTGCTTACCCAGAAGGCTGAGACGTTTACGTCATTTTCATAGAGGTGGGCAATAATTCGAGAAAGCTCTCCGGGCCGGTTTTCAATCTCCAGTACAATTTCCTTTACAGTCATAGCGAAATACCCTTTTTCTACTTCTTGTCCAGTAGATCTTGTCTAAGGATTATTCTTTTGTACAAAGGTTGCTCCTTGCTCAATAGCTTGAGTATTTATCTCGTGGACCTTCAGGCCCTTTGATGCAAAAATCTCCTTAACACTTTCAACTACCGTGCTTAGTGAAACCAAACCCGTCTTTGCGACTAAAGCCCCAATCATCACCATGTTGGCGCTACGGGGGTTGCCGAGATTTTGGGCAATACTGTTAACCGGCACCGGCACTACTTCTATATCGCTGCGCTTTGGCACTACATCTACGAGATCTTTGTTTAAGAATATCACGCCGCCGGCCTTGACCTTCCCCTCAAAGCGAAAGACTGAAGGGGTATTCATAAGTACCGCAAAGTCAGGAAAAGAAGCGACAGGAGAGGCGATGGGCTCATTACTGATTGTGATGGTGCAGTTGGCCGTACCACCGCGAACCTCGGCCCCGTAGGCTGGAAGATAGGCAACATGCTTGTCTTCATGCATGCCAGATGTTGCCAGGACATAACCCATCATTAGGACGCCTTGTCCACCAAACCCGGAAAATATAGTTTTTGTTGCTGTCATCATTTAAACGAGCCTTCTGCCACTAAAACACTAAAGAAAACCAGCCTTTATTTCGTATCTTGATGGCTGACTCTCAACCATGCGATTGAGTAGTATCCTTTATAACCTTAAGTGGATAGATTTTGACCACCTCTTCATTAATTCTTTTGCAGGCATCCACAGAAGAAAGTTTCCAGTTCGTAGGGCATGGAGACAAGATCTCCACGAGGGAAAAACCAAGGTCATCCATTTGCACCTGAAAGGCCTTCTTGATGGCCTTCTTGGTTTTGATAACATTCTTTGGTGAAGTTACCGATGTCCTTTCCACATAGACACTTCCTGCCGCGACGGCCAGCATCTGGCTTAGATCCAAAGGATAGCCGTCACGCCGCCCTTCCCTGCCTCCTGGCGTTGTGGTAGTCGCTTGCCCCAGCAGGCTGGTAGGAGCCATCTGCCCGCCTGTCATGCCGTAGACACCGTTATTTACAAAAATTACAGTCAGGCGTTCTCCCCGGTTAGCTGCATGGATAGTCTCCGCTGTTCCGATGGCGGCAATGTCTCCATCTCCTTGGTAGGTGAATACGACCAAATCCGGCCTCGAGCGCTTTATCCCTGTGGCTACGGCAACGGCGCGACCATGGGGGGCCTCCCCCATATCGACATCAATGTAGTTGTAGGCCAAAACAGCGCATCCGGCTGGAGGAACGCCAATGGTTTTTTCACGGATTCCAAACTCATCAATTACCTCGGCTACAAGCCTGTGGATAATACTGTGGCCGCATCCAGGGCAATAATGATAAACGTTTTCCTTCAGTGATTCCGGTCTTTTAAATACCTGCTTGGCCATACAATTTCCTCAATAAAATCGTTTCGCGATTTTATATAACGCGGCTTTAACGCTAATCACAATGCAAGCT
>CAYSBQ010000266.1:0-3185 GCA_964429315.1 uncultured Desulfobacterales bacterium
TTAACCATCCTGACCAGTTGCAAACTTGAGCCGTCATTGGGGAACGCCAAGCCAAGTGATCGGTATCAATTTGAGAGACTTGGATACTTCTGCGTCGATACCGAAGATACACGGTCCAAGGCGCCGGTATTCAATCGTACGGTCACCCTGCGCGACACCTGGGCGCGTATTCAGAAGGGACAAGAGAAGCAGAAGAAACAGAAGTAGCATTAATCTTGGAAATCGGAATAGAATTATGCGAACACATGGATTGTCAATACTGACGGCGCTGGCTGTAACCGTTCTGTCAAGCGCATCGGTCCCGGCGCAGAAACCTGAAACGTTCGACCAGGCGCGCGCCGTCTCAACTCAATCTCAGCGGCCCATACTACTTGAGTTCTTCCGCGATGGCTGAGAGTATTGCGAACTAGCCGCTCGTGAAGCGGAATCAGAAGCCACCGTCAAGGCTGCGTTGCAGGGTGTCGTTCACCTGCCCCTCAGTGTTGTTGAAGGCGAAGGCGCCACCCTGGCCGAATCCTACCGACCGGGGTATCTATTTCCCGGTTTTCGTCCTGACCAACGCCGAAGGCGACGTTATCTCGCGCTGGACCGGCTACACCGGTGCCGACCGCTTTATCCACTCACTTAACAGCGCTCTGTCAGACCTGACCACTCTCGATGAGCGGGTCGCACGATGCAACACTGGACCAACACAAATCGACGTTCAGTTTCTCGCCAAGTACTATTACGACACGCAGGAGTTTGTTAAGTCCCGCGGCTATTATCGTCAGTTGCACACGCTCAATTATCCAACGCTGGACCTTCGCTATCAAGTCTTCACGGCCACAGCTGAAGCGGTCTGGAACGGTCAGTTGCCGTTTGACGAATTGTTGCAGGCGGCCGATTCGCTCATCTATAATCCAGTCACGAACGGGCGACACTTTGGCAAGATGGCACAGATTGTTACCAATGTCGCCCGACGTACCGGCGACACTAATCGCATCAAGAAATGCCTGACCGCCGGTATCGAGGCTACTTCGGTCCTCCGCGACGACGACGGCAAGGCGTTGCATCGCGACTTGCTGACGGACTACGCCCTGTGCGTTCTCCTGGACACGGCCAAAGCTATCAGTGTCAAGAAACAGGCGCTTGGTGACGGCTGGGATACCGATCCGGCCCGCTACTTCCAATATGGCGAGTGGTGTTTCCAACGCGGCATAAATCTCGTGACTGCTGAGATGTATATTCGCGAGGCTACGGGAAAGGCACAGCAGCCAGAATTCAAGGCGCGGCATCTTCGGTTGCTCGCCGAGATCTGCCAGGCTCTCGGCAAGACCGACGAAGCTATCACACTGGGCGAACAGGCTATGGAACTGGACCCATCAGCGTCATATTTCCTGCCTAAATTGGACGCCTGGCGCGCGGAATAGCGAGCGCTCAGGCCGATAGGCATTTTTCGTCGATATCAAGCCGGGTGCCCCGGGGCTTGGAGGCTGTCTCAAAACCACATAGTTGACCTGATCTATCTGATATCTTAGTTTGAGTGTAGGGTTGGATTGAGGGTTAAGATGAAGCAAGAGATACGAGCCGATTACAGTCAGACGTTTTTGTTGCCGCCGAGTTTGGAGGATTGGGTCGGTTTGGACCATCCCGCCCGTTTCATTCGTGATTTTGTGGAGAGCCTTGATTTTGAGGCTCTTGGTTTTGGTACTCTTTCGAGCGAGACCGGACGACCGCCGTATTCTAATCAATTGTTGTTGAGTGTTTGGTTGTTCGGGTATCTGCAGAAGATACGCAGCAGCCGTGGTCTGGAACGTGCCTGCCGCGACAATATATCTTTGTTGTGGTTGACGGGGATGCACAGTCCCGATCACAACACCCTGTGGCGTTTTTACAGTGCCAACAAGAAAGCTCTTCGGTCCGTATTTCGTCAGCTCGTAGGTGTCGCCTGTTGTTCGGGTTTGGTTGGCCTGGTGGTGCATGCGGTTGACGGTACGAAGATTCGTTCGCGCTCTTCAGACGCCACGGCTTGGCACAAGAAGGAACTTGAGGACTTGCTGAAGTCGGTGGATTCATCGATAGACGCGATCATGTCTGAAATAGAATCGTCGGAGGTATCGGAGTCCGGCGAGTATCGTTTGCCGGATGATCTGGTTGATGCCAAGAAGCGTCGTGGTGAGATCAAGCGTGCGCTGGCGGAGTTAGCCGAGATAGACCGGGCGCATATGCACCCTGATGATCCCGAAGCGCGCATGATCCGCAGTGGCGGCGGGACTCACTTGAATTACAATGCCCAGGCGGTAGTTGACCGCGACAGTGAACTGATTGTGGCCGAGAAGGTAGTCAACGCCGAGTCAGACCGTGAGATGTTGGTTGAGATGGTTGATGATGTCGCTGGTAATCTTGGCGAGGCTGCTGAGGAAACGGTCGGCGATGGCGGCTATTATTCGCCGGGTCAGTTGGCCAGGGCCGAAGAACGCGGCCACGGGGTTCTGGTACCAGTGCAGGAGAGTTCCTGTGATCGTGGTTGTTACAATAGTTCCAATTTCAAGTATGACGAATCTGAGGATGTTTATATCTGTCCCGAGGGACGGCGTTTAACATACTGGCGGACACGTCCCAACAGTCACGGCAAGTACCTGGTTCGGATTTATCGCTGCCGAAACGCGAAGAATTGTCCGGTAAGTCGGGCGTGCAGTTCCAATAAAAAAGGTCGAACGATACTTCGTGGCGAGCACGAAGGTGCCGTCTCCCGGCAACGTGAGAAGCAAAAGGCAGTTGGAAAACAAGAGCTAATGCGATCCCGGAAATGGATTGTGGAGCCGATCTTTGGTCAGATCAAAGAGAACATGGGCTTTCGCCGCTTCAGCGTGCGCGGTATAGAGAATACTAGCACCCAATGGTCGCTGATCTGTACCGCTTTCAACCTCAAGAAACTGTATCGATACTGGCTGGAGGGCAGGTTAGTGTTCAGCCGATAACAACTAACTGGCGAACATCTGCGCCCAGGGACCAAATGTTCAGCTAATCCGCCCAAAAAATGAAAAGAACGAAACCGAAATCACAGTTGTTAGAACACATGCTGCTTTCGGGGTCCCGCAGTGACCCTTTTGAGACAGCCTCCTTGCCCCGGGATTAGACAACCCATGTCACGAGTTCAACTAACCCCACCGCAAGCGGATGGGGCACCCGAAAAGGACCACCCG
>CAYSBQ010000267.1:0-3181 GCA_964429315.1 uncultured Desulfobacterales bacterium
TCAGTTGCCAGTAATGAAAACGCTCCTTCCCCAAAACCCCGAGCCGGAAAGCGGAACGAAAGAATGCCATGAACCGCTGAAAGTCCAGCAAGATTTCAACCTTGGGGGCCTTGTATTCACGCAGAAAAGTCCTGATGCGTGAATAATATTGCTTAGGGGAATAGATATGGCATATTATATTCCTGTACCCGCTGTACAATACCTCAAGATCCATTCTAGGAATTATGTTGGTTGTGCCGTCCGCGTTATCCCCCGACATATGACCGAGCAGGCGGCCTTCTTGTTTTAAACGCTCATAGAGCTTTGTGCCGGCAGGAGCCTGAAGAAGGCCTACCATCGCTGTTACGATGCCGCTGTTTTGTATAAAATCAATTTGCCGCTGAAAGATCGATTGGGTATCATTGTCGAAGCCGACGATAAAACCACCCTGCACTTGTAAGCCGGAGCGCTGGACTCGTTTTACACTCTCGATTAGGTCACGGTTTCTGTTCTGTTTCTTGTTGCACTCGGCGAGGCATTCCTCATCCGGCGTTTCAATGCCGATAAAGACCGCGTCAAAACCTGCCTCGACCATCATCTTCATCAGCACTTCATCGTCGGCCAGATTGACAGAAGCTTCTGTAAAAAACGGAACCCCTTTCTTGTCTCTCTGCCATTCGATGAGGGCCGGCAGGAGCTGAGTTTTTAGATATTTTTTATTCCCGATGAAGTTGTCATCCACGAAGAATATTTGCCCGCGCCATCCAAGGTCGTAGAGGCCATCCAATTCAATAATGATCTGCTCAGCGGTCTTGATACGTGGTCGGTGCCCGAATAACGCAGTTACATTGCAGAACTCGCAATCAAATGGGCAGCCTCGGGAGAACTGAATACTCATTGAGGCATACCTTTTTAGGTCGGCCAACTCCCACATCGGCGCTGGGGTCTTTCTGATGTCAGAAAACTCGACTGTTTCGTAGATATGCTTGGCACGCCCCATTTCTAGGTCCGCCAGAAAGAGCGGAAGGGTAATTTCCGCCTCGTTCAAAACAAAATGATCAACGTCCTTAAAATTCTCGTGTTCGCTCGTAAAAAGTGGGCCACCCGCAATTACTTTGAGACCCGCCGCCTTGCACTGTGCAATGGTTTTACGCGCGGCTTCTCTTTGCACAACCATGGCGCTGATAAACGCACAATCAGCCCACGCCAGATCTTTTTCACTGAGCATTTTCACATTGACATCAACCAGGCGCTTGGGCCATCCTTTAGGCAGCATTGCTGCGAGTGTTAGCAAGCCGAGTGGTGGTAACGTTGCCTTTTTTCGAATGAACTTGAGTGCATGCTTAAAACTCCAGAACGTGTCAGGGAATTCTGGATATATTAACAAAATGTTCATTGGTCTCCCTTTGGCATCTCGCAGGTTCTTAGTGTACTGTTTGGGAGTGGTTTTCTGATGAGCGAGGTAATCCTTGCAAACCTCAAGCTCAAATAGCGCCCTTCGAACCTTCCGGAGGTTCCCTTTTTTGTTCAGGTCCTCCTCTAATATCTTAGATCATTGCTTCGGTTGCCCTCGTACTTTTCCAGAAAGAGAATCCTTGGTTCCGTCAACATCCTTGCCCTTATCAGGATCTGCAACCCATGCGCATCTCCAGCACCTTTTGGCAGAACAAGCGCCGTCGTAGCTACCCCTGACGCCTACCAGCACAGCTGTCTCTTGGTCGCAAAGGAGGCAACTATCGCCTGACTTTTTCCACCGTGCCACCGGGTTTATCCCCTTTCTCAATGTTTATCCATGCATTGGCGCCCAGCTACAGCCTTGATTACTGTCATATCCCTTGGATAAGCTGTTCGCCACAGTCAACACAATACTCGTTCATTTCCCGTCGGCTTTTTGCGTGTTTCTCCTCAGTACACTTTCTAAGGTGGACGTCTTTATTTACCACCTCGCCACAAATCGAGCAAAACCGCACTGGGGCGTCTGAGCGCCTGTGATTTAGGTTGGGACAAAGGGTTCTCTGCCTTATCATCTTTTCCTCCTGAAGGCCACATTGCTTAGATTTGTCCAGCCTTTCCGGATGCGCGGCTGCTGGTTTGATTCCATATGGAAAGAAGTCTTCTAAAATCCTGCCGGGAAGTTTCTCAATTGAGGTTTATGGCGCCTTCCAGAGAGGCTCTCCATCCTTATTCAGCATGTCTCACTCTTTGCTGCGTTTTTCACCAAGAGTCATGGGTGTTTCCGGTTCCTCGAATTCTTTATGAGACAATCCAAGGGCATCTCGAACCTTTTTCAAAATACGGGCAGATACTTCAGAAATTTACTTCAAAAACGCCTTTACTTTTTCCATGCCCTGCCCAATTCGCTCGTACTTAGAGCAATACCACAGACCCCGCTCTTGTCAACAATTTCCTCTTGCACGGCCACGTCCAATAAGTCACCGGCAGTGGAAATGCCTTCACCATACATAATATCAAACTGTGCTTCCTTCAGACGTCTTCAGGCTCCTTCTTGTCGAGCAGAGGCAGAAAAGGCCTGAAAAGGTTAATGGGAATTGGAAATAAAGCGGTAGAATTGTTCTCGGCCGGGATCTCCTGAACTGTCTGCAAATACCGCAACTGCAAGGCCATGGGGTGTTCCTGGATGATCGAAGCAGCCTCTGACAGCTTGTTGGCCGCTTGATATTTCCCCTCAGCATTGATAATTATAGAACGTCGCTCTCGCTCTGCCTCGGCCTGCTCGGCCATGGCCCGCTGCATTGTACGTTGGTATACAAACGACTTTGCAGATTCCGTCCTGGCATTGAATCCGGGATTTCATGGCTGAAGCGATGCTTTGGATTTGCCAAATGCATGTGGCAATCATTGCCATCGTTTCACAGTTATGTATGGGCATCGATTGTTTCAGCCGATCTCTTGACGTTGGCCAGAAAGGGATTTTCGGTAACCTAAAGAAATAACAATGAAAAAGGGAAAGGTGTATAAAACCATCGGAAGAAGTTTGCCCGATTATGGATAAAGTGGCTTAATTTGGCTTGTAGGGCAGCCGAATAAGCCCTTCTACCGTGGATTTTGGCGTTACGGCGGGTCCCGTAATTTTCCAAGTTCTCTAAAATCCCCCATTTCCTGATAGGCACTAAGGGCTCGCGCAAAAGTAACTTCACATTTTGGCATCTCAGCTTTAGCCCATCTTTGGCCGATACCTCAT
>CAYSBQ010000268.1:0-3177 GCA_964429315.1 uncultured Desulfobacterales bacterium
CCGGTGGATGCCCCAGGGCGTATGTTTCGGCCCGTCCCATCACAATACAATTGGTAATGATCAGCCCCACGAAAACGGATAACTGCTTACTGATATCGTACATAAAAGCCCGCAATAACTCGTCGGCCACAATCACCAGAGAGGCGATAACACTCAACTCCACGATCATTCGTATATTCCGGGGTATGACATTGCGCATTAGAGAGATTGTCAGGTTCGAAAATGACAACACAAACGTTAGAGAGAGTCCCATGACAATCGCTGTTTTCAGTTGGACGGTTACCGCCAGGGCGGAACAAATGCCCAGCATCTGTCTGGAGATGGGATTCTCCTGCAGCAGCGGTACTGAAAACGCCTTATAATGCTTTGTTTTTGTCAGTTTCATTTTTCCCTGAGCTGTATCACTTGTCGGGTTCTGAATTTTATGGATACAGGTTCATAGGCCTGCAGAACATTTTTCAGACCGGCGGTAAGGTACTTGCCTGTTAATGTAGCGCCGCCGATGCCGTCAACATAATTGGGAAGCTTGTCCTGGGGAAACGATTCCGGCAGGAAGCCCTTAGCAATCGATATCGAGACAAAACCGCCTACCTTATCCAATATTTTTTTGCCTTCGAAATTTTTCTGGAACCATCGTTTTTCGATCTCGCCACCCAGACCGGGTGTTTCGGAGTGTTTATACACCGTAAATCCCGTGACGGTCGATCCGTCACTGTTCAATGCCAGGTACCCGAATATTTTCCCCCATAATCCCCTGGTATTGACCGGTATGATGTAGGAAGCAATTACGCTGTCCTTTACGAAGATATAGATGGGTAATGACGCTTCAGTCGCCTGGTCCTGGCCGATAATCTCACCATCCGGCGATATCCGCAGGCTCTGAATGTTCTCCCCATAGATATCCAAGATATCTGTTTGTTGATACGTTTCCTCGCTATCCACCAGGCCCACGGCCATCAAAATGTTTTTTTTCTTGTCGACGTCAATGTTCTCCATCTGGAGCCCTTTCAGGCCCGCTGAGGCCGCCGTCAGCAGAAAACTGCAGGTAACAGCGGTTGTCAAAGCAAAAAGAATTGATTTGACATAATTAGACATTGACGATCCTTTTCTTTAGCCTGACTTTGATAATGAAATAGTCGAACAGCGGAGAAAACAGATTCATGAAAAGTATTGCCAGCATCACACCTTCCGGAAAAGCGGGATTGAAAACACGAATCAAAACGGTCAGGGCGCCGATGCAAAACCCATAGATCCACCTGGCAGCGTTCATGCCGGGGGCGGAGACCGGGTCTGTGGCCATGTAGGCAATTCCGAAAGCAGCGCCCCCCATGACCAGATGGTAAAGAGGATTCAATGAAAACCATGCCGCAGTGGATTCGCCGGCCAACAGGTTCAGAAGCAGTCCCATTGACAGGACGCCCACGACACCACCGATGACAATCCTGAAACTTGCCACACCCACAAGGATCAGTAATCCAACGCCCAGGAAACAGAGCAGCGCAGACGTGGCACCGATGCTCCCTGGATAACGCCCAATCAACAATGTTAAAAATGTGTAGTCCGCATTCGACAGGACCGATTCAATCCTGTCGCCGGATTCCACCAGCTTGGAGACAGCCAGGGGAGTGGCGCTGCTGATTGTATCGACAACCCCTTCTCTGATCCTGCTAATCGCTACCCATACAGGATCTCCCGACATCTTTCCGGGATATGCAAAAAACAGGAATGCCCTCCCGGTCAAGGCCGGATTCAGTATGTTCCGACCGGTTCCGCCAAAGATCTCTTTGCCGATAACCACCCCAAAAGAAATGCCGACGGCTACCTGCCAGAGCGGGATGGTCGGTGGCAGTGTCATGGGAAACAACAAACCAGTAACGAGAAACCCTTCACTGATGGGATGATTTCGTATGGAAGCGAAGGTTGTTTCCCAGAAAAATCCCACCAGGTAAGAGACCAGCACAATGGGAAGGACCAGGCCCAGCCCGCAAAAAAATACAGATATGAAATCAAGGCTTTTACCCGAAAAAAAATTCGACTGGTAACCGGCATTGTAGATGCCGAACAGGAATGGCGGCATGAGCGCCAGGAGGACAAAGCTCATGTATCGTTTCAGATCGAGGCTGTCACGAACATGAGAATCCATCCGGGTAGAACGCCCCGGAATGAAGAAAAACGTCTCAGTCGCATCAAAAAAAGGATATAAGAATGACAGCCTACCTCCCTTCTCAAAGTGCTTGCGGCTTTTATCGAATATGGCTTGGATGACTTTCATACGCTCTTTTAAAAAGGCTTGTAACCGTTTAGCATCTCCCTTGGCCCCTTGGCCCCTCGAACCCTTCCCTAGGTTATCTCCTGACAATACGCATCTCTGGCTTTTTGCAGACCGGCACAGATGTCGATTTTGGAAGGACACACATAGGTGCATAGTCCGCATGCCACGCAATCAAGGAGCCCGTGAGCCAGGGCCTCTTCCACCTCCCCGGATAGGGTGCTCTTAAGCGTAAACTGCGGCAGGATCTCCACCGCACAGACCTCTGAACAATATCCACAATTGATACAGGCCCGTACTTCACCGTGCATACCGCAATCCATCCCAAGAGGCGTCTTGTTTAATGAGGACAAAAACGCCCTGGAATAACTCGGCTTCCGGAAACCCGGTCTTGCGAATCCGAACGGCTCCTTTTCGTCACCTTCCGGCAGGATGATCAAGGCGGTTTCAAAAAGTCCTAAATAGGAATCCTTTTCCGATGGATATCCGCTGAAAATGCCTCCGGTGATAAACCTGGACCGCCCCGGCTCATCCGGTAATTCTCCCGCAACATGGCGCAATGGAACACCGATCCGCGTCGCCAGGTGCCGTTGAGCATTTGCACTGCTCCCGGCAACAACCATCGTCCGTTCGATGGGATAATGTCCATTTTTCAGCAAGCCCGCCAGAAGCAGTAGATTCTGTCCGGTGATGGTCCAGGCACGGTTTTCCTCCGGGTGCCGCTTGATATGATAGAGCAGTACACCCGGCTCCCCGGCAGGGTATGGACCCTTCATGATATGGATTGGCAGGCCGTTCAATTGCGCCTTTGCAGCATGTTTGTCGGTGATAGTCAGATGAACCGTTTTCGAAAGCCTTTTCAAGACGCTGACACCAAATCGAAACAGGTCCATGGCCCCATTGAGATA
>CAYSBQ010000269.1:0-3033 GCA_964429315.1 uncultured Desulfobacterales bacterium
TGGGCTTGTGTCCGTAACCGGATATCAATACCTAATTGTAATTTTCGTGTATATTCTGGTTAAAAATATAAAAACAATCACGAAAACACGAAATTTTCCTTGGTCTTTTTATCCTGTACGGATACTTCGTGCGTGATTTCGTCCTTTCGTGATTTCGTGATAAATTTCTTTCTTTTTCTTTGATAAGCCGGGATTTAAACTGCACGCAAACTGGCTTTTCCCCTCGACCCCTGGAACCCTTAGCCCTTTGCTTCTCCCCTCGAACCCTCAGAACCTCCAACCCTTGTATCCCCCTCGGACCCTCAAATTACATCAACACCTTTCGATCACCGAAGAAATGAGCCGATCAACCTGAGGCGCGGCGGCCTTTGCCACCTTGATAATCCTCTCCACACTGGCGGGAACCGGGTGATCAGGGTCATTGACATTGGTGATAATCGACAACCCCAACACTTTCATCCGGGCATGCACGGCAACGATAACCTCCTGCACCGTCGAAAAACCGACAGCCTCCGCCCCGATGGTTTTTATAAAGCGAACCTCCGCCGGTGTTTCAAGAGACGGCCCCAGCAGACCGGCATATACCCCTTTTCTAAGCGGTATTGCGAAATCCCTTCCGGCATCTTCTGCAAGTGATATCAGCCGTTTGTCATAGGCTTCAGTCATATCCGGAAACCGTTCACCCCAGTCATCATGGTTCGGCCCCACAAGGGGATTGGTGCCGGTAAGATTGATATGATCTTTGATGATCATGATGTCGCCCGGTTTAAAGGCCGGGTTGAGTCCTCCGGCAGCATTGGTGACCACCAGCGTCCCGACACCCAATGCCTGCATCACCCGTATGGGAAACGTGACGGCCAGGGGTGAATAGCCCTCATAAAGATGAAAACGCCCCTGCATAACGACTACCGGCCGGTTGGCCATTCTACCGGCCAGAAATTTCCCGATATGACTCTGCACCGTAGAAACCGGAAAGTGGGGAATTTCCTCATACGGCAGAGACACAGACACGGCCAGGGACTGCCCGCTGTCTCCCAAACCGGTCCCGGTCAGCAAACCGGCGCATGGTTTTTCCGGAATCTTCTTTTCGATATATGCGACTGCTTCCGCAATCTTGTCTTGATAATCCTGCATATACACTCCTCTCGATTTTCTTACCTGGTTGTTATCATAAAAATTTCCCCTACTTGTCAACGAAAAGATCCCATTTTCAGATCATGATAGCATTGACAACCCGTGGCAATTATGAAATGGTAAGCTTCAATTTAATGCACTTATTGGTTGAAAATTCGGAAGGCTATACATCTCGGAACCATCCAATTCAACAGGTTGATCGTCAAATGAAAATAGCTGAAATTAAAAAGGCCCTGAAAGCGACCGTACTCGTGGGTGAAGACCAGATGGATCACTCTATCACCGGTGCCGGTAGCGCAGATCTCATGGAGGATGTGCTGGCAGCCGCTACCGAGGGGTGCGCACTACTTACCGGCGTCGTCACCGAACAGGTCATTCGCACCGCAAAAGTCGCCGGAGTGAGAGCTATCGTGTTCGTTCGGGGAAAACAGCCGGAAAAGCGTGTGATCGATCTGGCAGCATCTTACAAAATACCGTTGTTGCTCACCCGGTATTCTCTTTTTGTGGCAAGCGGAAAGCTTTACATGGAAGGTCTACGCGGTCTCGACGGTTCCTGGTAAAGAAAAAGGGTCCAAGGGGTCGAGGTCTCGAAGGTCCGAGGGACGTTCTCTTAAAAAATTAAAAACAATCACGAAAAAACGAAAAATTTTTATGGTCTTTTTCGTATTTTCGTGTTTTCGTGATAAAAGATCTTTTTTTCGACTTGGCTGGATTGGATTTCAAGTATTAGATGATATTAGGGATAGGGGTTTAGCAGCGCTTCGTTTTGAAAGAACCTTATAGCAATAATGCCAGTTTGAACAGGAGTTCGCAATGATTGAAGCCGTATTCATGATGGGGGGCCTTGGGTTGCTTGTGGGTGTCGGTTTGGCCATGGCATCCAAAATATTCTATGTCTATATAGATCCCCTGATTGTAGCCGTCGATGAAGCCCTGCCGGGTGCCAATTGTGGGGGATGCGGTCTTCCCGGCTGCAGCGCAAATGCAGAGGCGATCGTTACCGGAAAGGCGTCTCCCAATTCCTGTGTGGCGGCAGGCCCGGAGGTTGCCGAAGCTATTGCCGCTATATTAGGCGTCGCTATTGAAGCCAAAGAACCTGATATCGCCAGACCTGGATGTACCTATGGTCTCCAGACAGCCGACATAAAGTATTTTTATGACGGCCTGGGAGATTGCAGAGCCGCTGCCCTCATCAACGGAGGGATGAAAGTTTGCCGGATCGGATGCCTGGGGCTTGGGACCTGTGCAAAGGTATGCCCTTTTGATGCCATCACCATGGGAACCGATGGTCTTCCCTTGGTCGATGAAGTCAAATGCACCGGGTGCGGTACTTGTGAAAGGGTCTGTCCAAAGCATATTATCACCCTTTCCTCTGTTACACGCCGCATCATCCGTGAGTACACTACCGAGGATTGTACGACACCCTGCCAGAGGGCCTGCCCTGCCGGCATAGATATCTGCGAATATATACGACAGATTCAATTGAAAAACTATGCTCGTTCGGTTCAGATCATCAAGGAAAGAAACCCGTTCCCCACCGTCATCGGCCGAATCTGTCCACGACCATGTGAAGACGTCTGCAGACGACAGCTCCTTGATGAGCCCGTTGCGATCAATTTCTTGAAACGGTTCGTGGCTGACTATGAAAAAGAAAAGGGAGAGAGAATTCTGCCCTTTAAGGCACCGGATACGGGTCGAAAAATTGCGGTTATGGGCGGCGGGGTCCAAGGACTATCAACTGCTTTCTTTTCTGCACGGCTGGGTCATGCGCCAACAGTGTTCGAAGCCACACAAAAATTGGGCGGTCTCCTGAGAAGTGCCATAGCGACGAACCGGTTGCCCCATGACGTTTTAGACTGGGATATCGATGGGATTATCGAAATGGGTGTGACCGTCCAA
>CAYSBQ010000270.1:0-3007 GCA_964429315.1 uncultured Desulfobacterales bacterium
ACGGTATCTGGGGGAAGGCTTTGACGATGCGAGGCTGGACACGCTGTTTTTAACCCTTCCCGTTTCATGGAAAGGAATTCTGGCTCAATATGCCGGCCGACTGCACCGTCTTCATGATGTAAAAAAGGAGGTGATCATTTACGATTATCTAGATGTAAACGTTCCCGTTGCGGCTAGGATGTATGAAAGGAGAATGGGCGGTTACAAGGCCATTGGATATGAATTTGGTGAATGACTCAATGATAACAGTTCGTAAGAGGTTTTCGTTTGGGAGAAGATCATCGGACAGTTTGGTCTTAATAATTCATAACGCTGGATTTTTTGCAGGGTACAAGGTAATTTAAACCATGCCCGTTGTTTTCAGACAAAAAGGGTATCGATTTTTTTTCTATTCGAATGAGGGAGATCCAAGAGAGCCACTACATGTTCACGCACAAAAAGGTGAGGCTGTGGCTAAATTCTGGTTAGTCCCTCAAGTTTGTCTCGCTTAATCATATTCGATGTCTTCGAGTGAACTGCGGGAACTAATAACCGTGATAGAAGAAAATAAAGACGCCATTTAGAGGTACTGGTATGAACACTTTGATGTCTGAACCTTTGGCCAAAGAGATTAGATTCCAGTCGGATACGATGTGGGTAGAACTTGCCGATGGGCGTCAAATGGGGGTACCTTTAGCGTATTTCCCTCGTCTTCTTAGGGCCAACGATGTTCAGCGTAGAGATTTTGTTATTAGCGGCGGAGGTACAGGCCTGCATTGGGATGATCTTGATGAAGACATTTCTGTTCGAGGGCTTTTGATGGGGATTGGTGATCGAACACGCTCGGAGCAGTTTGCCCAACAGGAGGCGTCCTAATATCGTCGCGTAGAGTCTGAGGTTTTTCAGGCGAGGACCGGGCGTGTTGTTAAAAATAGTAGCATTTTCAATATGATATAAGTTGGGTTGCCCGGAAATGCCGATTGGTAGGGGTTTTAGCAATTTTGTATCCTTTCCAGTCGCCCCGACCAAAAAGAAATAAAATCGGCGGGTTGGGTGGATCAACGTGGAGGGGAAACAGAACAGACAATTGAGTTTGCCTTCATACAAACCTCGCATCAAAGGCACAAAGGTAACTCTATTCAAACGAACCTTGCCAAATCTCAGAAACTTTAGACTGCTTCTTTCAGGGCCTTGCCTGCCTTGAACTTCACGGCGTTTCGTGCCTTGATCTTTATCTTTGCGCCTGTTTGAGGATTTCGCCCTGAACGAGCCTTCCTGTGAACCTTGGTAAATGTGCCGAAACCGACCAGCGTGACCTTTCCGTCTTTCTTCTTAAGGGCCTTCTTGATACTGTCTTGAAACGAATTCAATGCCTTGTTTGCGGCGGCCTTTGAGATGCCTGCATCCTTTGCCATTTGTTCTGCCAGTTCTGCCTTCGTCATTGCGCATTCCTCCTCTTGTTGGGGTTATTAAAATATCTGTTGAAACCGTTCTATTCGATCGATGAGATTTCTTTCACAAACCTCATGCTGTTCAGTCAATCTTCCCACAACCCATCAGATATTCAGCATCAACTGTTCTGGTCTGTCAGACAGCTCAAAGATGTCCGGTTTGGTTCTTGGCGGTTTCTTGCGTTTCCTGAACATCGCTTTGGTCACTCTCCTTGCTGTTGCTGCCTCTGGGAAAAGCGATGGTTGGATATAGCTCCTGTAGTCAGGACATTTTTTATTGCGCTTACAAACCGAACATATGCCTACGCTCACCTTATAGTTTGATTTGGTCCGGTTGCATGTGATGTAGTCCATGGGATGTCCTTGTTCCCCGTTTTGAGCTTCGAGATTCTTCAATAATCGAATTTTATTGAATATTCAACAAAAAACCCTTAATAAACAGACTTTCCTGGAGTTTCTTGGTAGAAAGACAGAAGTGTGTGACCGGATCTGTCACAGTTTCATGGTACAAATCACACAACAGATGTCAAAATCGGCCTCCAGTTTTACTTTTGTCGGGATTTGTGATATCCAAGCGATGCAACTTGTTGAAAAAAAGCAGATAATGTAACCCCTCATCTGTTCCCACTTGAAAGAAACACATTATGAGAGGTGATCAGCTAGCCAGACTGTGGCGTATATTGCGGACCATTGAGTCCCAGAATCGTGGCGTTACGGTAGCCGATCTGGCCCAAGAGCAGGATTGCCACCCTCGAACCGTCTGGCGGGGCCTGACGGCTATCCAGGAGGCCGGTTTTCCCCTCTTATTCGGAAAAAGACGGTCAGCAAAGCCGTTGGAGCTTTGTAGACGGCTACAAGTTCCACCTGCCCGTGCCGTTCACCGTCACAATTCTGAAGTCCAAGGTCGCAGGTCTAAAGTCTGAGGTCGCAGCTTTAAGGACTTGAATCGAAATGGCGACAATTGAACGATTTGAAGATATTGAAGCGTGGCAGAAGGCCAGAGAACTGGTAAAGGCCGTGTATGGAATTACGTCTGAAGGCGCCTTTGCGCAGGACTTTGGCCTTCGGGATCAGATCAGGCGGGCCGTTGTTTCAGTGTTGTCCAACATAGCAGAAGGTTTCGAACGTAGTGGGGACAAGGAGTTTTCACAATTTCTTGCGGTGGCCAAGGGGTCATGCGGGGTGGTTCGGGCCCAGCTCTATGTAGCAATGGATCAGCGCTATATTAATAGCGAGCAGTTTGACACCCTTTCAGGCAACGCTGTGGAAATCAGCCGTTTGTTAGCGGGACTAATGACTTATCTGCGTGAGTCACAATATCGTGGGAGCAAATTCAAATGATGGGGAGGTCTTGACCTTTGACTTTGGACATTGAACTTGAGACCTGGTCTTGTGACAATGGAGGTTGGGGGATTGGTTGAGGTGTTGAGCTGGGTGCGGGGGTTTGGGCGGCAGGCGGAGGTGTTGGAGCCCGCGCATTTGAGGGAGGCTGTGGCGGAGGAAGTTACAGCAATAGTTGCCAAATATGGGGATGACCAGAAGGCAGCTGATCGACAAGGAATCATGAGTCAAGAGCA
>CAYSBQ010000271.1:0-2977 GCA_964429315.1 uncultured Desulfobacterales bacterium
CAACAACCAGCATTTCCCTGTCATCAGCATCGATTTGTGTCTGCGATCTGTTATTAGAAAGCGCTCATAGCGGGCCAGATAACAGTTTGACAAAGAAACGTATCGGATTTGGCATCCCGTCTTCAGCGAATTACAAAATCATTATTGAAGTTCTAAAGTACTCCTGCCAATTTCAGCCCATCTATAAACAGAAAAAGGGCAAACCCAATTAATACCAAGCCTAAACAACGCATGGTGTAAATATACATATTGTCTGTCAAAAAACTTCGAGACTTCCCGACCAATAGAGCAAGAGCAATTTTGGCTCCAACAAGCATCACATAAAAACTGCCAATGAATGCCAATACTTCATAAAAGCCTTGGTCCATAGCCTTAATTGTTATTGGTGCACCAACGGTAAGCCAAAACAGATAAGGGTATGGGCTCAAGGCGTTCACTATAATTCCTTTTTTTAGTGATGTTGGGCTGAAATCGTCCGAACCAATATCTACTCCTTTTGTCCGTATGCTTTCATAACCCATGGTTAAAACAAATAAAGCGCCCATAACTGAGATTACTCCCAATACAGTATGGAAGCTGGACAGCTTTGCCAATAGCAACAATGTCAAAATAATAATGGGCAGATCTGTGAGAATAGGAGCAAGCGCTACTTTGAAACCAGCTTTCATGCCGTGTTGGAGTGTTTCTGAAATAACGAGTGCGAGGAGAGGTCCTGGCGTGAAGCCAGCGGAGAGACCGAGTATCGTGCCTGTACTTAAGAAGTTTATCATTCCTGTTTAATAGGGTTTACCAATCACTAATCGATGTCCCAACGAAGCCCAACAGTATTTCAAGACGATTGAGTATATCCTATCAGGATCGAAACTGGCCCTACCGAGCATCCGAGTATAACTCCCTTGCCACTATACGTAACAAAATGATGGTTGACACTTGATGGGTCAAGGGTCATTATCTACCTGGTTTTGTTAGATAAGTCATGAAAGGAGGTAGACATGACCCTTGAAACAGTAACCATTGAAGAGTGTAGATCTTACGATTCATATCAACCAGCAGCAACTTATGACCTCGTTGAAATCTGTGAGGATCATACCCTGTTGGATCAAAAGGATCAATGCTCAAATTGCCCCTGGTCCGGGCCCGTGGTAGAGGCCCAGTGGGAGTATGTCGATCCGAGACTGACCTTTTTTGAACGGCTTCTAGAAAAACTCGCCAACCAAGAGTTTGTAGGTAAAGACCATGCCGTACGGTATTTACGGGATCAATATCGACGCAACTGCCGACCGACTACCATGCGATGCAGCAGCGCGAACATCGCATTGTTTCTAACGTTTATAACAACAGCCGGTAAAACCCATCTTGAACAAATCACCAGAGACGACCTGTACAGCTTTGTTGAGTACCAGCAAGACCGCAATTTAAAGCCAACAACAGTGGTTACAAGGCTACGCGCTATAAAGGCGTTTTTGCGCTTTCTAATCGACACAGAGGTTATCGATTACCGTGTGTTATCCAGAAAGATTACCATTAAGGTCTCCCAGGCTCTACCCAGAGCGATGGATCCTGATGACGTAAAGCGACTGCTGTCTGTAATAAGTCACGTTCGAAATCGCGCCATGATCTTGGTGATGTTGAGAACCGGGATGAGAATTGGCGAGCTATTAAACACTAAAGTCCGTGAGGTCAACTTCAATGAGAGAAGAATTGAGATCTATGAGGCCTCGAAAAACCGGACGGGAAGAGTGGTCTATCTGAGTGACGACGCACAAGTTGCACTAAAGGCCTGGTTTGCCCAAAGAGATCCCCGAAAGGAATTTGTCTTTTACGGCATAGGGCGCAATACGATAGCTTATCAAGGCGCCCGGGCGATGTTTGTCAAATACCTTGTCAAAGCCGGCATTGAACACAGGGGTTATTCACTGCATTGCCTTCGTCATACCTTTGCCAGTGAACTGTTAAACGCTGGCATGCGCTTAGAATGTCTCCAACAATTGCTTGGTCACAGTAGTGTGGAAATGACTCGTCGTTACGCCCGGCTGACAGACAAAACGCGTGAGGAGGAATACTTCCGGGCCATGTCTATTATCGAAAGGGGGGAGATCAATGGCCATTATCGACTCGATAATTAACTATCGGCGATTTCTAAAAAGAAGGAATTGCTCAGGTCATACGGTGAAAACTTATATGAACACACTCAAGCACTTTGTACTCTGGCTGGACGTGCCTGTAGAAGAGGCGACCAACAAAAATATATTAGCATACATTGATCATCTTTTAGGCAGGCGGCTGGCACCGAAAACAATTAATTGTCATTTGGATAGCATCCGTGGATTTTATGATTATCTGCGATATGAAGAAGACATATTGATAGAAAATCCTGTCAGGCGAGGTTATGTCCAGCGGCTATCTCGACCACTGCCTAAATACCTGAGAGACGAGCAGGTTGTAATCTTGTTCAATCGGATAAAGAGCAGAAGAGATCAGGCGATATTTAAGCTTATGCTTCGTTGTGGTCTTCGAGTTGAAGAGGTGGCCAATATCACCTTTGGCGCGATCGATGTAAAGCGCAGGAGGCTCATGGTAGAAAACGGCAAAGGGGCAAAAGACAGAGTCGTATATATTAGTGATGATGCCTTAGATGCCATCAGGGCATACCTGAAGGTAAGGCCTTCGTCTCGGGCAAAGAAGGTCTTTGTGGTCAACAAGGGCCCCTGTACGGGCAAACCCATCTCCGTTCGTGGAATCCAGAAACGCATGGAATACTATGCAAAAAAGACTGGACTTAAGGTCTCTTGTCACCACCTTAGACATACCATGGCGACACAACTACTCAATGCCGAAGCAGACCTGGTGACGATCCAGGATTTGTTGGGACACACACGGATCAAGACCACTCAAAGGTATTGTAAAGTGAGACCTTTGCAAAACCTCCCCTTAAGAGATTATCCTAATAGTTTATTTTTCCCTTTTTTAGAGGAAA
>CAYSBQ010000272.1:0-2954 GCA_964429315.1 uncultured Desulfobacterales bacterium
GTTCATTCACTGAATGGACGGTTAGGAATTGTAGAGCAATTGTCATGCCACAACAGGCCCGTCAGATAATATGTGATTATAGAGTGTTTTATGTGCCAAGGAACACTGTCAAGGAAAGTTACGACAGGATTTCAGCAAAGATAAACCATACAACTAGCCGGCCATTACCGGGCAACGGCTTAAGTGCTTGCCGCCGCAAACACACATCTGAGGAACTATATATTTGCACGAAGCTATGGCTGAATCACACCGTGGATGAAAGGGACAACCCTCTGGTTTGTACGCAGGATCAGGCACCATACCAGGAATACCCTGGAGCTTTGAGCCCCGCTTCGTACGATCCGGCAATGAAGCCAGAAGTCCGCGCGTGTAGGGATGGCACGACTTGGAAAGGATCTCTTTGCGACTTCCTTCCTCAACAACCATACCGGCATACATCACGTAGATACGATCGGCAATTTTGGCAACCACGCCTAGGTCGTGGGTAATATAGAGCAACGTCATGTCCCGTTTTTTTTGAAGCTCAGAGAAAAGATTCAGTATCTGCGCCTGAATGGTCACATCAAGGGCTGTTGTGGGCTCGTCAGCAATTATCAGTGCCGGATTACACGCAAGGGCCATGGCGAGCATTGCTCGCTGTTGCTGCCCCCCGCTTAACTGGTGAGGATAATCCTTAAAACGCTTTTCTGGTTCGGCAATCCCCACGTTTTTTAGAAGCTCGACCGATCTCTTGCGTACCTCATCAGCACGAACATCTTCATGTGCGGTAATAGCCTCTTCGATTTGGTCCCCAATAGTAAATACCGGATTGAGCGATGCCATCGGTTCTTGAAAGACCATGGCTATCTGACTTCCACGAATATGTTGCATCTCGGCATCTGTCAATCCAAGTAAATCTTCTCCCCTAAAGATTACACGACCACCCACAATCTCACCGGGTGGTTGGACAACCAGCCCAAGAATACTCAGGGCGGAAACAGTCTTCCCGCAGCCGGATTCCCCTACAATGCAAACCGTCTCTCCCCGGGCCACCTCAAAACTCACCCCTTCCACAGCACGAGCCACCGCTTTACGGCCATGAAAATAGACCGTCAGGTCCTGGACAGACAAAAGTGCACTCACCTTCTTCCTCTCAATTTAGGATTCAGGGCATCTCTGAGGCCCTCACCAAAGAGATTAAACGAAAGCACGACAATCAGGATGGCAAAACCCGGAATAAATGTCAGCCACGGAGCGTCGAAGATAAATGCCTTGCCGTCAGAAAGGATGTTTCCCCATGTAGCGTGGGGAGGCGGCACGCCAAAACCAAGAAAACTCAGGCCAGCTTCTGTCAGGATAGCTGTTGCAATACCAATGGTGGCTGAAACCAAAACCGGGGCTACGGCATTTGGAAGCATATGGCGAAAAATGATCCGAAAATGACCTACTCCAAGGGCTGTGGCAGCTGTCACAAAGTCCTGTTCCCTTAAAGACAGGAATTCCGCACGAACAAAACGTGCCGTACCCATCCAAGACGTCAGACCTATGACGATCATGATATTATAGATGCTGGCCGGAAGTAATGCTACAACAGTGAGAATAAGAAAGAAACTGGGAAAGCAGAGCATGATGTCTACGATTCGCATGATTAGGGTGTCAATAATACGATATTTGCCAAAATAGCCGGCCATGCTTCCCATAAATACCCCAACGAGGACCGATATACCTACAGCAACGAACCCCACGGTTAAAGAGACCCAAGCCCCTTGAAGCATTCTGGCAAACACATCTCGACCCAAATCGTCCGTTCCAAAGAGATAAATACCCAGTGCCGGGATTTCCTCCGGCTGAAGCGATCCTATATGCGGACTAGAAAAAGGCGGCCTTAATTTCTCCTGAAGGCGTACCAGCGCAGGATCAAAAACAGGCTCAGGCCCTGAGGTCAAAACAAGTCCCATTAGTGCAACACAGAAAAAAACAATAAAGACTACCAGGCCCACAATAGCAAGGCTGTTTTCCCTTAGGACCTGCCAGAACTGCTCGAACCTGCCTTCTTTCGGAGAAAGGCGGGTATCCGCAGCACAAGATCTAACGGTGCTATTCATAATCACAACCTTATCCTTGGATCGACAACCAGATACAAAAGATCGGAAACAAAGGTCCCCGCCAGGACAAGGACGGCAGAAATAAAGTTTACTGTCAGGACAATAGGATAATCCCGCGCCAAAATGGCCTCATAGGCCATCCTGCCCATCCCGGGCCAGGAAAAGATTGACTCAATAATCACGGAGCCCCCTATTAGGCCGGGCAGGATAAGGCCGAACATGGTCACAAAGGGTAACAACGCATTTCGCAGGGCATGCTTGTAGTGGACTTGTTCCGTGGAAAGCCCTTTCGCCCTGGCGGTGCGTATATAGTCCTGGCCTTCTACTTCGAGCATCTGGCTGCGGACATATCTGGAAAGTATTGCAATCCCACCGGTTGCTCCCAGCACCGACGGCAATAAGAGGTGCCAAACACGATCCATAACAACATGCCCCCATGAAGCCTCTCCAAGTCCAAAGGTCTCCATACCGATAACCGGCACATGAAAATGGTTTACGACAAAAATAATCAGGATATAGGCGAAGAAAAAGCCTGGAATCGAAATCAACAGATACGAAAATAAAGTCGTACTCCTGTCATATAAGCCTCCTCTGAATATCGCCGCACGAATTCCTATCGGAAATGATAGGGTCCAGGTAATAATGGTACCCACTATAAAGAGTGGGAGACTGTTCAAGAAGCGTTCCCAGATCTTTACCAAAACTGATTGGTTATCCTTCCACGATACCGTTTTGCCCGTAAAAAAATCTCGACCTTCAATATGTCCGATGAAATTCAGCTGGGATTCGCGAAGTAGCTTGTACGCCTCTTTGAGAACCTCAGTTCCTTTTGATTCCTCCTCGCCGATATTTAGAAGGCCAATCGAAGGG
>CAYSBQ010000273.1:0-2944 GCA_964429315.1 uncultured Desulfobacterales bacterium
TGAACAGCATGAAATCTGCTGCGCAGGCGCTGGATGCCGCAAGCGACCTCGCTGGTTTTTCTACCTCTTCCGGCGATGCCGCTCTGTTTACGTCATCGGCAGACAGTTCTGCCGCTGCGGGAACTCACAACGTCACGGTGAAGCAGTTGGCCCGGGAACACATGGTCAAGAGTGCGGCGTTTACCGGAACAGAAGAGATTCTGGAATTTAAGATTGATGCCAATAACAAATTTATCGATTTTACGGAAAATACCGGTGGCGGCGCCAGCGCTGAGATAGCTGCCACCCTCACTGAAGGAAGTTATACTGTCTCTGAGTTGGAAACCCATATAAAAACACAATTGGAAGCAGCTTCTGATGGTGCGCCCAGTGCCAATAATATCGACTACACCGTATCATATGACAATACCACAAAGAAATTTACTATCCAAGAGGAGGGTTCCAGCCTCACACAATTAGATCTTCGCTGGGCTACAGGTGCAAATAACGCCAACAGCGCATCATCCCTTCTCGGGTTTGATGCTGCTGATGATACAGGGGCAGTCACCTACACCAGCGATAATGAAGTGGGCGAGGGAACCATTCATCTTGAAATAGGAAGCACGTTTACTATTAGCTCAACCAATAACAAGATTAATTTTCTGGAAGTTGGTGGTTTGGGCACTGAGTTAACTGCCACGCTCGACAACGGAACTTATACAATCTCAGAACTGATGGCAGAGATAAAAGAAGAATTGGATGATGCTACCGGTTCTGATGCCACTTACACTGTCACTTATGACAATTCAACGCAGAAGTTTACCATAGCCGGTGCCGGCGGTAGTGTAACGGAGATACAGTATCTCTGGACGACAGGCGATAGCGGTAACAGTATTGCATCAACGATTGGTTTTACAGCAAACGATACCGGCGCACTAAGCTATACGGCAGATGATACAAAGGGAACGGTGAATGACATTTCAATTTCCGCCACGGACACCATCGAAGATGTGGCCGATGCGATCAACGATGCAGATGCAGGGGTCCAGGCGGCCGTAATCTTTGACGGGACAAATTATTATCTTACCCTGAGCGCTGAAGATAGTGGGGCGGCCAATGTCATCAACTTAACCGTGACCGACATAGATGGTGACAACACGGATACGAACGGCCTCTCCCGGTTAGCTTACCGCGAGGGTGGAACAACAAACCTGACCCAGACCCAGGATGCTTTGGACTCTCTCATCCATGTGGACGGTGTAACAGACATCGCCAGATCAACCAACACCATTGACGATGTAATCGAGGGTGTGACCATCACCCTCACGGACGTCCATGCAACCCCGGCCAGCGAGTCCGACACCCTGACCGTGAGCAGGAATACTTCGACGGCGGTCTCAAAGATCAATTCTTTTGTATCCGCTTACAACAACGTGCTGGATTTTTTCGAAACGTACCAGGGCTACGATGAAGACACCGAAATAGCAGGCCCTCTACAGGGCGATGGCACCACCAATCAGATACGAAATCATTTAAGAAGACTTATCAGGCAGGATATTACGGGTGTTAACACATTCAGTCGCCTATCCGACCTCGGTATTATTCTTAACGACGAAGGGCGTCTGGAGGTCAATTCCACAACCCTCAATGATGCACTCGATGATCATTTTGACGATGTGATCCAGTTTTTCACGCAGTCCACAACGGGATCGGAAGGGTTTGGCGTGCGCATGGTGGATACCCTGGATGGGATACTCGATTCCACAGACGGAACCCTTGCTGCGAGGACGGATGGCATCCAAACCAGCATAGACGGTATTGAGGACCAGGTTGAACGTATAGAGATGCGCAACCTGGCATGGGAGTCGCGTACAAGGGCCCAATTCAATGCGCTAGAATTACTCCTTGCCGAGTATCAGACCACCGGGAATTATTTGAGCCAGCAGATCCTGGGCATGCAGAATCTGAACAACTACATATCAAGCAAGTAAATTTAAGTACTTAGGCTGAAGGTGGAGGAATGCGATTGGACTTCAGTCTTTTAACCTATCCATCCGAGCAAAGAAAGGAACTGATTTGATGACATCAGCAGGATGCGCCAGCTACAGAAAAGTGATAGCCGATACGACCGAGAGCAAAGAAAAGATCCTCTTGATGCTCTATGAAGACGCCCTCATCTCTCTAAAAATCGCACGAAGAGGGATTGAAGAAAAAAATCCCAAACTAAAGGGTGAAAATATCTCAAGGGTCCTGGCGATCCTGGCAGAGCTTGATTGTGCCCTTGACATGGAAAAAGGCGGAGAGCTGGCAGAGAACCTGGCCGGTTTATACCGCTATTTGATAAACCGGCTGACCACCGCAAATATCAAGAATGATCCTGAAGCGCTGGAGGAGGTGGAAAGGCTCCTGGGCGAACTGTATGAAGGCTTCAAGGGCGCTTTCCAACGGGAGGCCATGCCTGTTTATGCCAAAAACACTGAATCGGAAATAACGGAGGGAGTGAGCATTGCAGTCTGAACTCCATGAATCACTATTTGAGAGCCTTCGTGGTATCACGGCAAGGGTTAAAGCAGCCCTTGGCGATGGGGATACCGAGGAGCTTGACCAGCTGGCCTTAGAGCATAAGACCGTTATCAATAAGCTGAATCAGGCGGGCTTTAGTACAAATGCGAACCTAATTGACCTGGTGAAGGAGCTGGGTGATGAGGTTCGCGAGGTCATTGCGGAAATCGGCAAACGGCGGGATGAGATAGGCGGGGAGTTGGTGACATTGGGGAAACGAAAAGAAATGGCTTATGCGTATGCGAGAAATGCCTAGCGAGGCTTCGCGATGAAAGTGTTTAATTGAGGGGGGGGTGAGTTAAATGATGGTGGAAAACATAAGTCCTGTTAGAACTGTCAAAACGCAGAATTCTGTCAGGGTTGTGGTCTCTGATGCGCTGCCTCAGCACAGCATGCCTGAGCA
>CAYSBQ010000274.1:0-2868 GCA_964429315.1 uncultured Desulfobacterales bacterium
ATCACCACCCGTCGGGAGATCTGGTGACTGCCACAGGGCTCTATGACTATTTTGTTTACATGGGGCACGACATGCGGGAGGCAGGACCTCTGCGGGCGCGATGGATATACTGGAAGCCCTGGACCTGGATCAGGTTGTTGAAAGTCTACCGCCAATCATGTAGACAGGTGTCGCAAGGGCAGGTGAATCTATGGCTGACCTACCATACCTACTATAAAGCCCCGGACCTGCTGGGACCCATGGTATCCAGGTCTGCCAAAATACCCTATGTTATTTTTCAGGGTATTTTTTCCACCAAGAGAAGACGGCATCCAAAGACCTGGCCGGGGTTTGCTCTGAACAGGTCGGCCTTGAAATCGGCACGGCATATATTTACTAACAGGCGGGATGACTGGAAGAACCTGAAAAGACTTCTTCCGGAGGGTCGGCTGACCTATGTGAAGCCGGGAATCCTTACAGAGGCTTTTGATTTTGATCTTGATGCACGGAGGCAGCTCCGCCGATCATGGGGCGTCGGAAGCGAACCGGTAATTTTTTCGGCGGCCATGTTTCGCCCGGACGTTAAGACAGAGGGCTTGTCTTTTCTCATCCGCTCCTGTGGCAGGCTTGCCGGTTCCGGGGTTTCTTTTCAACTGGTGATTGCCGGGGACGGAAAAGAACGACAAAAATTGCAGCAACTGGCGGATAGACACCTCCCGGGAAGGGTGCGCTTTGTAGGAAAAATCGCCAGGAAACAGATGGGTCGATATTACAGTGCCGGCGATCTGTTTGCCTTTCCTGGAATCCGGGAATCCCTGGGAATGGTTTACCTGGAAAGTCAGTCGTGCGGTCTACCGGTGGTGGCTTTTCACAACGGAGGTATTCCAGAGGTGGTGGTGGACGGCGAGACAGGTTTTCTGACGCCGGTTTATCAGCCTGAACCTTTTGACGATGCGATCCAAAAGCTGGTTTTAGACAAAGCGCTGAGACGGGCTATGGGGCAGAGGGCAGCCGCACATGTCCGGGCACATCACCATTTGAACAGGAACTACCGGGACATGGAAAAGATTTTGTTGAATATTGTGGGAGAAAAAGAGCATGCCGGATAAGAAACCTCACACACGCTTCGGTTTGATAAGGCATGCACGGACGGTATGGAATCTTAAAAAAATGATCCAGGGCCAAAAGGATTCGCCTCTCACGACGGCAGGCCGGGAGCAGTCCCGGACCTGGGGAGAGCAACTGGCGGCCTTGTCCTTTAATCGTATTCTCACCAGCGATCTGGGGCGAACTGTCGCGACGGCCGAGTTGATCAACCGATGCATGAATTTGCCGCTGCAGAAAACATCTTTGCTGCGCGAATTGGACTGGGGAGCGTGGACGGGCAAGCGTATTCAGGAAATTAAGATCGAAACGCCCGAAGAACTGAGAAACATGGAAAGAGCAGGATGGCAATTTTGTCCTCCCGGCGGTGAAAGCCGTAGGGAAGTCTGGCTGAGGAGCAGGAAAGCCCTGGCGGAAGCATCCAAAAAGTGGCCGGGAGAAACCATCCTGACGGTTGTGCACGAAGGGGTCATCAAGTGTCTTCTCTATGGTTTATCTGAAAGGAAATTTCTGCCCCAGGAGCCGGCCATGATTGAACCGCGTCATCTGCACTGGTTAGTGGGGCAAGAGAAGGAATTGCGGATTGAGCAGATCAATGCCATTGCCCTTCCAGGAATAAGAGACAGCTATGTTGAAAATTGAAGACATTCGGGCCATTAATTTTGAAATTTCATCCAGGTGCGCGGCCAGGTGTCCCTTCTGCAGTCGGGGCCAGAAAATTCGAGAATATGGGAATCATGATATTTCGCTATCAGATTTCGAGCAACTGCCGCAGACGCTTATTGCGCGGTTGAAGCGACTCTCTTTTTCCGGCAACTTCGGCGATTTTTGCGCCAACCCCGAATTTGTCGATATCGTTGCCTATTTAAAGGCGTTCAACCCACACGTTGTCATGGATGGTGAGACAAATGGATCGCTGCAGGGTGCTGAATGGTGGCGGAGGCTCGGTGCGGTTTTTCATCATGGGGATCTGATATTTGCCCTTGACGGGCTGGAAGACACCCACCACCTGCATCGCAGGGGGACCCGGTTCGATCACGTCATCAGAAATCTGGAGGCTTTTGTATCGGGTGGGGGCAGTGCGTATTGGAAATTTATTGTTTTCGAACACAACGAGCACCAGATTGCAGCGGCAGAATCGCTGGCCGGGGATTTGGGCTGCAGCGGCTTCTTCGTTGTCTCGTCCCGGGAATATACCCCACATCTCAGAATGCCCAAGACCCTGGATGTCGAGATCAAGCGTGATATCTATCATACCACCCTGGACAGGCTTTCAGGTGATGAGCGTCGTGCACGCTGTAAACCTTTTAACAGCGGGTCCATCTATATCGCCGCCGATGGAACGGTCCATCCCTGCTGTTTTGCTCACTGCATGTATATTACCGAACATAACCGGGCTTTCGACTATATCGTTCCTTTGATCGAGCAATATCTACCGCAGATCAATTTCAAAAAAAACGATATTAAGGATATTATAGAAGGCCCGTATTTCGAGGCCGTAGAGCGCCAATCACCATTTAATGGTTATTGCCAGCTAAAGTGTAATCGTTTTAAGAAAGAGGTACGCGAAAAACTAGTCCTGTATCAGAAACAGTTGATTGATTTTCGGAGCGATAGTCCAAAAGAAGTACAAAATACGGCCGATAGATAACCCCGATGTGACCGAGAAAAACTCGCTCCAAAGAGTCCTTAACGCCGGGCAGGGACAAACCTTGAAGATGAATTACGTTCTATTGCAACTGAGGCGATTTCATATATAGCTTTTCAAACTGTTCGGCATAACGG
>CAYSBQ010000275.1:0-2862 GCA_964429315.1 uncultured Desulfobacterales bacterium
TCCGGGAAAGGCCCGAGGGTGCGATCACCCGTTTACAGTCAAAGACCGGATCCACCTCAAGTTCGGTGATCTGGAGGGGACAATAGTTACCCGGGGAACCTATGATTTCCATGGAGTATGATGGACCATGGACAAATTCCTGAATGACCTGTTCACCAGGTGCCGTTGTAAGATGGGCTTTGAGCTGTTTTGAATCATGGATAACAAAAATTCCTTTACTGCCACTGCCCTGACTCGGCTTGACGATGACAGGAAAACCGCAGTCGGGATAGGGGACTGGTGTGGGTATGTGGATACCGGCAAGCAGTCGGTCCGATTCGATCTTGGAGGATGTGACGGCATAGGCATTAAAGTCGAACAAAATCGGTACCAGGTCATGCCGCGAGCAAATTTGGAGCCGCTTGAGAGCGTCCTGGTTTTCAAGGGCCGGTATTACCAGGTCAAACGGTTGCAGAAGTCGTTCCAGGTCGGTCCGGGTGGTAATGTCGGCAAGTATAAACCGGTGGCAAAGGCCCGAAGCCGGTGCATCGGGATTCCGATCGATCATCGTCACATCCCAGCCGGCTTTTCCGGCCAGATATGCCGCTTCAACGCCTTGAAGTTTCCCACCAATGATGGCTGCTTTCATACGATATCCTAAACGGGGCGGTTCAAATTTTGTGACACATGCCCTTTCGCCGTTTGGCGATCCAATGTCCGTATTCAGCCTGGGTTCCCGCTTCGAGTCCGCAGGTCGCCAGCACTCTGGTGACCTCGCTGACGGTTCTCCTGCCGTCTTCTATATCGAGAGACTGCCTGGCGACGCCGGCCAGACCTGCTCCCGGTGGCACAATGGAGGTAACAATATTGGCCCCGGCGTCCAATCGACGCTTTAGTCCATCGATGCCGTCTACGTCCAGGGAAGCCGGTATCAGTAGATGCGGGAATACAAGCCGCATGACTGCGGTGAGGATAGTTTCCCGATGGGCCCCCACGGGAGAGATGGCTGCCATGGGAGTACCGGGTTGGGGGATAAATGTCATGGCCCGAATTTGATCGGCCTGCAGATCCTTCATCACCGTCAGGGAGTGCGCGATGTCATCCAATGTTTCACCGACACCGCAAAGCAGGCCCTCCTCGATCAAGAGACCGTTGGAATGTGCGTTGTTCTTGGATGCCATGCGGGTGTCGAAATTCTGTTGCGGCCTTAGCTGCGCAAACAGCCGCCGGGTGTGCGTTTCCTGGTAGCAGGCATACCAGGAAACGCCGGCTTGTTCCAGCATTTTCAACTGGGCGGCGGTCATGACGCCCGGAGAAATCATGACAGGAAGGCCGGTTGTTTTTTTGAGCGTTACCACCAGATCAACGAGTTGTTCAAAACCGTCGCCACCGTCATTGAAAATGGCCGGGTCTTCTCCCATGGTCAAATCGATGAGGTGGACCCCGGATTCGGAAAGCCTTTTGGCTGCGGACAGTATGTCCGGTTTGGCTTTTCGATAGCGGGTGCTGTCGGGGTTCGAACTGCGAAAGAAACAGAAGCTGCAGTCATTGCGACAATACGTGCTGGTGTAGAGAAATCCATACAGAAAAATTCGTTTGCCGAAATATCGCCGGCGCATTTTTCTGGCGCTTTCAAAGAGCATCCGGGTTTGTTGCGGGTCTTCCAGGTTGAGAAGATCGATAATGTTTCGCCTGGAGAGGCCCGCGCTGTTTTCAGCCTTGAACAATATATCCTGCAGATGGTGATGATTTGGCATTTGGTGACTCTATCAGTTTCAAACTTCAAGCTAATTTAATTTTCAGCACGAAACCCATCCTTTCAATATGCCGTTATTCCAGTTGGGGTATCGTTCCCCATACCTTGGCGCGACGCATCCGGAGAGGGTCCTTATATGTTTAAGCGGACGCCATCTAAATACGCCAGGCTTCGACCGAACCGGGCAAGATTCCCGGATAGGTGGGATGCCATCAGAAGGCGTTCGAGACCGAAACCGATTCCGATCCAGGACTCATTTATTTTCCATGGCCGATCCAGTGGGTGAGGTCCCATGGCTGCAGAGGCGATTTCCAGACCATCTTCCCCGGCGACGATATCGATGGTGTCGCCGTATATTTCCGAGGCCACGGTCTCAAAACGATAGTTCTTCACGCCTGCTGCCCTTGCTACACGTGAGCCCATGTCCTGAATTCGTTCTCTCCGGGTGTTCTCGGGCGTACCCATTTCAACCAGGTTCAGCATGGTAAATTCACTGGCATGCTTCGATCCCCTGGATTCTTTTCGAAAGCAGGGACCGATTTCAAAGATTCGCACAGGCCGTTCCCAGATGCGGAGCAGGTCTACCAGGAGGTAGTAGAGATGCGGCGCCAGCATCGGACGCAGGCATTTATCGTCCTGCAGCCAGAATATCTGAGAATTGAGCGGGTGCTTTGAATCGATTGACATCTTTTTCAAGAGCCCCCCGGACATGATGATCGGGGTCGTTACCTGGGCAAAACCGGCTTGTGTCAGCATTTCTGCAAGCTTGGTTTCAAGCCGGCATAGTTCAGGGCGGCGATTCGTGGTTTGGAATTCTGCCAGTTGGCTTCGCTGAGCAATCACGAGCGATTTTTCCAGCGCCTGATACGCTTTTTCACGAGCGGGTTCATCATCGAAGGTCTTCTTCAATGCCGGGTCCGGGGCATTCAACTCCTTCAAACGCTGGGTCTGTGTTTTTGTCCAGGGGATCATTTTAGTTTTAGGTGTTAAGCTTTAGGTTTTAGGTAAGCTAAAAACTATCAGCCCTATCAGCAATAAATTACCACCGCAGGGTATAATATCGCTCGAAGTTCAAATGACGTCTGAAAGAAAAATTTGGCGGGGAGTACGGGAGTTGCACCCGTCTA
>CAYSBQ010000276.1:0-2852 GCA_964429315.1 uncultured Desulfobacterales bacterium
ACACCTTAATAAACTCAAAAAACCTCATTGGACTCAGACGCCAGCTTTTATTATCACTTTTATTGCAATGTTATTTGCTGCGATTGCTGCTTGGCCTGTAATTCGAGGGTGCGTTCAAGTTTCTCAACACGGTCATATAAATTCCAGTTCCCAATCGCAACAACCACAATTAGAAATAAAGTCACAAGAAGAAGATAAAAAGTAGCTGTTTGTAATTTACACATATAATAACCTCATATCCACTAAACACCGCATTAACTCAGACCGGCAAACTACATGCCGGCTGGTTATGCGGGGCGTTGGCCTTGACAGGGAATGAGAAGGGTGTATAATACCAATGTATACAGTATTGGAGGTGTTGTATGGTACGAACGCAGATATACCTGACAGAGCGCCAACGTGACGAACTGGCTGCTATAGCCAAGATTGCGGGGAAGAAACAGAGTGAGCTCATCCGAGAGGCCATCGATCGCCTCGTTGATCAAGTGGGCCACAGTCGACGGGAGGCGATATTACGCGAGGCTGCCGGAATCTGGAAGGACCGTGCGGATCTTCCTGATTTCAAGGCAATGCGGGCCGAATGGGACAGGAACTGACCATGGTGGGAGCAATCCTTCTTGATACAGATGTTCTTGTTGATTTTTTCCGCGGCTACAGCAAGGCGGTGGCCTTCGTCAACGCCCACTCTGCACGGATCATCCTGTCATCCATCGTAGTTGCGGAGTTGTACGCTGGAGTGAAAGGAGATGCAGAACAAGCTGCTCTGGAGAACTTCGTCTCTCTCTTCCATGTTATCCCCGTAAGTGTCGATATCGCGAAGGCTGGAGGGCTCTACAAGCGCGATTACGGCAAGTCACACGGTGTGGGACTTGCAGACGCCATCTTGGCTGCTACCGCTGAAGTCGAGAATGCGGAGCTGAAGACTTTCAACACCAAGCATTACCCTATGTTGAAGGGCCTCAGACCAGCCTACAAAAAATAATGGGCCAACAAATCGCTGCAGGGGGCGCCAAACAGCCCTTCGGAAGTTGATGGGCCGTGCCCCGCAAAAAGTTCATTGCAAATTGCAAGTCTGTTGCTCCGCATGTTTGATGCCCCTGAGCTTTGCGTTGGGCCACAAAGAAAACCATGGCCATCTTTGGGGACATCTATGATTTTATGCTATTCGGCTTTCTGTAAGCATGAAACGGTTTTTTTCAGCTATCTTTTCTTCTCGCAATGACGATCTACTTGCCGCCGATTGGCAGATTCCCAGGCGACTGGCTATCTCAACCGTGGTCATCCCCAATTCTCGATTCGCCCAGAAACAAATCAAGCTTCGTGCTTTGACTGTTTGAGGTTGCTTGCCCGACCGCATAATCTCATTGACATCCAAATCTAACAGGGTTGCAACGCGTTCAACAGTCAACAGCCTCAGAAAAACCGTAACCTCTCGCCTGAAGAAGATATTTCCTTTTCTTGGCACGAAATCGATTTATAGCGATTCTGAAACAGCTGCCCATGGTGTCGATACTTGCGGTTAAATGAAACAGCATATCCTGTAAGAAGCCTGCGCATCACTGTCGCAATCGGAACGCAACCGGTTCTCAACATAAAGCATGATTAGGAATCAATGCCCAAGCAAAGCACTCAGTTTTTGTGTCGACGACAAGATCCCCAAGACGACCCAAAAAGTTGACTCGATCAGCGTCCTCTCGGAATATTTTCCTGCACTCTATTCCCCTAATGATTATATGATGGAAGGCCCCAGAAGCATCTATCCTCGCTTTTCTTGGCATAAAACCTCAATATTACCCTCTTCAATCAACGTAAAGCATAAAATCATAGACGTCCCCATTGTTGCCGTCCCCATTGTTGCTATGCCATAGCTGCCTACTTGTTGTTTTTACAGGAAAGTTATTGATTGTAGCATTTAGTGTTTGGGGATAAAATAGGGGAGTTAATTGCTGGTTGTTAACCCTTTTTGGATTTCATTTTGCATGGATTTTACAACTGCAACAGGATCTTTGGCTCTGCTGATAGGACGGCCAACAACTACATAATCGGCACCGCTTATTATGGCTTTTTGAGCTGTCACAATTCGTACTTGATCATCTTCTTCGATTTCAATGTTCTTTCCTGGTCTAATACCAGGAGTTACTATAAGAAAATTGTCGCCTAAATCCTCTCTTAAACGAGATGCTTCAAGCCCAGAAGAAACAACGCCATTGCATCCAATCTCAAGGGCGCGCTTAGCTCGAATAAAAACCAAATCCTCTATGGTGCCAGTAAACCCCATTTCTTTCATATCTTCTTCACCGAAACTGGTCAAAACGGTGACGGAAAGAATTTTAATTCCATTCCTTTCATCAACGGCAGCCCGAAGGATTGGATCGTTTCCATGCACAGTGACAAACGTGATATTTTTATGCCTCAACTGTCTAAGTGCCAATTTGACAGTTTCGGGAACATCAAAAATTTTTAAATCAACCATAACTTTGTGTCCACGGTCTGTAATCATTTTAATAGCAGGAAACCATCCTGCCAAGAACAATTGTAGGCCAACCTTATAAAATTTTATGTGGTCTCCCAGACGGTCAACCCATTTTTCCGCTTCTTCTTTGGAATCTACATCCAAAGCAAAAATAATACGTTCATTCAAGGGAATATTTTTGTGTTTCACGGTGATCACGACCTTTGTCAGTTGACGCGACACTAACACTATCAAAACTTTTTTGGAACAAATAAACTAAGGGTATTGTCCGATATTAATATTGATGAAATCGTAAAAAGTCAGATTTAGACGGTTTCGTAAAACGTTCAAATTCAAGGCGTGCAAATTTTGTAATCATGAGGCGTACTTATCGTACGTT
>CAYSBQ010000277.1:0-2852 GCA_964429315.1 uncultured Desulfobacterales bacterium
TTCCGCACTGTGTTGCTTTCCTAGTAGAGCACAGACCCTGCCAGCAGTAGATGTGTGTAATTACAGTTAGTTAGCTTTTTCATGGAAATAATTCATGACACAAATGAGAAATAAAGTTCCACTTTTTGGGGCAATTAAAGTTACAGCACATCCTTGCAAATAATCTTGGCCAGGGCCGTTAGACGATTTGCTTGTGGATTCTCAACTGTTATTATAACCTGAGATTTTACTATAGGGCTAATGGTCCTATAGCCAAAAATTGTACAGAGGATATGTTGTAATATGGAACTTCTTGCACCTGCTGGAAACCTGGAAAAGCTTAAATGGGCCGCCGCTTATGGTGCTGATGCGGTATATTTTGGCACTAAGTTTGGTTCACTGAGGAGCTTTGCGGGAAACTTTAGTTTTGATGATGCGGCGGCCGGTCTTGAGTTTCTTCACGCGCAGGGCAAGAGAGGATATGTGGCACTCAATATCTATCCCTTTTCCGATGAATACGAAAGGATCACGGAAACCGCGCACATCCTTGATGACATGGGTGTTGATGCCGTTATAGTCTCGGATATGGGTGTGCTGATGGAGCTTAAGAAACTTGGCCTGAAGGCCGGCATTCATGTCAGTACGCAGGCAAACACCACAAGTTATCAGACCGTGCTTGCATACAGGGACCTCGGAGCAAAAAGGGTAAACCTCGCAAGAGAGCTTTCCCTTGAGCAGATAGAAAAGATACAACGCAAAACGAAAGGACAGATTGAAACAGAGGTCTTTATACACGGCGCGGTTTGTTTTTCCTATTCTGGCCGATGCGCTATAAGTGACTATCTTACAGGTCATGGCGCCAACAGGGGTGAATGCAAACACCCTTGCAGATGGAAATATGCCCTTGTTGAGGAGACCAGACCGGGGCAATACATGCCTGTATTTGAAGACAAAAGGGGAGCGTATCTTTTCAACAGCAAGGATGTCGCACTATTTGAATTTGTGCCTGCCCTTCAGGATGCCGGGGTTGATTCGATTAAGATCGAGGGAAGGATGAAATCGGTCCACTATATTGCCTCGGTGATTTGGTTTTATAGGCAGGTGCTGGATGGCCGGAGGTTTTTGCCTGAGGAGGGGTTTAAGCTCCTTAACAGGATTTCGAACCGTGGGTATTCATTGGGATTTATAAAAGGCGGCATTAACAATGATGACTACGATGTGAAGCGAAGTGGATCACAGGGAGAATCGACTTTTGTCGGAAATACTACGGAGGAACAAATCGGTGGTATGCGCGTCCTCGAAGTAAGGAACAAAATCTATGCAGGCGAGCAACTTGAGGTCCTGTCACCTGATGGATCGCTCTTGATGACAACTATGCCTAAGCCACTCAAGACCACCGATGGCCGACATGTTGATTTTGTAAATAATCCTCAGTTCATCTTGCTTGAGCAAGATATCAAATTCAAACCCTACACGATTTTGCGAAGGGTGAACAAATAGGTTGTGTCCAACCATTAACAACTTCCAAACTTGTGGTGATACAGCAGCATGTACGCATTGTACCAATGAGAATCGGATTTCAACGGTGGACATACAGTCAAAAATAAAACAGTTGACAATCTATTGGGCTATGTGTTAGTGGCCCGACTATAAAGAAGACTTGGTGCCATTCCAGCTTCATTTCAAAAGCTATCACATGCGAGTCTGCGGGGTAAATGAGTCTGAAGATATCTTTGCATGGGCGCTAAGAAAAGCCTCAACCAAACCCGTCCTGAAGTGGGGACGTAAAGCCAAGGCTTTCCTCCGCGAGAGACTGACGGGTTGCCGGATGGTAGCTAAGGAGGTCTCGACGTGGCTCGTGTTACCATTGAAAATTGTTTAAGGCGGGTTGAGAACCGTTACATGCTCGTCCATATTGCTGCTAAGCGGGTTCGGCAAATGCGGGAAGGTGCTCAATACTTGGTTCAGTCGCCCAAGGACGAGGACATTGTCATTGCACTACGTGAAATCGCAGCTGGAAAGATTAGTATCAACGGGGAAAAATCTGAGGACCAAGAGGAGAAAAGGAGAACAAAAATGGCAAAATTACAGAAAGGCAAGGCTACAACCAAGGCAGCAAAACCTATCGTAGAAAAAACGACTGTGAAGAAATTGGGGGGAAAGACTACTACGGAGAAACCAGCACCAAAGATAGCAGACGATGTGAGAGTGGGGATAAAGAAAGGATATCCGAAAAGCACAAACGTGTGCGAAGTGACATTCACGCTGCCCAAGATCGCTGCCCCCGATGCAAAGAGCGTATTTATCGTTGGTGATTTCAATGATTGGAATATTCACGCTAATCGCATGCAGAAGCAAAAGAACGGAGGCTACACCACCAAGCTTAAGCTTCAACCAGGAAAGGAATATCAGTTTCGTTATCTCATCGATGGCTCCAGATGGGAAAACGACTGGAACGCCGACAAATATGTGAAAAGTCCTTTCGGAGGCAGTGATAACTCGGTTATTGTCCTCTGAAGAGTTGCTTCAGTTGCATCAGGTAACGGCCAAAGAACATTTTAGGTGAATAGCCCACAATATTTTTCTAGTTGGAAGCCCCAGCCAGTCAAAGCACACACTATATATTGTGTCAGACGGCTCCCGTGCCGATGCTTTCGTGGCCGCATATTTCTGCTGTAATGGAGCTTGATGCTGAACACCCCGCGATTCTTTTAGATCTTGTTCTAAAACCTTTACGTTTGTCTATTTGCGCCGCGTGAAACTGCGAATCCTTGACAGAAGATGCGAGGAGGATCTAGTGATCTAGGGTCGCATCTTAACTAGTTTCCATCCATAAATGGCCCTTTTTTCTCTGAGCGGCGTTCTCCGCGGGT
>CAYSBQ010000278.1:0-2837 GCA_964429315.1 uncultured Desulfobacterales bacterium
ACTGCTCTTTTTATTCGAGACACCTGTACAGGAATGGCCACAATTACCTCCCGTAAAGGATCACGTCAATTGTCAGTGTCTCACCGGCCCCGTCATTCGGGTCCATATTAGGATCGACCGAAACTGTCAGGGTATTGTTGATCGCAACCGCATTGAAATCAGGCGTGGCCCCCGTTGAAGTGTACAGAGTGAATGCGTCCTCCGTGATGCCGGTCAAAGACACTAATTGCGTGCCGTTCTCATCTGTCAAGGTCAAGGTCGCCGTCAACGAATCATTGACATCAGAAACACCAACGTCTATCCGCTCCAAATACATATTCACATTATTCGCAGTCCCCGTAACGGCAACGTGACCACCGGAGGCAACCGACAACTGAGTAAAATCAACTTTCGCTACCGGCTTATCAAACGCCCGGAAATCCTTCGTCGCCCCAAGACAAAGGAGTATTGCAAGAGGAATAAGCATCAAGAAACAATCTCTAACAACTTTCATATGTCACCTCTAAATTACTAAGTCACGCTGTTGCCCCAGGGCAACTCCCAGGGCTAAGGCTCCCCCGATACAAGGGGGCCTGCCCCGTCATCAGAAACAGAGAACTGCTTATGGAGCCGCAACTACAGCAGCACCAAGCGGTTTGTAGCTCATCCACACTGTGCCGATACCCGTTGTCAAATTAGCTGACCCCATTGTGATATCAATCTCACCAATAGGACAAACAAACGGGACAGTGCATCCCTGTGCTACGTTGCCAGCAATAGCAGAGATAACAGCAGCAGAGCCGTCACCCTCGGCATAGACCCAACCCCCAATGGCAGTGTTGTCAACATCTACAGCAGAGGCGATATTCAAGTCACCCGCACCAGTTGTCGGGTCGGCTTCAAAGGCAAACGTAACAGAAGTGTTACTGGCAGCCTCGGTAAACTGGAACGACAACGATGTTACTAGAATAGGTGCAGTGCCAATGGTGAATACGCCAGCGACTGAACCATCAGCAATATTTACGTCAGCAGATGATATATACATCTCTTGGTACGGCTGTATGGCTGCCGTGTCAGCAATGATCGCCGATGTATCAACGTCGATCTGCTCAAGCCGTTCGATAATAGAGCCGTCGGCATTGGCCGCAACATTGGTTGACGCATACGAGTTGTCGTTGTCGTCGAAACCGAGAATGTTTCCAGCCACATCGCCGGCCACCCACATCGGAGGTACAGGGACACCACCTTCAGTCTCGGAGAACGTGTTGCCGACAAGGAACATATCAGCAGCAACAATAGAGCCCTCAGGGGTTGTCGTGTCACAGATACAGTGATTGCCTGCTATTACGCCGGTAGTGTCTGCCTTCATTGAAATAACTGGAAGGTCGCCCAGGCCAGCGTTGCCGCCCGTCGTCCCGTTGAACAAGACGTTGTTTAGGATGCTCACCATGACCGAAGCAGTTGTTGCATCCTCGATACAGGCAACTCCATAATCACCAAACGCGCGACAATTGGAAATCTGCAGGTAATCCGTACCAGCGCCATTGATAGCGGATTGGGAAGCGCCACCTGCCATCTCAAACACGCAGTTGTCGATAACACCATTATCGCAGTTCGCGGCAATAGTAATAACATCCAAAAATTCATCCGTCCCGGCGGTAACTACATTGAAGTGCAAGCCAGTAAGGACAAAATTCTCGGCGCCCGTCTCGATTTCGATTGCTTGGTTAACGTCTGGAACATTCGCCAAAAACTGTAGGTTATGGATACGGACATCGTCGGCACCGATAGCAAACGCACCCGTGACATCGCCCGTATAGTCAAAGAGAGGACGTACCTCGCCAGTACCCAACCCTATGATGGTAATACCAGCAATGTCGACATCAACCTCGTCGGCCGCAGCGCCCATTGTCTCTGTATGGCCCGGCGCAATGTAAATGACATCACCGTCATCGGCGGTACAAAGATTAATCGCCTCATTGAGGGTATCTTTCGCATTGGTCCAACTAGTGCCATCGCCCTCGGAACTTACACCGGAATCCACATAATAGATAGATCCTTTCACTTCCAGATTGGCCTCAACATAGGTTTCCACCTCTTTAGCCCAGTTCCAAAGGGTATCCTTTGTACCCCCGGTGCCCCACCAGGCAGTCGGCTTGTTGTCCATCGTATACGTCATGTCTGCTTGAGCGATGTCCATAACGACCATCCCGAGCAGCACCGTTGCAAACAGCACTCCAATTATCCACTTTTTCATATTTGGTCTCCTAATAAGGCGGGACGGGGCACAAGGCCCCGGCCCGCTGGTTTTATGTCACTTCATACAACGTTAGGGCTTAACTTGGCTTCTTCTGCAGACCCAGTATCGGCCCAATCGGCTGCTCTGAGAAGTACGACTCAACAACGATTGCCCCGATGTTGGCCGTACTGACGGCGCGATACCACACGCCAGCGTACTTCTTCAGGCTGGACCTAACGAAGCCGAAGCAGAACTTGGCCCCGGCCGCCACTTCGGTCGGCCCAAGCTGCAGAGCACCACAATAGAGCGGTGTCGTTGCCAGTGCCGCGGCATCCGAACTGCGAAGCTCAACGACCAGCCCTTCAGTCAGGTTTGCGACGACTGCAGAAATGAAATGGAAGTTAAGCCAGCCCATGAGCTGACCGTCAGTAACAGCGTCCTCTTCCAAGTCCCAGATATTGTCGGAAATCTCTCCGGTACTATCGGTATCGGTCAAGGTTTGACTATTGGAAAAGATGAACTTATCGCGCACAATAATGCTCCTTTCTTACACCACGTTAAATCGCGGTGCCTTACGCCACAGCGGTTTCGTCGGCAGGCAGGATCGACTCGTCGAGCA
>CAYSBQ010000279.1:0-2828 GCA_964429315.1 uncultured Desulfobacterales bacterium
CTTTGCAGTTTGATTTCCACGCGTCTGTTCAATTGTCGACCTTCGGGCGTATCGTTGGTAGCGATTGGATTATCCGGACCCATACCTGAAACGAGAATCCGCTTTGGATCGACACCATGACCCACCAGGTAGCTCTTGACAACGGTCGCTCGAAATCTTGACAATTGTTTGTTATAGGCTGTACCCCCCACTGAATCCGTGTAACCCGATATTAGAATCTCCAGGTCATGATATTGCAGGGCAATGTCGATGATGTCATCCAGAAGCGCATACGCATCCGGCGAGAATTCATTGGAGTCAGACGGGAACTGAACCGTAAACACCTTTTCCTGAAAAGGGGGTGGCGTCTGCACCGATTCTGCAGGTGTTGGGGAAGTGCTTTCTTTCTGCGTACCTGTTTCCAGCTCCGGAGCCTTATTGGCAGGCTGGGTAGTCGAACCGGGGGACGGCAATCTTTCTACTGACGGCTTTGGAGCCGATGTGGCATTTTCCGGTGCCAAGTTCATGTGTTGGGCCGGTTTATCCGGAAGCATATCGTTAATCAAGGATGGTATAAAACCGGATTTAAGTAAGATGATGCCGGCGACACTCATTATCACTATCAGCAATCCAAGATAGAGCAATATGCCGGGAACCGGTTTTTGCAGGGGATGCCGGAAAGCACCGACCAGACGGTCGATGAAGCGTATACTCATCTGGCTCCCTTTGGGTAGCTCCACATTAATGTGGAGATCTTTGGCACATTCCTTGATGATCGCACCATCGACTTTTTGTTTGCCCTTTACATAGGCCGTCAGTAGGGCATGGTCACAAATGATATTGATCAGGCGCGGGTAGCCATTCGAAAAGGAGATGATCTGACGAATGGCTCCACTGGAAAAGATCTTTTTTTCGGTTCCGGCAACCTTAAGCCTGAAAACGATGTAATTTTCGACATCCGCATGGTTGAGAGGGCCGATCAAGTACTTCATGGTAATGCGCTGTAGCATCGCCCTGTTTCTGGTTTCGTTGAGTGCCTCGATGAGTTCGTGTTGTCCGACAAGGAAAACATTCAGTAATTTGGTGTCTTTTTTTTCAATATTGGACAGTTGGCGAATTTCTTCCAGAATTTCGTGACTGAGACGTTGTGCTTCGTCGATGATGATGAGAACTTTTTTATTATCCGCGTTGGCTTTGTGGAGGAAATGGATAAAATGAACCAGAAAATCACCCTTGCTCCTGAAGGTTTTTTTTATGTCGAATGCATGGGTGAGGAAATTGTAAAAATCGAGTTTTTCGAGGCCTGGATCAGAGATCATGGCGATCAGCGTTTGGTCGTCCAGGCTCTCCAGAAGACCGTTGATCAGGGTTGTTTTACCGGTCCCGATATCGCCTGAAAGCAACAGAAAGCCACAGTTGTCGTGGATGCCGTATTTCAGCATGGCCAAGGCCTCTTTGTGAGTTTCGCCCAGCCATAGGAACTTGGGATCCGGACTGATTCGGAAGGGTTTTATATTGAGGTTGAAATGCGAAAGATACATGTATTTAAAATATGCTAAACTGGCCGTCGTGTCAATGGAACAATCTGCTGCTACTCGGAAAAATCTTGACATTTCAGGGTTCCTGAACATAATCTTTCTGGCACGATTCTGAGACTTGCATTGATCGTTTTAAAAAACTGAAATGGTTAATACAGCCATTTGCATAATGAAATCTACCCCAAAACCGTGTCGGTTTAGGTTGACAGGGAATCTGAAATATTTCGAAAGAGGATGGGAACATGAAATCTGTAGGAGAAGCGATCCTTAAAATCGGTATCTTGAGCTGTTTGGCAATGAGCCTACTGATGGTTTGCGGCTGGGGTGTTTTTGCACAGAATGGGAAAGCACCCGATGCACTATCGATACCGGAACTACCGGCCGGCATGAAAGGCGATGCGAATAAGGCGTTGAAGGTAGACGTGCTTTTTCTTTTGGACAACTCCGGGAGCATGATTGCCAATGACCCAAAGTTCATTACCAGGGAGGTTGTGACGAAGTTTTTAATGAACCTTCAAGAGGATTTCCGGGTCGGCATGGTCACCTTTGACCAGGAAGCAACCCTCATCGAATCGCTGAGTAGTATCGATACCGTTGCAGATGCTGAAAGGTTCATAAAAAGCCTCGATAGAATCGACTACAAAGGCCAGTTCACCAACACGCCATCCGGGGTTGAGAGAGCTATTTATGAGCTCAAGTCAAATGGCCGTGAGGATGCAGAGAAAATTATTATTCTGCTCACCGATGGAATCGTCGATACCGGTAACAAAGAACAGGATAAGGCTGGAGAAGAGTGGTTGAGAGACCAGCTCGCCATGGACTGCAAAAAAGCAGGTATTCGCGTATTTGGCGTTGCATTTACAGAGATGGCTGATTTTCGGCTTATTCAGACCATTGCATTGAAAACAGAGGGTGAATATTTCAGGACGTTCAACAGTGAGGACATACCGGCTGTTTTTGAGAAAATCAACCGGATTATCAGCACACCCAGAGAGGAGAAAGCGCCCCAGGAGTTTGTGGTAAACAAGGAAGCGATTCAGATCAAGCCGATCATTATTCAGCAGCCTGTCTCGTCCCCGCCACCGGTGGAAACCGTCCAGAAAATATTCAATCCAATACCGCTACTTTTATCGGGTCTGATTATCATTGTCATCGTTACTGTCGTTTTAGTTTACCTGAATAAAAAAAGAGAGTTCACGGGGGGACAGACTCTGCAGGAACGGGCAGAGGTTTTTCCGTCCCAGGAACCGCCGAAAGGACAGGCAGAACTCATCGATGCCGAAAATGTGGTGACGGAGACCGATTTATCTA
>CAYSBQ010000280.1:0-2815 GCA_964429315.1 uncultured Desulfobacterales bacterium
AGGCTATTGTTGCTTTTTTGAATCTTTTGCCATGTTGTTTATGCAACTATAGGGTTTAATTAAACCTATACTTCTAATGTTTGGCTGACAACTTCTGGATTTCCAGAAACAACCTTTAACAAAGCTCTCGCTGGGCCTTCGGGCCTGCGTCTATCTTGCTCCCAATTTTGAAATGTGGAAACACTTACGCCAATCATTAGTATAAAATCAGTTTGAGATTTGTGAAGTTTCTTTGGTATCGACATGACGTCAAATGGACTAAACTCAAAAGAACGTATTGGCTTCAGCCGACCTTTTTTACTCGTCCTGCTTGTTTGATACTTTTAACGAGGTTGTTAAAATTGTTTTCTTTCATTGAAGCTTTTTCTTTACAAGGCGACTAAGTGTTTTAAGTTGAAAAGAAGCGCTTGCTGAACCATTCAATAATCATCATCGGGTAGTAATTCAAAAACTAATTTTATAAAAACCGATGTTTCAATGAATAACATATTTTACATATACGCCAATGACGCATATATGACAAGTCAAAATACAATATATCATGAAATGGGAGAACTTTATAACGCCGCTAATCAGCCGCGTGGTTTTCTTGCGTCGTCTGAATTTGTTTGTTCGACATTTTACTCTTTATTGCCACGGCCTTGAAAAAAGTATAGCAGAAGACACCATCGTCCTCCGTCGTCCTATAAAGGTCCCTGATGCCTCGATCAATTTCTGCCGGCTCAATCATCATGGCTTCAATAGCTGCTTCCCGTATCCCCTCAATCATTGCTGTAAATGTTTTCTTAGTGAATCCTTCTACCAGCTCTGGCCGGCTTGCGTCTACATAGACCATGCGTGGAGATACCCGTACGGAATCAAAGCCAGCACTGTTGAGAAGGGGGAAAAGTTCCCTGCCTATATTTGCATTTCCTCCGGATTGTTTTTGAAGATCGACTTGACACTGGATTGCTCTATGGGCGTGTAAACTATTTGGATGGAAGTATGCCGATCCATGATCCCCTTCGATAACGGTGACGGTTCCACCTGGCTTGATAACTTTTTTGAGAATAACGAGGGCTTCTACCGGATTAGAGATGTGCTCAAGGACAAAGCAGACAAAAACATGATCGAATGATTTCGGTTCGAAAGAGAGATTAAAGATATCGCCTTGCTGAAAACAGACATTGGTGAATCCTTCTGCTTCCACCCTTTTCTTAGCTTCAGCAACCGATGCTTCAGATATGTCGATCGAGGTAATGCGGGCTTCCGGGCTATTTCTTGCCAGAGTTATGGTTTGTGCTCCCACACCACATCCAGCCTCAAGAAGTCTGCTTCCTGCTGGAAACAAAGTATCTGAATGCAATAAATCTATAAGAGTTGAAGCTTGATCTTGAAGACGAATGTATTCTCTCTGATCATATCCATGAACATATCTGTTATCCATGTTTCTCCTATACCGAACACAAAAGTTGATTGCATTTTGGGATCGGGTCGGGCTAACCCGATGTATACGATGCATTGTTGAAGATGTTTGTCACTTTCAACTGCTGTTGCATGATAACGGTCTTGCCGGAAGGCGCCGTTTCGATTTTTCCTTTGGTTGAATCCCTGGGCTGCTCTGCCCGCGATCAATTGAATTGAATGGGGTATGGTCTTTTTATCCTCTGAATCGAAAGCAAGCAAATAGAAATGATTGGAGGTCACCATAAAACCCATGCCACATAGGTTCATTTGTAAAAAGGTTTGGCTGCTTGACTCTATTTAACCGATCTAAAGCCCAAATACATATGTTCGGTAAACGCCAATACCCGTATAAATCTGTGATAAAGCAAGAAACAACATCACTATATTGCATATCGCGTGAATGAGGGGGAGGACCTTCCGGCCCTTTTTCTTTTTGTCCATATACAATCCGGAGCCGATGGCAAACAGAATAAAAGGAATCATCAATAATCCTGTTTTAGCATGGTATCCAGTAATGAGCATACCGTGCCAGCTTGTTTTAACAGTGTATAAGCCACCGAAGATACCAATAAGCCAGATGGTTATTGCGATCATGCCAAAACGAACATGCTGTTTCCAGTTGAAGTGGGTCTTCTGCTTTAGTTGTACCATCCGGAATCGTGAAATCCCAAGTTTCATAACATAAAGCGCAACTAGAATGCCAACAGATTGAAATATCGGATGGATGAGAAACATGATTACCCCTCTAACTTAAATATGGATCATGAGGAAATGATGCCGAAAGCCAAACAGACCTTCGGCATCATGGCTTCTTCTACTTGAATTCATGAACAAGAATGAAGTCATTAGCTGCCCGAGTACCATGACAACCGACACAACCTTGAGGTTTTCCAAACTTATCTGCTTTACCGTCGGGTGAGTATTTGGCCCAAAACCAGTCCCCGGCATACTGATTATAATCAGCGAGTTTGTACATCACCGTAATTGCTTTGAGCTCTTTGTCCTTCCCGTAATTTTCCTTGACCTCAATGGAACCATATTGGACAGGTGGTTGCGAAGAATTCAAAGCCCGGTCATTTACATATACTTTATGCAATGGACCGTGGGGCGCTCGTCCCGGTTGCATGCCTTGATGATCTGGCCAAAAAGACCACTTTGTATAAGGGGATTCTTTAGTGATGTATTGCCACAGCGCATCAGGATCCGACGATGGCATGTCAGCAAATGCAATAACAGCAAATATTGCACAGACAGAAATAACGCTAAAACTAATAATGAACTTTTTCATAGCAAACTCCTTCCTTTTGTTTCCGTTCGTTCTACAGTTAAACGAGATTAGAGTTGACGAACTCCCAATTGATAAGATTGT
>CAYSBQ010000281.1:0-2813 GCA_964429315.1 uncultured Desulfobacterales bacterium
CCGCGGAGAACGCCGCTCAGAGAAAAAAGGGCCATTTATGGATGGAAACTAGATAGGACCAATCAGGAAGTTGCTTCAATTTCCTGAAGTTATCTCGGCAACGCAAATCACATGATGAAAACGCAGGAACTTTGTAAGGCCATTATTGATGAGAACTTAAAACTCCTTGCACACGTGCAAACAGAGGAGGTTGAAGTTTTTATGGGGGGGCTTGGTCAAGCAGAGAACATCTTTTGCGCAGCTCAAGGAAGGTCGGGGTACATCTTGCGGTGTTTTTGTATGCGCCTCACGCATTTGGGGCGCCAAGCATTCTTTGCGGGAGAGACCATTACCCCAAGGATAAAAACTGGAGACATTCTTGTAGTTCTTTCCGGTTCGGGGCGAACTGCATATACAGCCGAATTGATTAAACTGGCCAAACGGGCACAAGCTGCGACCTATGGTGTAATCGGGACAAAAGATTCACCCATGGGAAGGAATCTGGATCATGCAGTTTTTCTTCCTGTGCCATCACGAAATAGCAGATCGCCCAGTGAGAATCCTTCTATTCAATCATTGGGCTCATTGTTTGAACAAGCCGCCTTTATTTTGTTAGAGTCAATATTGCTGGAATTCGTTCAGAAACAAGGGAGTGATCAGAGGGTTTTGCTGGAAAGACATACTAATTTAGAGTAATTTTCTAGAATTTTTCGAGGTGTAATCATGAAACCGGTTCTTCAATTGGCCCTGGATTTTGTTGATCTTAGTCGTGCCATTAAGAATGCAAAGGAAGCTTCAGAGGGTGGTGTGGATTGGCTTGAGGCAGGGACCCCCCTGATTAAGAGTGAAGGGCTTGAGAGTGTACGAGAACTCAGGAGATTGTTTCCGAAGAAAACAATCGTCGCGGACATGAAAATTATGGATGCCGGCCGTATAGAAGTTGAGGCGGCTGCTAAAGCCGGGGCTGACATAGTAGATGTCTTGGGGGCGGCCAGTGATGCTACTATCCGTGAATGTGTGCAGGCGGCCAGGAACTACGGGGCCAAGATCGTTGTGGACCTGATTGCTGTCAAAGACCCTGGGGCACGGGCCAAAGAACTCGAGGGCTTTGGCATAGACTACATAACGGTCCACTGTGCCATAGATGAACAAATGGAGGGAAAAGACCCCTTTGAAACGCTTCGTGAGGTTGTCCAGGGAGTTTCTGTACCTGTGGGAGTGGCAGGGGGGATAAACTCAGAGACAGCTGCTCTGGCTATTGAGGCAGGGGCATCTATTGTTATTGTTGGTGGAGCCATTTCCAAATCGGCTAACCCTGAAGATGCAGCCAGTACCATTAAAAGAGCCATGACCGAAAGGACTGCTATTGCTACAAAGCTTTTTAAGAGAGGATCTGAAGCACAAATCCGACAAATCCTTGAACAGGTTTCGGCTGCAAATCTATCGGATGCGTTGCACAGAGGCGGGGTGATAGAAAATCTTAGGCCTCTGTTTCAAGGAATAAAGATGATTGGCCGTGCCTTGACAGTGCGGACATATCCTGGCGATTGGGCTAAACCGGTTGAGGCTATTGATGTAGCGAAACGTGGAGACGTGATTGTTGTTGACGCAGGTGGTGTTAGACCTGCTGTTTGGGGTGAGCTGGCCACCCATTCTGCTATACAAAAGGGGCTTGCGGGCACGGTTATAGATGGTGCCATACGCGACACATATGACATCTGCAAACTCAAGTTTCCCGCCTTTTCGAGGTTGATCACGCCTAATGCCGGTGAACCAAAAGGCTTTGGCGAGATTGGAGTGCCCGTAACAGTGGGCAACCAGCAAGTTGAGACCGGCGACTGGATCTTGGGAGATGATGATGGAATTGTGGTACTTCCAAAAGCCAAGGCAGCCGAATACGCGAACCGCGGCATGGACGTCTTGGAGCGAGAAAACCGAATTCGCGCGGAAATCAAAGAGGGGAGCACCCTTAGTAAGGTGACGGAACTACTTCGCTGGGAAAAGAAATAACCTATTGCTTTTCTCTTCTTTGTCGCAGACGATGGGCCTTTTCTCTGGCAGTTCTCACCATGGTCAAAAACACAAAATAGCCTATGAAAGCTAGTATGACGCCGGCAATGCTTCCACCTAACATAAGGGAAGAAAGAACGTGTTTTCCGGCATTACAGAACGTTTCCCACGAAGGATTTGATAGAAAACCAACCTTTACGGGGTAACCCAACAGTTTTGCCCCCAGCACATAGTTTATCCAGTAGATAAAAGGTGCAGTGGCTGGATTCGTAACCCAAACCGTTGCGGCAGCTGCCACCTTGTTGATCTTGAAGAAGGCCGCAATCGCTATTGCTATGAACATTTGGATGCCCATAGTAGGTGTCATGGCAACGAAAAGGCCGACTGCTCCTCCCCAGGCTATTTGCTCGGCGCTTCCGTGCAGGCGGAGAAAGCGGTCATAGAAATACCGCAAAAATCTCCTGATAAAACCGGGCGATGGCCTTGGACCTTCCGGTTCATCGTCCCTAACGAAGGCCAATTTCTTCATTTGGTCGGACTCAGTAGCATGGTTCCAGTTTTGTTGTTCTTGTAATGAGGTTTTCATATCAGAAAAAGCGACTATCCCCGTAATTACTATTACAAATCGTGAGGATATTTCAGATCATTTTCTCCTGTGAAAAATATTTACAGCACTTAACTCTTATCAAGACTTTTATCGAAATTCCACAAAAATCGTTATGTTTCGTGCATCGCAGCTTCTTTGTTGGGAACCTTCAATCCCTAAAGCTTCAAGGCATGCGAAAAAAATAACCACAGGCATATAGTTGATATTCAGAGGATTA
>CAYSBQ010000282.1:0-2797 GCA_964429315.1 uncultured Desulfobacterales bacterium
CCGAGGATGGTGGTTTAGGTATTAGCGATGAGGAAAAGCAACAGCTACTTGATGAGATGGAAAAGCTAAATAAAAAGTAAATTATGGCTTTAAAATCTGGATTAGCAAACCTCCAACAGGTAAATTCTAGAAATGCTTTAAGTAATTTAAATGTAGATTTAAATTCACTTCAAGGTAAATTCATCTCTGCTCGAGTTACATCTATAAATCAAAGTGGTGGGGGGGATAATGGTGTTCTTCAATGTGAATTATTAGACCAAATTAAATTTAATGGTTCCAATATTGTTCAAAATGTTCAATCTTTATTCCCTAATATAAAAAATTATCCTTTAGTAAATGAAGTGATAATGATTGTAGCTTTAGCTAACAAAGAATATCAAGATGATTATAACAACCTTTCTTGGTATTATTTAAACCCTATTAACCTTTGGAATTCCCCACAATCAAACCCTTTACCACCACCTCAATATAATACTTCACCAGCTACCCAAAAGAAAGGGTATAGACAAGTAGAAATAGTAGGATCCCCCAACAAACCCTCAGCAGGTACTAATGAAGAATTTAAAGCTGGAACCTATTTTGAAGAAAAATCTGATATCAATCCTACATACCCTTATGAAGGTGATTTTATTTTAGATGGTAGATTTGGTAATAGTATTAGATTAGGTAATACTGTACCTAATGGCACTACTTTAGTCCCTAATAATTGGTCATCTGCGGGTTCATTAGGTGACCCTATTACAATTTTATCTAATAGACATAGAACACTTAAACCCTCATATAGTTTTATAACTGAAGATATAAACTCAGATTATTCATCTATATATTTAACTTCAACTCAAAAAATCCCTATAAATGTAGCCTCTAAAGGTTATTATTCATATAACCTATCTAATAGTATCTTTACTTTAGAACCTCCTATCACCCCTGCCCAATACAGGGGAGAACAAGTAATAATAAACTCAGGTAGAATATTATTAAATAGTTATAATGATCATTTATTATTAAGTTCTCAAAATTCTATTAATTTAAATGCTAAGGAATCTATTAATTTTGATACAATTGGCCCCGTTGTTATTGGGGGTGCTCAAGTTTTATTAGGAGGTGCTTCAGCCCAAGAATCAGTATTATTAGGAGATTCAACCATAGATACTTTAGGTTCTTTAATAGGAGATTTAAAAACTTTATTTAATATTATGGCCATACAGTTAGGTAATAATGGTATACTTCTTGAACCTACAAATTCAACTGTTAGAACATTAGTTAATAATTTAGATATTTACTTATCCCAATTAGATGGGTTAAAGTCTCAAATAGTAAAAGTAGAATAATGGCTGGTAAATTAAAATTATTTAAAGAAAAATTGTCTCAAACACGAGAAGGTACATCTAAATTTAAAAGTAAATTAAATGTATTCGAATCTTTTTTAAGTGGTGTTGATAAAACCCAATCTCAATCTTATGCCCAAGTAATATTAGAAGCCTCAGGTTTATCTGTTCCATTACCTAATCAAGCCCAAGTAGTAATCTTTTATAAGGAAATTAAGGACCCTAATAATATTTTAACAACTAAAGACCCAAAAGAATGGACTTCTAAAGAATTCCTCCAATACCAAACTGATGTTAGAAAATTTCAATTAGTAGAAAAATATAAGACAGATGGTGACGATAAATTAGAAGAAGTTAAAGAAGAAGAAAAAAAAGAGGCAGAAGTAAAAAAAGCAAAAACTAAATTTTTCAAATTGTTTTTTGATGAGTTAGGCGATAATCTTTCAAAACAAATCCCCGAAGACCTTAAACCCAGAGGAGCTCAAAAGATAACTGGGGCTATCTCTCTTATTATTAAAGGGTTAATTAAAGTATTTATACCTACTTTTTTAAATATATTAGAATCTTCAAATCTCCCCTATTTTAAAGAAAAACAACAAGAAATTTTAACTTTATTAGGTTGGACTTCTTTGAATGGTTTAAACGAAGCCAAAACAGAACTACTAACAAATCTTCAAGCTAAGTATTGTCCTAATCCTTCCCAATTAAGTAAAATAATCCAACAAAGAAATGGTATAGTTGAATATTTAAATAATACTCAAACTAAATTAACATCTTCAATGACTACAGTTAATATAGTAGGTGATATAGCTGATACCTCACAACAATTAGCTAATATATTTACCCAAACTGTAAGAATCCTAAACACAGCAGCAGGATTGTTCCCCCTTATCCCAGGAGCTGTAGTTGCCATTATTAATTCTTTAGAAATTGTAAAAGATACTATAATATTTAAAAATGATGGTCAACCTCGTATCCCTCCTTTACAAAGAACTATTAGTAATATTTCAATCCCTTTTAACCAAGCAAACTCTTTAATTACTAAAATAGTTTTATCTTTATCTGCTGTTGATGATTTAATAGCTTTTTGTAGACCTGAGATAATTGAAGAACTCACCCCTTTATCTGCAGAAGTAATGGCTACAGTAGCAATCCAATTAGCAGCCAAAGATACAGATGAAGGTTCCCAGTACAAAGGATTTAGATTAGAAATTGAAACCCGGGCCTTTACTGATACTGTTAACCAAAATAGGGCACTAGGGGTAAATCCCTCTGGTATTGTATTAATTAGTGGTGAATGGTCATTTGCTTCTGATCCAAATGTATTATTACAAGAAATTAAATTTATTATCGATAGAGATAATTTAAAAGCATATTAATCTAATATTTATAACAAAAAAGCATATGAAAGCTTCAGAATTTAAAACAATTATTAAAGAATCCGTACGCGAAGTTATTCAAGAAGAATT
>CAYSBQ010000283.1:0-2722 GCA_964429315.1 uncultured Desulfobacterales bacterium
CCGAAGAGTTCAAGGATGTATTGAAAGGTGTTAAGGTGCTTACCTAGGGGAACGTCACACAGGCATGTTGTGATGAAGAGGAACCTGAGGTGGGGACTGTGGATCCAGGCAAACAGGTTCTCTATATTGCTGGCCGCTGCGGTTCAGATTTGGCGTGATTGCTTCCATAGCAGTTGTGGCGCCCGGTGTCCCGGCTAAGGCGAGAGGCTGTGCGCGGGGTTTCATACTCAGGTGGCACTCTGAGTAAAAAAACCACAATGGTCTTTCTTTCGACCAAAACTGAAGAATGAAGGGTTTGTTGGTGCTCACATGAAAGCTGATTCGAAGATCAGAAGCACGAAGATTGTATGCACCATAGGCCCCGCCACTTCCACGGGGGAACAAATCAGACAGCTTATGCTTGCGGGAATGGATGTGGCCAGGCTCAATTTTTCCCACGGAGACCACGACACGCATCGCAAATCTTTCCGCATCATCAGGCAGATATCGGAGGAATTGGGAAAAGAGATCGGCATCCTGCAGGATCTTGGGGGGCCAAAGATTCGTGTCGGAAAATTGCCGGTTCAAGAACGGCAACTCCAGGCCGGCGAAAAGGTCGTTCTCAGTCCGAAGAGCACATCGGAACCATCCGTTATTCCTGTCAACTATCCTTATTTAGTCGAAGATGTCGAAATCGGAAGTCGTATCCTCATGGCGGACGGTCTGATTGAACTGCAGGTTGAGGAGAAACAGGAGGACCGGCTTTTTTGTCGCGTTGTGGTGGCCGGGGTGGTGCAGTCTCACAAGGGCATCAATTTGCCATCAAGCAACCTCAGGGTTCCGGCTTTTAAAGGTGATCGAGATCAAATAGGCCAAAAATAAGACGGGAGGAATATGCTGAAGTTGGTTTTGCTGCGTCACGGACAGAGTGTCTGGAACCTCGAAGACAGGTTCACCGGCTGGACGGATGTGGACCTTTCAGACCAAGGGGTTCGGGAGGCCCTTGAGGCAGGCAGACTGCTCAAGGCCCAAGGTTACACATTTGACGTCGCCTACACGTCTTTCCTTAAACGGGCGATCAGGACTTTATGGATCGTTCTGGATTCCTTGGATCTCATGTGGGTTCCGGTACATTGTACTTGGAGACTGAACGAAAGGCATTATGGCGCCCTCCAGGGACTCAGCAAGACAGCTACTGCCAAGAAGTTCGGCCTCGAACAGGTTCACATCTGGCGACGCAGCTATAACACAGCGCCCCCTCCATTGGCTGAAACCGATCCCGGAAATCCAAGAAACGACTCGCGCTATCTTCATCTCAAGGAGGTCGAGTCTATCAGAACCGAATCGCTCAAGGACACGCTCCATCGCGTTCTCCCATACTGGCACGAGGCGATCGTTCCAACCTTGAGGCAGGGTGGAAAGGTCATGATCTGTGCGCACGGAAACAGCCTCCGCGCTTTGGTTAAATATCTGGATGACATATCGGATGAAGATATTTCGGGCCACGAGACACCAACCGGAATTCCTTTGGTCTACGAGTTGGATGATCGTTTGCGGGCATTAACCCATTACTACTTGGGAGGATGAGGAAACTGTCAGGAATGTGTTGGAGTTCAGACCGGACGGACATATCGAAAGGACCATGAAAAAGATTGTACAGTAAAGGGAATGCGAAATGGAAATTGAACAGGATCTATTCCCAAACCTTCCCACACGTATCATGGGACTGGGAGAATTAGCCGAAAACCTTTGGTGGAGTTGGCATCCTGCGGCAAGGATGCTGTTCAAGGAACTGGACCGACGGGCATGGAAAGAGACCGGGCACAATCCAGACAAGATGTTAAAAATGTTGCCTCCTGAGGTCTTGGAATCTGCTGCCAAAGATCCGGAGTATTTGAAGGACTACGATGCAGTACTGGCCAAGTTTCACAAAGACATTGAGCAAAGAGAATGTCGTTACTTGGAAAGAACTCGCGATCGAAATCTCAAACCCATCGCCTATTTTTCTGCTGAATATGGCCTTCATCATTCGCTGCCCTTTTATGCGGGTGGCCTGGGGTTTTTGGCGGGCGATTTTCTCAAGGAGTGCAGCGATCTGGCCGTTCCTCTGGTGGCGGTGGGTTTTATGTATCCCGAAGGGTATTTTAGGCAGTACATCCGAGAGGATGGCTGGCAGGAACACGCCCATCAGGTGCTCGACCGAGACGCTGCATCGATTTCGAGGGTCCTGGACGAACAGGGGCAACAGGTGGTTGTGAAAGTGCCGCTGATTGATCCTCCGATTCATGTGGCAGTCTGGAAAACGGAGGTTGGCCGGGTATGTCTTTATCTCATGGATACCGACATCGACATGAACGATCCATGGAATCGAGGGATCTCGGCCCAACTGTATTCCGGGGATCTTGAACTGCGGCTGCGCCAGGAAATAGTGCTGGGTATTGGGGGCTCTCAGGTCCTGGAGAAGCTGAATATCCGATATTCTGCCTTACATTTGAACGAAGGCCATCCAGCCTTTGCCCTTTTGGAAGACATTAGAGATCTTGTTCAGACAGGCGTAAGCTTTGAAAAAGCGAGCGAACAGATTAAGGCGAGGACGGTTTTTACCACCCATACGCCGGTGCCGGCCGGCCATGATGTCTTCCCGTTTCATTTGATGGAGAAATATTTCCATTCGTATTGGCCTTCTCTGGGCCTGGACCATGACCGTTTCCTTGAACTGGGAATTCATCCCGGCAACAGGGAT
>CAYSBQ010000284.1:0-2704 GCA_964429315.1 uncultured Desulfobacterales bacterium
CCCGCGGAGAACGCCGCTCAGAGAAAAAAGGGCCATTTATGGATGGAAACTAGCTAGTGTCGATCAATTGCACAATGATTCGCGAATAGACACTATTTATAATTGATACTGAAAAAAGGCCGGAATGTCAACTTCATAATTAACTGTCCGTAAAAGCGGAAATCACCCGGCATCCATCCACAAAAGGCATCTTTTGACCCCAGGCTGGCATCCTCGCTTCTTTGCAACCCTCGACTACGTCTGTCAAAGATCCCAATGGTCTTTTCGTGGCGGTTATCCAGCCAACGGCGGGACTGCGGCCTTAACCTGAACCAAAATCTACCATTTCTGGATGGGCACTATCCGAAATCGATTGACATAAGAAGCCCTCTTAGTTAACTTACTAAAAATACGAAGGTTTACAAGCACAGTAAGCAAGGCGCGCCGATTGTCAGAATAGATCTTGAGCCATCAAACTTATGTCTGAAACTCTGCAAGGCCAACTGGAACGGATAGTCTATTTCAACAGAGACAGTCTCTACACAGTGGCAAAGTTGAACGTAAAGGGAGAACGAGATTTGGTCACTGCGGTGGGACAGTTGGCAGGACCAAGCCCGGGTGAAACATTGAAGCTTTCAGGCGCCTGGGAAATTCATCCCAAGTATGGTCAGCAATTTCGGGCCGGCAGCTGCACCGTGAGCCTACCGGCCAAGATAGAGGGAATAGAAAAATATCTCGGTTCAGGACTTATCAAAGGGATCGGTCCTGAAATGGCAAAAAGGCTAGTAGAACAATTCGGCGCCAAGACTTTGGAGATTATAGAACATAACACTGAGAAGTTGCTGGGCGTCGAGGGGATAGGCAAAAAGCGACTCCAGACTATCCGCAACGCCTGGGAAGGCCAAAGAGAGATCCGTGATGTCATGATCTTTCTCCAAGGTCAGGGAGTAGGTACAGGCCAAAGTTCTAAGATATTTAAACAATACGGGCAAGATACGATCCGTTTGGTGCGAGAAAACCCTTACCGGTTATCTACGGATATAGTTGGCATGGGCTTTGTCACTGCTGACAACATTGCAAGAAAGCTCGGTGTGCCGACAAACTCTGTAACACGAGCTGAAGCCGGCCTTCTTCACGTACTGGAAAAACTCTCCGAAGGCGGGCATGTATATGGGTTGTATGACGACGTAATCAAAAGAGCGGAAGAACTCCTTGCAATAGACAACGCTATTATCAAAAAAGCATTTGATAACCTCCTTACAACAAAACATATTGTAGCGGAGGATCTTCAGGACAACCAATCGGGCGCCTTACAGGCGGGCACACCAGTATACCTTAAGACTTTTTATAACGTAGAAAAAGGGTTGGCCTATAGACTCAAGGCCTTCCTTTCCGTGCCGATACAACCACTCAAATTACAAGACAAAAAAATCAAAAAAGTTGTCCAAAAGAGACTTGCCGTCATCCTTTCTCAAGAACAATGGTCTGCCCTTCAAACCAGTCTATCTTCAAAGATCTCTATTATAACCGGCGGACCTGGCACAGGGAAGACTACCTTGGTCAGGGCTATCTTGGCAGTCTTTGAAAAAGCGGGGAAAAAATTCCTTCTTTGTGCTCCCACAGGACGCGCAGCGAAAAGGCTTTCTGAAGTAACAGGCAGGAGTGCTAAAACCATACACCGCTTGCTGGCCTACAATTTCAAGAGTGGCGGCTTTCTGAAAAACGAAAAAAACCCCCTTAATACAGATGTCGTCATCGTTGATGAAACATCCATGATAGACCTGTTCTTGATGTATCACCTTGTCAAGGCTATACCTGTTACAGCCACACTCATTCTGGTCGGAGATGTTAATCAACTCCCCCCGGTTGGCCCTGGGAATGTCTTGCGTGATGTGATCGACTCACGGCAAGTACCTACTGTCTATTTGTCCGAAATCTTCAGGCAAGCCGGCGAAAGTCTCATCGTTGTAAATGCTCACAGGATAAACGAAGGCCATTTCCCTACAGTGCCGGATTCAAGTCGAAATGACCTGCGCGACTTTTACCTCATCGAGCAGGATGACCCCGAAAAAGTCCTCTCCACTATTCAGGAGCTTTGTTGTGTTCGTATCCCCGATCGGTTCAAGCTTGATCCGTTGTCAGACATACAGGTATTAACGCCAATGCATAAGGGTATTGTCGGAACGACCAACCTGAATCGTGCCTTACAACAGGCCCTTAATCCTTCAAAGCAGATGATCAGGCGGATGGGCTGCGCATTCAAGCAGGGAGATAAGGTTATGCAGCTAAGAAACAACTATACAAAGGAGGTATTTAACGGAGATATCGGCAGAATAACCAAAATAGATATCGAGGCGCGGAAAGTCACGGTTCTATACGATGATTATACTGTCGACTACGCATTCGCTGAACTGGACGAACTTACATTGGCCTACGCCATATCGGTCCACAAGTCTCAAGGGTCAGAATACGGGGCAGTAATCTTGCCTGTCATGACCCAGCACTTTGTACTTCTTCAAAGAAACCTCATCTACACAGGAATAACTCGGGCCAAGGAATTAGTAGTACTAATAGGCACAAAAAAAGCCTTGGCCATCGCCATCAAAAACGATACGCCCCAAAGACGTCTGACTAGACTCTCTTATCGACTCCGGCAAGTTTAAAACTAGGTAGTTTCCATCCATAAATGGCCCTTTTTTCTCTGAGCGGCGTTCTCCGCGGGTTT
>CAYSBQ010000285.1:0-2692 GCA_964429315.1 uncultured Desulfobacterales bacterium
CAGGCAAGGGAGCATGTAAAATGGCCGGTCTTCCGAAACCAACCGGGTGTGTATAGCCTGCTCGGTAGCAATCGATTGACTGCGTTTGTTCATGACAAAGGCTCTGCAGCCCCTGCAGGGCCTTTTTTTGTTGAGCCCATTCGGCTGGTCAGCCCGGAAATTACATGAAATGTTCGGGTTTGTTCGGGTTAGACGGCCCACTGGAGATGCAATGATCCTGACCGTTAAAACAAAACAACCGACAGAACTCATCGATATTACCGCCAAGGTAAGGACGGCACTACAATCCCATGATATCCAGGATGGGTTCTGTTTTCTTTACGTCCCCCACACCACTGCTGCGGTAACGATCAACGAAAGTGCCGACCCAAGTGTCCCATCAGACATATTGATGATTCTCAACCAGATCATTCCCTGGAAAGCAGGATACCGCCATCTCGAAGGGAATTCACCCGCACATATCAAATCGACGCTGGTGGGAGCTTCAGAGATGATCGCCATTGAGAACGGGCAGCTGGTGCTGGGAACATGGCAAGGGATTTTCTTCTGTGAATTCGATGGGCCGCGAACCCGGAAGCTGCATGTGAGGCTGATGGCGTAAAGATAGGGTCCGAGGGTTCAAGGGGGATACAAGGGTTCGAGTTCAGCTATTGGCTCTAAGCGCTCAGTTGCCAATAACTGACTGCTGGTACCTTATCGGACCTTGGATGCTGTGGGGCTATGATGCCTGGAGGCTGGGATGCTGCCGTTTGCTGATAGCTCTCAGCCACCCCTCGAACCCTTGAATCCTCGGCCCCTTGGACCCTTTGTTTTAAAGAAAAAGGTCAGAGATATACCTATTAACTTGCATGGAACTGGTACTAAAGGATAGTGTATCCCATATGCCCTCACTTGACAATATCGACAAAAAAATTCTAAACCGGATACAATCCGACTTCCCCATTACCCATAGTCCTTACCGTGCAGTGGCCGACCGTCTCAACTTGCAGGAAGCCGATATCCTCGAACGGGTATCCCGCATGAGAAAGCAAGGTCTCATACGGCGCATTGGTGGAAATTTTGTCCCGGAAAAATTAGGCTATGTCAGCACCCTCTGTGCCGCCTCAGTCCCACAGGATAAAATTCAACACTTCACCAGAATCGTCAACCAATACCCGGGCGTAACCCATAATTACCAACGCGACAACCGGTTCAATGTCTGGTTCACCTTCATCGCACCATCCAGTGAAGATATCAAAATCAATCTTCAACGGATTGCTGAGGAAACAGGTATCGAAGAGATACTCAATCTACCTGCAACGCGCGTTTATAAAATCAAGGCGCATTTCAATCTATAAGAAAATGGACAACAAAACACCCCTTTACAACAGCCGTATCTCGAACACCTATCTGGAATATATTTCCAATAATTACCCTGAACTGGAAATTCCAGCCCTTCTTGAGTATGCCGGGATTGAAAACTTTGAAGTGGAAGACCCTGCTCACTGGTTGACCCAGGACCAGGTCGACCGTCTTCATGAAATTATGGTCAAAAAAACCAACAATCCGAATCTTGCCAGGGAGGCCGGTAGATATACCATTCTTTCCAAAAAAATCGGCGCCGCAAAAGAGTACACGCTGGGGCTCATGAGCCCGGTCATGGTTTACCTTGCCGCCGGCAAACTCTACCGCATCATGAGTCGCGGTGCCCGCATCGAAACAAAAAGAATCCGTTCCAACCAGGTTGAACTCAAAGCCACCCCCAACAGTGGCGTGGACGAAAAACCTTATCAGTGTGACAACCGCATGGGAACACTCGAGTCCTTGTCGAAACTCTTTACCGGTGATTTTGCCACGGTGAAGCACCCGGAATGTTATCACCGGGGGGACGATGCCTGTCTTTACATGATATCGTGGAAGACGGCAAAGTCGATGTTATGGACCCGTGTCAGCAAATACGCACTCCTGGTGACCCTGCTGTTGACCGCTGTTTCTGGCTTTGCGTTTTCGATGACACCCACATTGATGATATTTTTGGTGTTCAGCCTGCTAACGCTCGCTGCCTACTGCCAGGCTATCCGTTTGAAGAACAGGGAACTGGCCCGGACGATTACATCCCAGGGAAATTCAGCCAAAGATCTCCTCAATGCCGCCAATGGTCGCTATAACGACATGTCCGTGATCCAGGAGATTTCCTCTGAATCATCGACAATCCTGGATGTGAATCGCTTGATCCACAAGGTCATGCCCATCATGCAAAAGCGCCTGACATTTGACAGGGCTATGATCATGTTGATACGGGAAGATTCGGGCACCCTGGAATATGTGGATAGCTACGGACAAACCGAAGAACAGCAGAAAGTATTGAAACAGGCCAGCTTCAATCTGAAAAGCCCCAACGCCAGGGGGCCGTTCGTGAAGGCCGTCAAAGAACAACGGCCGTTTCTTGTGGACGATGTCGATAAAATCGTTTCCTCGCTCTCCGAAGGCAGCAAGATCTTTGCCGAATCCATTGCATCCCCATCCTTTATCTGTGTCCCCCTCGTGTACAACCAGGAAGCTTTCGGTATTCTGGCCGCGGACAACTGGAATTCTCAAAAACCGCTGACCAAGAGTGACATCGGCATTCTAAATGGAATTGCATCGCAGATCGCGGCCGGAATTGCCAATGCCGATTCCTTTAAAAAACTGCAGGAAAGCGAAAAGAATTTCA
>CAYSBQ010000286.1:0-2666 GCA_964429315.1 uncultured Desulfobacterales bacterium
CTTAATATTGCGTACATATCTATAGCCCACAGCCAGATTAACACCAATAGCCAGCGGACAGGTAGCAAAGATGAGCGGCAATTCAAATCCGATGTAGGGCATATCCACACCGCCGCCGATTATCATGGCCGGAACCTCCTTTACAGCGTGCTTAAGTTTAAAAATTATAAACTAAAAGTTTAATAATATTATAATAACCTTTGTCCTAATTTGTCAATAATTTTTACTAGCCTAGATTCCCACAGTATAAATTGTCCTAACACAAACTTTTGCAAACCCACCTTCCAATTTACCTTAGATTTGGCATTAGTTAGTTATATTGTAAATTTATAAATATACTACCACTATATTATATTAAAATCACTACAAGACTATGCATAATCTATATTCTTAAAAAGCCTTTGTAGTTCGGCATTAAACATATATTAAATTTTATGCATTTTTTTCTTTACAAGAGGTGGATAATATGACATAGTGGATATATGTTTATAAGTTCACATAATAATATAACAGAATTCACACATGTCTTTCTAGAACCCTCTAACTCCACACATCGACAATACGAGGCACTCCGAGCATATTTCATCGAGGGACTTTCCAGTAAGGAGGTCGCCAGGCGTTTCGGCTACACCGAAGGGAGCTTTCGCGTGCTTGCCCATGGGTTCCGCCAAAATCCTCATCGAAAATTCTTCCTTCCACCTGCCAAAGGACCTCATAAAAACCTCAAAAAAGATACGGTTCATGAACGAGTCATTACATTACGTAAAGACAACTTTTCTATTTACGATATTAGTAAGGCTCTTAATACGGAAGGACGTAAAATTAGTCCCGTGAGTGTATCACTAATCTTAAAAAAAGAAGGTTTTGCCAAGCTTCCCAGAAGACGGGATGAAGAACGCCCTCCAGGCCTACATCCCATAAAGGCTGAAATTGCCGATGTAAGACAACTTGATTTGGCGCCCCGTCATTTCCGTACCAAGTTTGGTGGTCTCTTCCTTTTCCTGCCTTTTTTGGCTTCGATTCCTTTTGACAAGATTATAAACCAGGCAGGATTCCCGGGTTCAAAAATGATTCCTACTGGCCATGCAATACGTTCCCTCCTGGCACTGAAACTTTTCGGTTCAGCTCGCCATAGCCATGTCATGAGTTACGTCCTTGATGAGGGACTTGCCATTTTTGCTGGTTTGAACGCTATCCCTAAGCGTGCTTTCCTTACAGAATATAGTTGCCGGATCGACCCCGGCTGCTATCCCAAGTTGATGAAGTCCTGGTTTGATGCTATGGAAAAACTAGGGATTGACCGAGGCACATCATTTGATCTTGACTTCCACACCATCCCTTTTCATGGTGAAGATGCATTGGTTCAAAAACATTATGTTTCCAAGCGCAGCCGCCGACAGAAGGGGGTTTTGGCCTTTATTGCTCAAGATGCAAATACCCGTGTCTTTTGCTATGCCAACGCTGAATTGCGTAAAGAGACGCAAAATGATGAGATCCTCCGATTCATTGAATTCTGGAAGGAGCGTACAGGACATCTCCCAGAAGAATTGATCTTTGACTCCAAGCTTACTACCTATAAGAATTTGAGCAAACTTAATCAATTGGGTATAGATTTTATCACTCTTAGACGACGTTCACAAAAGATGGTACAAGAAGCTAATAATGAACCAATATCTGCATGGAGAAAAATCGAACTTCAAGGGATTTCTCGCATCTACAGAAATCCTCGAATATTAGATAGCAAAATCTTCATAAGAGATTACGAAGACCCCATTCGTCAGTTGGTAATTACTGATCTCGGACACGAAGAGCCAACTTTCTTGCTGACCAACCAACTTACACGCTCAGCACCTAAACTAATTACTCGCTACGCACAAAGGATGATCATCGAGAACACTATTGAGGACAGCGTTGATTTTTTTCATATGGATGCTCTATCCTCTGCTGTTGCCATGAAAGTCAATTTAGATTTACAACTTACCCTCATGGCAAGCAGCCTCTATCGAATCTTAAGTTCCAGAATCGGGAATGGCTATCAAAATGCCAAATCTCGCCATCTCTTCAGAGATTTCATTGACGCTACCGCCAATATAATTATTGATGAAAGAGAAATTATCATTCGATTTCAGAAAAGGGCTCATAATCCTTTGCTAATTGCTGCAGGCTTTGATAAATTAGACATTCAAATACCATGGCTGGGAAGAAAAAAACTCCGCTTCGTTTTCGGATAGTGGTCCATGGTGTTAAGTCTAAAAACTAACATGGGAATCCAGGCTAGTGCAGTCAGGAATTGCAGTTAGTTACTTTTCTTATCGATGAATATCCTGTTCCACAGCTCAAAGATAATCAGCGCATAGATATGGGGACCGTACTGCATTACCCCCTCATCCATTTTATTCAGGATATTTTTAACTGCTTTTTTTTCAAAAAATCCTCTTTTCTCTATATTTTCATCAGATAAGATCTCTTTAGCATAACTATTCAATTCACCCTGAAACCACCTGCTAATGGGGGCCTCAAATCCCTGCTTCTTCCTCCAGGGAATTTCATCAGGCTAAAAACCTGATGCCATTTTCCTTAAAATGTATTTAGTGGTTTTTCCCTTCAGCTTTAAAGAAGAGGGTATATTCCATGCATATTCCACAAGCTCATGATCAAGGAAGGGA
>CAYSBQ010000287.1:0-2641 GCA_964429315.1 uncultured Desulfobacterales bacterium
CTCTTCGCTCCTACAAGCCACGGGGAATGAGCTCGCTATAATTTTTCAAATAGTGATGAGGGCTCTGATATTTTTATTCTGGCTTTCCGAAGAAAAATAATCATTAAGCAAATTTTAAAATTCTTTCTCGGTGGCCAGCACGAGCCGATCGGCTCCGGCGGCTTTGGCAACATCCATGACCCTCACCGCCTTGTTCAGCATCACTGATTTGTCGGCTTTGATAACCACCGGGATACCGGCCTGTTGCCCGATCTTGGCTTTTACTATCGTAAAAAGCTCGTTCAGGGGAACAGCCCGGTTGTCCATAAATGCCTTTCCGGTGCTGTCGACATAGATCGTGATCTCCTTCTCCGTTTGTGGTGTGGTTGCATTGGCCTGGGGCAATTTTATCTGAATCCCTTCGTCCACCATGAAGTTGGTTGTCAAAAGAAAATAGATCAAGAGTAGAAAAACAATATCGATGAGAGAAGTCAGCGGTGCCTGCAACTGATAATAGGAGCGCTCTCTTTTTGGAAACAGCATGGTTCGTTCCTCTTATTTTTATGAAATCTATGGAGCCTCAATGCCCGGAAGCCAACAGCTGATAGCCTATGACTTATCCCTCGAACCCTCTGACCTTTGGACCCTTGGACCCTCTGTGGTGATTACCGCCTTTATAAAAGTAATGGCACCCCGTTGCAGCCGGGCTTCATATTGGTTGACCTTGGAAACCAGATAACTGTGGGCAATGATGGTTGGCAACGCCACGGACAGTCCCAGTGCGGTTGTGAGCATCGCTTCCCAGATGCCACCGGCAAGAACAGCGGCGTTGACCTTGCCACCCATTTCCTGGATGACCATAAAGGCCTTAATCATCCCCACTACGGTTCCGAGCAAGCCCAGCAACGGGGCAATGTTTCCGATGGTCGCCAGCGCCTGCAGGTATCTGGACAGACCCCTTACCTCTTCTTCGGTGGCATGAACGATAATGGCTTCCAGGGTTTCCTGGCTCTGGTTCTTTACCTCCAATGCCTGTGCCAACACCTTGCCCATGGGAGAATCGCTGGCTTTCACCAGGTCTCGCGCCTGTTGGTCGTCACCATTTTTAACCAGGGCTGCTACTTCATCGGCCAACCCGAGCCCGCGTTTCCTAAGCTGAGTAAAACGAATCAATCTTTCCAGAAAAATAGCCAACGCAAATACCGAGCATAATATTATCGGTATGACCAGCACACCACCTTTAAAAAGAAACCCCAACATGTGTATTCCTCCAGTATGGCCTTTGGCCATTAACTCATAGACTATAGATTGATAGGCTGTAGACTGTTAGACTATAGGCTATTAGACTGTTGAATGTTGCCAGGCTCTCCGGGAGTTTCTCCCACAGCCTAACAGCCTACAGCCTAAACACCTAAGTAGTAACACCTAAAACCGTTCTTCGATATCCGCCACGCCATCGAAATCGAGATCCTTTTTCCGTTGAACCATGCTTTCCGATGCATCATAGTCTTCCCATATGTCCGGCCGGCCATCGCCATTGGTGTCCTCCGAAACCCCGGTCAGCCGCCCGCCTTCATAATAATACCAAGTATCCACGCGGTCGTCTGCATCGGCATCCTTCTCTGCCCGCTGATAGTTACCCTGGTCATCAAAAAACCAGGTCATATCCCATCGGCCATCGGCATTCCTGTCTTCCCGGCTGTTCACGAGACGACCCTTCTCATCGAAATTTTCACGCAATTCAACGAGATTGCCACCCTTGTTCAGGGTCTCTTTTCTGCGCAGGGTGTCCTGTAAAAAATAGGAACGCACATCAACGCTTCCACTGCCGTCGGAATCCAACTCCGTCACACGGGTCCAGGGAGGTCTGGCATACCAATGCGTCGTCTCAAACCGGCCATCATGATCCCGATCCATCAAGGCATTGTTTTGTCTGCCGGTATCATACCTTATTTTGGCATCGATCTTCCCGTCTCCATTGGTGTCCTTTTCCACAAACGCAAGCCGGCTGTCCTTATAGCGTTGGAACGTATCCATTCGGCCATCCATGGAAACATCTTTTTCGATACGCTCTGTTTCGCCACCGGCGCTGTAGAATATTCTGAGTTCCGCCTTGCCGTCCTGATCCGCATCCAGCGTCTGAACCAAGGGCTTGCCTCCGCTGTAGGTCACCGACGTTTCCCGGATACCGTCCATATCCGAATCTTCCTCGATTCGAACGAGGTCGCCTTTCTCAAAAAAGGCAACTTTCTCATACCGGTCATCCTGATTCCGATCCCATTGCTGCATATGGACAAGGCCATTTTTGTAAATTTCCAACATGTCCAGATCACCATTCCGGTCTGTATCCAGATGGCGTCTTGCCAGGGCGCCATCTTCATCGAAAAGGAGCCGCTCTTCTATTGTTCCGTCCCCATTTGCGTCGATACGGCTCTCCAAAAGCGCTTGATTTTGATACAACTCAAGGACATTGACGGCACCATCACCATCCTGATCGCGGGTGATACGTGTAATCTGTCCTTTTTCAAAATAATAAACCGTATCCATCCGTTGATCCGCGGTGCTATCCTCGCGAATCTCGAATGGTTTTCCGGCCGCATCCAAATCGATCTCCTGGTAAATATTGCCGTCATCATCCAGGCGCTCCTGCCGAACCTTTCTG
>CAYSBQ010000288.1:0-2605 GCA_964429315.1 uncultured Desulfobacterales bacterium
CACTTCAACTAGGGATCTACAATGGAATCGGTCTGTTGATGCGTTTCTATCCAGGTTGCTATCGAAGTCTTCCCACTGTTGTGATGCCGCCGAAGAAATCAGAAGGAGGCTCAGATGAACTTACAAATGATAAAGGCACTTCCTCGTTTTCTTGAAATCTTGGGGTTGGACGAAGAACCCATGGGAATCTTTTACACGGATGAAAAACCTGTTGAAGGATTCTCGCCTAAACCGTTGGATTTGCCAACGCGGGAAAAGGAAAAGAACAACGAGATCGATTAGCAGACCATTTTCGGCCAATTTTCATGTGCCATCGGAAATATATGGCTGGCTCGTAAGAAGAAAAGCGCTGCATACTTCGATGCCCAACGCTTCGGTTGTCCGGGCGGTGCCTTCTGGCTCGGTTTCATGAAGCCCCAGACAGAAACCATTATTCACTACGTTTCTACGGGTATTCCAGACCGCATGGAGGGAGAGCTATATTGTGACTCACCTGATGCGCTGAGGCGAATCTTCGACTACATAGATCCGAGGCCCGCACCCAAAAGGTTCTGCGTGTTAAAGCCCTTAAGCCTGTTTGATGCCAAAGAGGAGCCAGAATTGGTTGCTTTCTTCGCCCGACCGGAGACCTTGTGCGGCCTCCAAATTGGCTACCTTTGTAACCAATGACCCTGAGGTAGTGAGATCGCCATGGGGTGCTGCATGCACGAATCTGATCACCTGGCCGTTCAAATACCTGGCGAGCGGTGAGAACAAGGCTGTCCTGGGCGGCTGGGATCTGTCTGCCCGCAAGTTTTTTAAGACTGACGAGCTTAACTTTACCGTACCCTATGGCATGTTTCGTCAGATGCTTGAACGCTTTGAAGAATCCTTTCTAACAACGAAAACCTGGGCTACGGCACGGAAGAAGATTTTACGCAGCAAAAGAGCTTGGGGTGAGACTAAACAGGCCTAAAGGGCTTTGATATTCTTTTGCCGTAAAGTGACAGTATCGGAGCTTTGTCCGTAGGACAGAGCTTTAGCGGGGAAAGAGCGATGAGAGTTCTACTTGTATCTGCTAACACCGAGTCGATCAATATGCTCGTCATCCCAGTAGGATTGGCCGCAGTGGCCGCTGCCACGCAAAATGCTGGTCATTGCGTAGAGTTGATTGATCTTCTAAGCGTCAAAAATACAGGAACCGCTATCAAGGAAGCCGTGGAGGGTTTTCAGCCTGAAATCATAGGGATATCGATCAGGAACATCGACGATCAGAAGATGGCGCCTCCGAATCTCTTGTTAGACCAAGTCAAACCGGTCATGTCCGAATGCCGTCGGTGTTCCGAAGCCCCTATCGTCTTGGGCGGCGCAGGCTACAGCATTTTTCCTGAAAGCGTACTTTCATATCTGGGAGCAGATATGGGAATCCAGGGAGAAGGAGAGATTGCGTTCCCTACTCTCCTAGCTCTCATGGAACAAAAGGCTGACCTTTCGGGGACCCCGGGCCTTTTTCTTCCAACACGAGGACTCCAATGCAAAAGGAAGTTTGTCAAGGATTTGGATCTGCTGCCCCTCCCTGATTCTAGTTTGTGGTCCAAGATGGTTGCCGAGAACCAGGACTTATTGATGCCTATTCAGACAAGGCGGGGGTGTCCGATGTGCTGTAGCTACTGTTCCACCTCGGTAATAGAGGGACGAATTATCCGTAAACATACAGTGGAAACAGTCGTCAATCTCATTGCCCGTCACGTTGAGAATGGGTTTCGCCGATTCTTCTTCACCGACAACATATTCAATATTCCTTTGTCATATGCAAAAGCGCTTTCCCAAACACTTACTGAACGGCGCTTGGCCATATCTTGGAGATGCATTCTGTACCCCGGCTATGTTGATGAAAGCCTCGTAAGGGACATGGCAAAAGCTGGATGTAAAGAAGTGAGCTTAGGATTCGAGAGTGGATCTAAAATCATACTGCAAAATATGAACAAGAAGTTTGGCCTTGAGACTATCCGACGCACGTCTGAACTCCTTGCTGACTACGGAATAGCTCGCATGGGTTTCTTGTTACTGGGAGGGCCTGGTGAATCAAAAGGCTCGATTGAAGAAAGTTTTACGTTCGTAGATTCGTTAAATCTGGATGCCGTCAAAGTCACCATAGGCATACGAATCTATCCCGGTACTGCTTTGGCCAAACAAGCCGTCTCCGAAGGCGTAATCGCGGCTGGGGATGACCTTATTTATCCGAAATTCTATTTAGCTCCGGAGATAAAGGGTTGGCTGCAAGAAATTGTGGACGACCGGATGAAAGATCGACCTCATTGGATGATGTAGGCTCCGGCTTTTTACAGATCAATCTGTGCGGAGAATGGCGCAGGGGATAGGGAACGTCCATAAAAAACTAAGAAACCAAAAAGTATTCTGAGTTATTTAGTTTCTTATGGACGTTCCCTTTAGATACAGTGTATTTTGTAATGTAACACTTTTTTTCTTTTTTGCGCATTTTCAATTTCAATATACACCTTGATAGTTTAGTATTTATTTTAATATCTTAATGTTAGATAAATTGCAGCAAAAGTAATATACGGCTAAAAAGCCGCGTATTGGAAATAGGCGGCCATTTAGCCGC
>CAYSBQ010000289.1:0-2553 GCA_964429315.1 uncultured Desulfobacterales bacterium
TTCAGGCGATCCTGCAACAAATGTCCGTGGAGCAAGCCCAGGATGCCCTAACCACCATGCGCACCTTTTACAATGGTTATGCCTTTGCTTATGGTCAACAGAGTCTGGTGTACAACCCCACTCTGGCGCTTTATTTTCTCCAACATCTGCAAGAGTATGGGCAGTATCCCCGCAACTTGTTGGACAGCAACCTGGCGATGGACCGCAGCAAGATTGCCTACGTAGCGCAATTGCCCAACGGCGAGGGCGTGGTGATGCAGGCCCTCGATGAACAGCGACTTCTCAGCGTCGTGCAATTGGCCGACCGGTTTGGGGTAGAGGACATGCTGCAAACCACCAAGGACCATACCTTTATGGCCTCATTGCTGTACTATTTTGGGGTCTTGACTCTGGCCGGTCAGAACCGTTTTGGCGAACTGGCGCTACGCATTCCCAACCTGGTGGTGCGCAGGTTGTACGTCGAGCGCCTGCGAGAGACGTTGCTGCCAGAATCAGCCAACACAAACGAGGCGCAGCGGGTCACGCAAACTCTTTATCAGACTGGTGATATGCAGCCCCTGTGCGACTTTATCGAGGGGCGCTACTTTAGAGCCTTTGACAACCGCGATTATGCCTGCCGTAAAGCGGCAGGGTGGGCCAATGAACTGACAGTAAAAACTGCCTTTCTGACCCTGCTGTTCAACGACACGTTCTACATCATGGACTCGGAAACCGCGTTGGAGCGCGATTACGCCGACCTGACGATGATCGTGCGCCCCGACATGCGGCAGTACCAGCTTTTGGACGTCCTGATCGAATTCAAGTACGTCGGCCTGCAAGAGTTGGGGCTGACGGGAGACGAGGCCCGGCACAAGGAGCGCGGGGCGCTGGCCGTCTTGCCGCCCGTGGCCCAAAAGTTGGCCCAGTCCCAGCACAAGCTACAAGGCTACCGCGCCACGCTACAGTCCGCGTATGGCGACCTCTTGCGCCTGCGGACCTATAGCGTGGTCGCCATCGGGTTTGAGCGGTTGGTGTGGCTGGAGCTTGCTATTTCAGAGTAGGGGAGGGAGGTAGGCTGAGATGTTTAACGGAAACTTGTCTTTCGTATAGCAGTACAAACATTTACCACTCACTGGCTGACGGATAGGAGCATAATTATTATGACTAGAAGACGTGGCGGCGGTGATGAGACTTGGTCCAGGTTAAGAGACTGGACACGTGGGCAGAAGGAAGCAGAAAGGCTAGCCGCTCACATTTTGCATATAGAAGGCTATATGTCAGTTGAGCCGAGCCATCCATTGGGGGGGCCGGATAGCATCAAAGATATGATCTGTACTCGTGAGGGCAAGAGATGGATTGGCGCGGTCTCTTTCCCGAGAGGACAAAAGTCATTTAGCGAGATACAAAAGAAATTTAAACATGATTTGCAAGGGGTGTTTGACAATCAAGCAGATGGAATAGCATTTGTGACTAACCAAGAACTTACGCTAAGTGAACGCAAGGAATTGGAGAATGTTGCTGTAGAAAAAGAAGTTGACCTGTTTCATCTGGAACGTATAACTCATATTCTTGATAGACCAACTAGCTATGGTGTGCGGTTGGAGTTTCTGGATATAGAGATGACTAAAGAGGAACAACTATCCTTCTGGGCTGAGACGAGTAAAACTATTGAGCGTTTAGTCAACACACTCAACGAGTTTGCCAGGGAGCAGAAATCAGCCGAGTCTCGTCGTGCCTCTGCGTATGTGACACCGGAAGAAGAAAGTGCGATGCCGGCAGCTTTTGTTCACAAGTGTTCATATTGTAGATATAGTTTTTACGTCAAAGGCCCTGTACCGCGTTCTTCCTACGGTGTCACTTGTCCCGAATGTGGGAATATTGATACATACGAACCATTTGATGAAAATATGGAATTTGTACCTTGACAGTGAAGATAATGCAGAACATATAGATATACTTGAATGAGTCCTAATAAAAGTTAGGACTCATTCGAGTTTATCTATATGTTCTGTGGGACTAGATAGGTGTAGGAAATCGAAGTTATTGGCAATAGCGCCAGAGATAATGCCAGTAGCGTCGAAGTTATTGACCACGGCCTACTTGAGGTCCACCGACGGGTCTGATTTAGTTTCATCCGGCTGGACATGTTGCGGGGAACGATGCGAGATGTTGGAAATGGCCTACCTGCACCGTTACCGTCGAAAAAGTTGGCAATAGCCTATACGAAAAAGTTGGCAATGGCTTACACTTCGTTTGTTCCTAAACTGCTCAACCGTTGCTCTCCCCCACGCTGCCGAGTGGTTTCGAGAATGTCAAGTTTAGGTCTCGGCCTGACGGGAACTTGTCCCTTGCCGATTGAAATTCAGCGGCGGCACTAAGATTGATTAGAACATGGGTTCTACGACGTCATGCCGATCGAGCACCTGCAGGGCGGCGACCGCCGCGTCTTCATCCAGCCCGGCGGCCCCTGCCAGCCTCTCAAGGGACAATCCCTGCGGGTGAGGAGCCAATGCCTCCAGGGCGGCCTGCTGGCCCGGCGCCCCCTGCCCTGCCTGCCCCCAGACACCGGCAAAG
>CAYSBQ010000290.1:0-2512 GCA_964429315.1 uncultured Desulfobacterales bacterium
ATATGAATTGGACATGGCGTCAACTAAATTATTAAAGAGCGTCCCGCTCTCCGTTAGAGAATCACCTCTTCGACGACTGAATATCCTAAAATTTGCCACCATGACGATTCCTCCTTTAGGAATTCTCTGACAGGGAGAGCTTTTCAGCTTGCCTATCTTTGCTGGTCATAATGTGACGTCGTCTCTCAATAGCCCCAAACCTGTCGGGATATGACGCGCGTAACGACCTGGCCACCACCGCCTTGAACCCATCAATATTGTTCCCGGTCTTTTCGATAAAGGCAGCGGCATTTCGCACTGCGGGGTGGTTTATGTGCTCCGTATGGTATGTATGCACGATAACGGGCGTATGAAAGCCACGCTGCTTGAGCCAGCCCAATATTCGCAGTCCGTTTACATGCGGCATATCCAGATCCAGGACCAGAATATCGGCAGATTCTTTGGCGTCAAGTATGACTAAGACTTCTCTCCCGTCTTTTGCCACCAATACATTGTATCCCTCTGCCACGAGTTCTCGCCTCAGAAACTGTCGAACATGGGGATTGCGATCCGCAAGCAAAACTGTGAAAGTGTCCAGCAAAAGATTCACCTCGTAAGTTATTTGCAACTAGCTGAGGCAATGACTGTGCCAATGTGTGACTCGCGGTCTAAATGAAGCAACTACTTGAAACGAAGATATATTACGAAGGTTGGGGGCATTGGATCACGTTGGTGCATCGACTGGTGAATGTCAGTTTCTTTTACAGATTGTAAAGGCTCAAGTTTATATGCGGGGCCAAAAAGGAATCAATCAGGAGGGGCATCCTTCACCAAGGTTTCTGTCTTGAGACGATACTTTTCGATTCTGGAAAGTAGCGTGGGGCGGGAGAGTCCAAGGAGTTTGGCAGCGCGGGTGTGGTTGTTGTTGGTGAGCTTGAGGGCTTCCGCGACTAGCATTTTGCCAAATCGATCCATTAGGGTGTTGAACATGTCCTTTGGCGTTCCTGAGGTGAGTTTGGCTCGAACCCATTCTCGAATCGCGTCGGTTGGCGTGTCATCTCCTTGGATTGAAATGGGGTCGCTGGTTACGGCTTGGGAGGCACCTTCCAAGTCAATACGGCCGCCACGGCTGAAGATTAGTGCTTTCTGAATAGCGTTGGCCAGTTCTCGCACGTTCCCAGGCCAAGATTGGTTACTGAGCAATGCCTTTGCTTCTTTGGTAATTCCAGGATTGTCAGTTCCCATGTCCCTGGCAAATTGTGCGAGAAAGTAATCCGTGAGCAGGGAGATGTCATCCCTCCGGTCTCGGAGGGGTGGAAGCGAAAGCGTAACTACTTTGAGGCGATAGTAAAGGTCTTCACGGAAATGTCCATCAGACACTGCTGATTCAAGGTCTCGATTTGTGGCTGCTACAATTCGGACGTCAACTCGTATGGGTTCCCGGCCGCCCAGGCGTTCAATACTTTTTTCCTGAAGCAGGCGCAGTATTTTCGCCTGAATGCTAAAAGGCATGTCCCCAATTTCATCCAGAAACACCGTTCCACCATGAGCCTGCTGAATCTTGCCTACGCGCCGACTGATCGCACCAGTAAAAGCCCCTTTTTCATATCCAAATAGTTCGCTTTCAAGCAGGGTCTCCGGAATGGCCACGCAGTTGATCACAAGAAATGGCTTGTTTGCGCGGAGGCTGTGTTGATAAACCGCACGACCTACCAGTTCTTTGCCCGTGCCTGATTCCCCTCGAATGAGGACGGTCGCATCAGTGGGAGCCACCCGACCTATGGCCTTGTATAGTTCCTGCATGGGTTTAGTGCGACCAATTATAGCTTCGGCAGAAGCTGTTTCCGGGGCCACATTCATCTCTACCCTGAAGCGTGCAAATCGACCAGCCTCCAGAGCCTGCTCTATCAAGGTCAGGATATCCGGGATGTCAAAGGGTTTGAGTACATAGTCAAAGGCCCCCAGCTTGGTGGCTTCTATGGCCGTTTCCGTGGTGCCGAAGGCCGTCATGACAATCACGGGAAGCTTCGGCTCAATCTTTCGCATTGATTCAAAGGTTCTAAGGCCATCCATGCCAGGCAAACGCACATCCGTAATGACGAGGTCAGGTGCCTTCTCACGAACCATGGAGATACCTTTCTCGCCTGTGGGCGCAGTCACGACATTATAACCCTCATCCGTTAAGAGTTTCTGGAAACTCTGGCGTAGCTGGGGATCATCGTCGACAATCAGAATTGTACTCAATCTATTCCTCCTTGCACGGCAAGGTTATGGTAAATGTTGTGCCCTTTTTTGAATGAACCTCCAACTGTCCCCCATGTTCTTGTAGGATTCTTGTAGCAATGCTTAGGCCAAGACCTGTGCCTTCTTCTTTGGTGCTGAAGAAAGGATCAAACAAGCAGCCCTGGATTTCTTGTGGGATCCCTGGACCGTTATCAGTTACTAGAATACGCACAACCTTGCCCACCGGTCCCTTGGCTTGTTCTTCAGAAATCACTATTTGAACAGGCCCACCTGTTGATTCGCACGCATT
>CAYSBQ010000291.1:0-2504 GCA_964429315.1 uncultured Desulfobacterales bacterium
CCGCATGGCAGCTGAAAACGATATTGTGTTGATCTATTTCGAAGAAAATCCACTGGTCTTTGCACGCATAGAAAGCATTCTGCCTGACGCAAAACCGGACTGGTACCATGTAACTTTTCTCTTGCTTCAGGTGCCTCCACAGGTGGTGACGTGGATTTTAAGGAACGTCTATATCAATGGTGACACATTTACCATGGACGGCAAAAAGATGCGACTCGAGCTGGTGGAACCACCGGAACCGGAAGAAGAAATCTCCAAAGAAGATTCATCCACTGAAAAGGATCCGAAATCAGAAATAAAAGGGTCTGTGATATCCTTGAAGGATTTTAAACGCTAACCCGAAAATTGCATGAAATTTCCGGGTCATATGGCTCAATACAGACATGGGAAAAAAGAACCCAACGATAAAAACGGTCCTATCCGCATCACGCCGGACAGACATTCCTGCATTTTACATGGACTGGTTGATGCAGGGGATCCAAAAAGGGTTTTTCGAGGTGGTGAACCCTTATAGTCACAAAATCTTTCTGGTACCGGCTTCAGCAGCGGATGTGCATACGATCGTATTCTGGTCGAAAAATTTTGGCCCCTTCATCAGCGGAGATTTTGGCAGGCAGTTGCAGACACTTGGCTATCACCTTTTTTTCAATTTTAGTCTGAATTCCGAGTCTGCACTGCTGGAACCCGGTCTGCCACGGTTGAAGGAGCGGCTGGCGCAGCTGGAATATCTCTGTCATCATTATGACCCGAGGACCATAAACTGGCGATTTGATCCGGTTTGTTTCTATAAAACAGAGACCCATGAGATTCAGAATAACCTGAAAGATTTTCCTCTCATCGCCGAGCAAGCGGCCAGCCTGGGTGTCAAGCGTTGTATTACGAGCTTTATGGACATGTATCCAAAGATCAAGCAGCGGCTGACCCATGAGCCGGTGCTTGAATTCGTCGATGTTCCCATGCAAAAGAAAGCCGGTGTCCTGAGAGATATGAGTCGGATACTTGAACCCATGGGGGTATCATTGCAAACATGTTGCGAAAGGGAATTGCTGGAGCTGGTTGCAGATGATCTGCCAATAGGCAAAAGCGCCTGCATACCCAATGACCTGATGATGCAACTGTTTGGCGGTCAGATTTCTTTGGGAAAAGATTCCGGGCAGCGTGTCAGGGCGGGCTGTGGATGCATGAAATCCGTGGATATCGGTTCCTACAGCCGGCAGCCCTGTTATCATAATTGTTTGTACTGTTATGCGAATTCAACGAGTGCCTTGCCCAAGGATTAACGCATAACATTGAATGGGGTATATCGGCCGGGCGGAGAAGTTAACTTCAAAAATCATAGATAGCAAATAACAAAAAACAAACAATTTAAGATAGTACTTCATTGATGCGAAAAGAAAACACGGTTGATAAATCAAAATTTAAGTTTTTCATTGGGTAAGTAAATAATGTATATCGGAAGCGTTAAATTAGACAATATTACGATTCTGGCTCCTCTGGCCGGCATTACCAATCTGCCCATGCGTCTGATTGCAAAGGAGGCCGGGTGCGGTCTTGTCTGCTCAGAGATGATCAGTTCCAACGGTCTTGTCTATCAATCCGGAAAAACTGAGAAACTTCTAGAGAGTGTACCGGAGGACAAACCCCTCTCGGTGCAGATTTTCGGGGCGGACCCGGACATTATGGCTGCGGCGGCAAAAATAGTCGAATCTTCCGGTGCCGATATTCTCGATATCAACTTTGGCTGCTCCGTGAGAAAAGTATTGAAAAGTGGTTCCGGGGCAGCCCTGATGAAAAAGCATGCTCTGGCGGAGGCCGTCATCAAGTCGGTTCGCGCGGCAATCAAGATACCGTTGACAATTAAAATCAGGACCGGCTGGGAAAAGAACGCAGACGATGCACGGATCATCGCGGGAATCGCGGAAAACCAGGGGGTTGATGCGATTGCGGTTCACCCAAGACTGGCGTCACAAGGTTTCAGAGGACGAGCCGACTGGCAGGTTATAGCGCAGATCAAGCGGGCGGTATCCATACCGGTCATCGGCAACGGCGATATTGTCACCGCACGGGACGCACTGCAAATGTTGACGGAAACCGGCTGCGATGCCGTTATGATCGGGCGGGCAGCTATCGGCAACCCATGGATTTTCAGACAGATAAATGCTTTGCTGAAGGGCGAGGATTTTCTCGAAACAGACCTCTCATCCCGATTCCGCATGATGACTCGCTATCTGGGAGCTTCCGTGGTCTATTTCGGTGAGGAACACGCCTGCTATATGATGCGCAGCAGACTCGCCTGGTTCGTGAAAGGGTTGCCCCATGCCAGACATTTTCGCGAATCCATCAAATACCTATCTACTGAAGCCGAAGCCCTGGACTTGATCAAGCATTACAGGGACTCAGTGGAAATATCCACCAACACGGACATATAAAAGCCAAACGCTTCCCCCCTTTTGCAATCTCCGGCATGACAGGATTTGGCTATTTAGTACCTGAGCTAATAAAAA